>CAYGAH010000283.1:0-13875 GCA_964347685.1 uncultured Candidatus Bathyarchaeia archaeon | reverse complement strand
TAGCCGAGCCCCTGGAGGTGGGAGAAGGCGTCTATTGTGGAGTCTGCCAGTAGGTAGTTCGTCTCCGAGGTGAAGACGTTCCTGAAGGCCCCCTCGCTCTTCGCGCTGTTCCCCTGCCCTGGGCCCCCAAGCCTGTCGATGACCAGGACCCTCTTCCCAGGGTCCCCCTCCTTAAGGTAGTATGCGGTGCTCATGCCCAGCACCCCCGCGCCTATCACCAGAACGTCGCAGTCCATCTACAACATCCCACGGATAAATCGACGAATCAACGCAGTTCAACGAAATCCGTATTTAACCCTTTTTATTTCATGATGATCCAATTGCATTCTGATAACCGCATAAAGGTTTGATTCAAAATAATCAAGTTCTATGAGGTATTTCTTACATGCAGATTAATATCTCTTTATTCATAAAGAGACAAGCCATGCCTCTAAAAAATGCTCCACGAGCAAAACGTCTCAGGTAACCGGGGGAAGGCTGATCTCCGGCTCTGAAGAGTCATGAATGGGGGCCCCTTCGCAGGAACGGGAGTCGTGGGGTTATCAAGCCCGCGAAGCCCCCCACGACCCCGTACAAGACGCCTATCCTCCCCCCTCCGATCGTGTTTGTGAAGGTCAAGGTTATTATGTCGCTCTCTAAACCGCTGAACCAATACAGTAGGCCGGAGAGGTAACCCAATACGACCGAACTCCCCAGCGCGGCGAAAAAGCCCATCACAAGAATGGTGAAGCCTTCCCTTTTCTGGCTCAAGAGGGCCCCTATGGCGCAGCTGACCCCGGCGATGACTGCTGTCCTGAAGTCCCAGTGAACGAGGAGAGCGGCCGAGGCGCCTGAGGCGAGGCCCAGGAGTAAGCTAAACCAGCCCCGCCTGTCAAATTCCAGCCATTCAGGGGCGCCCTTCAAGGCGTATACCATGGCCGCCACTCCGAGAACCCCAACGAAAAAAACCACCCCCCACAGGCCCCGAGAACCCGGTATGAATCCGGTCCTGAACTCGTTGGACACGACTGCGACCTCTCGGCCCGTGGCTATGAAGACCTTGTCTCCGGTAGATGTGGCCTCGACCTTTGGGATCTTGCCCCCGGCGTCGTACTTCCAGAGGGGAGTGGATCGGGGGATGTAGAAGAAGTATACGCATCCCTCGGGGCTCAAAGCAAGGACATAAGGGCCGAAGGGAGGAGACCAGACGTAGTCCACCCCGCATGGGATTTCGATGGATCTCTTCCTTATCCTGTCCCCATCTTTACTGAGGACATATGCCTCCCCATCCCCCTGATAAGCCACAACGCTTGAACCATCGCTCGATATCGAAACGGAACGGATCGGCTCATCGGCCAGCCATTCCCAGGCGATCTCGCCGCTCTCAAGTAGGAGGACATATATCCGCCCCCCTCCGTCTCCATGCGCCCCGCCGACGACCATGTGTCCATTCTGGGATAAAGACAGAGATATGTCGGTCAATTCGGTAGGGGCTCTCCAAAGGGGCTCTGCGCTGTTAACGCTGAATAGACAGACACCGCCCCCAGAGTCGGCCGAGGCGACCCAACGCCCATCAGAGGACATCTCAGCCACCACACGTGGCGCCCCGGTCTTATATTCCCAGACCAACCCTCTGTTTGAGAGTAGCTTGATCCGTCCTTCTACGGTCGCCAAAATGAAGATCAGGGGGGGTATCCCTCCCAACGAGTAGACGCCAGAGACGGCTCCGTCTTTGAGCCGATAGGTCCATCTTGGGTGGGTCTCGTTTTGTACGACGTAAGGCGAACCGGAAAACAAGTT
Organism: uncultured Candidatus Bathyarchaeia archaeon; assembly: GCA_964347685.1. GTDB lineage: Archaea > Thermoproteota > Bathyarchaeia > TCS64 > TCS64 > CAYGAH01. The sequence continues at coordinate 12,096 of CAYGAH010000283.1, read as the reverse complement.
GATGGTGTCGTTGACGTCTAAAGAGACTGCGTAATCCCCTTCCGGGGACAACGCCACGCTGAGGACCTCCGATGCGCCGTGGTAAACCCAGCTGGGGGCCAATTTACCCTTCGAGAAATATGAAACCAACCCGTTCGAGCTTCCGATTACAAAAGAGTTTCCCGAGTTAGAGATGCTGAAACAAATTATCTCTTCCCCGCTCTCGTATGTCAGGATAGGTTTTCGGGTCCTAACTGTGTAGTTGAAGACGTAGAAGGCGGATAAAGACTCCGCCAACAAGAAAAGGGAGATTATCAGGTATGCTCGGGTCTTCATGAACTCTCCCCATTCAATTTTCAAGGGAAAAAACGTGGAGCAAGTTACAGGCAAACATCTCTTTCACCATCGACTAAAACATTTTAGCATTTCCGAGTGAGGGAAAGACGGTTTAGGAGATAGCTTGAACGAAGCATGAACTACTGCCTACCTAGCTTCCTGGCTAGTTCCGCAAGCTTTGGGTGTGTCAATTTTCCCTCATCGAGCACCTGCTCCCCATCCAGCCACACCGAGGAGTTAAGGCATATACCGTCCGAGTGCGAAGGCGCAGGCATCCCAGGATGGTTACCTACACCCCACTCTGTGCATCCCCATACCCTCTCGTCCTCGACTATGTCCCCGGTGAGCTTAGCCCCCGGGTTGAATCCGTAGCATATGTGGGCCACCCTGAGCATGTTTGGGTGGTCGAAGCTCCTCAGCCAGGTCTCATACTCCCTGGCCTCGTGGCCGCCCTCGATCTCCACTATCTTCCCGTTCTTCACATGGAGTGCGACGGGCTCCTTCAGGAGGCCTACGGGGGGGACGAGGGAACCATCGTACACTATCTTTCCGTTGACGGACTCACGGACTATCCTCCAGCCTATCTGGCCGGCCATCATGTGGGAGCCGGGCTTGTCTGGGAATCCCCTCAAAGGTGCCGTGGTTCCCTCCATGTTCCTGAATGCCACGTCCGTCCCGGCGGGGGTCGTAACACGTATCTCTTTGGCCTTTACGGTCATTTCAGAGAGCATAGTTATGAACTCGGCGAGGGTGGGGTAGTCTATCCTGCCTATGCACCTAACCATCATGTCGGCGTTCATGCCGACGAGGCAGAGGTACCGCATACGCTTGTTCTCCCTCATAACGGCGTCGTAGACCGTCGAGTATAGGAGCCACTGGTTGTTGAACTCCACCCAGGCGTCTGCCCCATTCAGAGCGCCCGTCAAAGCCTCCTTGGGAAGCATGGGGTCCGCCGCCTTACCCACGCCGAGGGGGGAGGCGAGCCAGACAACCATGGGCTTGGCTCCGGCGGAGAACGCCGCCCGGGCCGTTGCCTCCACGACCCTAGCGTCCGACTCTGTATCTGCCGTTATCACGAAGGTCTCCCCAGGCTTAAGCTTGAAAAGCTCCCTGGCGAGGATATCGGCGGCCTTCCCCAGCTCGAACTCGTACAATTCCGGCATCTAGATCACCGACTACTCGAATACGCGCTTTGCACACTTAAGAGTTCACAGGGAAAAGGAGCGCTCAACAGCCACCCCACCGGATGCCTCGCCGATTTACAGCTTCCAAGAATATTCGCGCAAGAAACCTCGGAAACCTCGAAAAAAATTTGTCAATCTTCCCTCTCTTCCGGCTCCTGCAGGAAAACGTGAAGGATTAAGGCTGCCGCAGAAGAGAAAAAGGCCGAGGCGTAGAAGGCCCACGAGGCCCCGAAAGCCTCCCAGACGAGGGCCCCCAGCATGGGGGAGACGGTCAAAGCGATGCCCGGTATCGTGTTCAACGCCCCGTAGGCCCTGCCCCTCCTCTGCCTCGGCGTGACGTCTATGGCCAGGGCCTCCAGGGCCGGCTGCTGTATGTAGCTCAGGACGTTGTCGGCCATCTGCACTATGAGGACCTGGGGGAAGCCGGTGGCCAGGGTGAAGGCGAGGATGAAAAAGGGGCGAGTGGCGTAGCTCATCAAGATGCACAGCTTCCTGCTGAACCTGTCTATCATCAGTCCTATGGGTATCCTGGTCAGTATCCCCACGACCCCCATCCCCCCCGCGACCACCCCCCATTCGACCTTCGACAGGCCGATGAGATCGACGGCGTATACGACGCTGTAGCTCCTGAGAAAACCCACGGCGAGGGAGTATAGGAAGGCCCCGATGACCGCCACCCTGAGGGCCCTCAAAGTTATGACCGGCTCAAACATTTCTATGAGGGTGCCCTTAAGGCTGAATCCTCCTGAGGGTCTCGTTCCGACGGTCATGGTCTCCCTCAAAAAAACCGCCCGGGCCAGGCCAGTTATCAACATGACTACCCCCGAGAAGAGAAGGGCGACGCGCATGCCCGGGAGGAGCCCTGTCCTCTCCAGCAGGAAACCCCCTATCACGGGCATTATGGTAGAGAAGACGGCGAAGAGGGTGTGTATGGCCGCGAACGCAGTGGCCCGCCTGTCGGCGTCCACGGCGTCTGCGAACATCGCCTGCCTTGCGGGAAGCACTATGTTGGTGAACGCCTCCAGGATCACCCCGGGGATAAGGTGCTCCCATCTGGTGGCGAAGAGATATGTGAAGGGGGCGAAGGAAGCTATGATGCCGCCCCAGACCACCAGCCTCTTACGGCCCATCCTGTCCGTTACGTAGCCGACGGGCACCTGCACCATTACCCGTATGAGGCCGGAGATGAGACTGAGGAGGCCTATTATGTATAGGGATGCCCCGAGTTCGAGGACGTAGAGGGACCAGAAGGTGGATGTGAGGAAGAGGACCCCCTGGCCGATGGGCTCTGTTATGGACATGACGAGGGCGTTCCCCCTCACGCCCAAAAATCCCCAACCCGGTTTATGACCCAATACAGCCCTCCACCCTCGACCTAGAACTATTTTAGGTGTTGGTATCTTGGCAAGTAATATTTATAGTTTGAATTAGGAGGTTCATTTGAACGTTTCCGAGTAATATAAAAGTAAGAATTATATAGAGGAGTTGCACTGCTCATGCTTATAAATTAGAAAAAAAGGAATTAAAATTATAGAATTTTTCTACCTAACATATGAAAGGGAGAAGATGTACAAATATAAAAATCTTTATCATTACATTTTTTTCTCACTAATTATATGAGGCCATTATAAGTTTTAAATAACTAGTAGAACGAATGGATTAGCGGAGGAGTTAAATGTCTTTTTCTTCCGAGGGATGGTCTGAATTCGGGACGGAGAGGCAGTATCCAACCTACAAATGGATGGAACTCGCCCGATCGGCAGACTACCTGTGCAGAAAAATACTTGAGATAAGGCCGGGGGAGAACGTGGTCATCTACTCAGACACGGCGACGGACCCGAGGGTTGTCCAGGCGACCTCGGCCGCTGCCCACACCATCGGAGCCAAGGTCACCACAGTCTGGTACGAGACAAAAGGGGACATAGACCTGCCTCCCCCAGAGCCCGTCGAGGCGGCTGTGATGGCCGCCGACATGGTGATAGAGTTCGCTGTCGCCTATCTGGTCCACTCCGCGATGTGGGCCAAGGCGAGGAAAAAGGGGATAGCGATGAAGTGCCTGACGGGCATGAACGCCGACATGATGGTTAGGTGCATCAACCCAGAGCTCTACGAGGAGATGCAGGAGTTCGGAGAAGCCTACAAGAAAGTCGTGGAGAGGGGGAAGGAAGGCGGCAGGGTCACCAACAGGGCAGGGACCGACGTCACCTTCAAGTTCTTCACCAAGGAAGAGTTCGAGGAGCTGATGAGGGCCAGGGGCGTAGAGCCAGGCAAACCACGCCCGAGGGGGGGCATGTTGGGGGGGCAGGGCAGCCTTAACGCGAACCCTAAGACACTGAACGGGACCCTCGTTTTCGACGGCGCCTTCTGGCCCCCCTCCGAGGTCGGGGCTCTGAAGGAGCCACTCGAGATGAGGGTCAAGGACGGCAAGGTGGTCGATATAGTCTCGGACCATCAGGAGGCACGGATAGTGAAGAACTGGTTCGCCCACTTCAACGACCCTGACGCCTACAGTATGCTGCACGTCTCCACAGGGTACAATCCAGGAGTCAAACGGATATCAGGCGACATAGTCGAGGACGAGAGGGTCTTCGGCTGCGTGGAGATGGGCATAGGGCTGGGGAGCCCCGACCTGCCGTGCCACACCGACGGGATCATCCTGAACCCCTCCGTCTGGATAGACGACGAACTCGTAGAGGAGAACGGGATCTTCGTGGAGCCGACGCTGAAAAAGCTCGCGAAGGGACTCGGAATGCAGCTATGGGCCGACTGATTTCCCCTTTTTATCAAGTTTGATTAACGTAATCTTGCGATTGGGCTTTCATACCTAATTCAAGGAATTTTTTCTATACCGGGAGATGAAAATGAGCGTGATACGATGATTTTGTTTAAAAGTGGGGTAGGACGACGGTAAGGTCCTCAGCTTGCAAACTTGTGGCATCTGACGAAGTGGTCTGGCTCTACCTCGACCATAACAGGCTCATCCTTGAAGCAGCTGTCCCTGCACTCGATGCACCTCGTGTGGAAGACGCAGCCGGGGGGTATGTTCACAGGGCTGGGTATCTCCCCCTTGGAGACTACCTTAGCCGGTTTCATCCTCTCCTCCTCCTCGCTCACTACGGGGATCGATGAGAGCAGCATCTGGGTGTACGGGTGGAGCGGCCTATGGAAGAACTCGGACGCCGGGGCCACCTCGTTCAACTTGCCCAGGTACATGATCCCCACCCTCGTCGCGACGTTCCTCATGAGGCTCAGGTCGTGGGTGATGAAGAGGTAGGAGTAGTTGAACTCCTTCTGGAGCCTCATCAAAGTGTTTATGATCTTCCCCTGCATAGAGACGTCCAGGGCTGAGGTGGGCTCGTCCAGGGCTATAAGGGAAGGCTCCGTCGCCATGGCCCTGGCGATGGCCACCATCTGCTTCTCCCCTCCGCCTATCTCAGGGGGGTATCTGCTAAGATAGTCCTGAGGCAGCTCTACCCTTTCTAGCAGTTCAATCATTTTCTCGACCCTGTCGCCATCGGCCATTTTGTGGACCTTCAATGGCAGCTCAAGTATCTGCCTTATGCTCTGCCTGGGGTTAAGCGAAGAGCCTGGGTCCTGGAAGACCATCTGCATCTCTTTCTTGATGGATTGGGGGCGTTTCGTGACCCTCGTGAGGGAAACCTCCTCCCCATTGAATAGTATCTTTCCAGCCGTCGGAGCGTAGACCCCCATAACGGTGAATGCAGTGGTGCTCTTCCCGGAGCCCGACTCGCCCACGAGGCCGAACGTCTCCCCCCTGTTTATGTCGAAGCTGATGTCGTCGACCGCTCTAACGATCCCTCTATCTGTGTTGAAGTATTTTTTCAGATGCTCGATAGACAATAATGGCTCCGTCAATCCCTTCCCTCCTCGTAAAGATAACACGCAACCTTATGCTCTTCACCGACATCCATCATGGGTGGGGTCCTCTCCCTGCAGATAGGCTTGGCATGTACACACCTCGGTGAAAATCTGCAGCCTGTGGGGGGGTCTATGTAATTGGGTAGCCTGCCGCTGATCCCCTCTGGGATCCCCCCACCCGTCAGCTTGGGGACCGAGTTTATGAGGCCCCTTGTATAGGGGTGCAGGGGGTCCGAGAATAGAACCTCTTTCTTGGCGTCTTCTATCATATTCCCTGCGTACATGACCGAGACCCTATCGACCAGACCCTTCACGGCCCCAAGCGCGTGGCTTATCAGGATAACCGAAGTGCCTTTCTCCTCGACCAGGTTCCCTATCAAGCGCAGGACCTGATCCCCTATGGTCACGTCCAGGTTGGTGCTGGGCTCGTCGGCGATGAGCAGTTTGTTGGCCGAGATCAGGGCCATGGCGATGCAGATCCTCTGCCTCATGCCTCCACTCAGCTGGATCGGATAGTTGTCCAGAAGCCTCTCAGGGTCCGGCAGGGCTACCTCCTTGAGGATGTCAACGCTCCTCCTCTTGATCTCCTCCTTTGACAAAGACTCTCCCGATTCCAGGGCGCCGTATTTGATGACGTCTCCGAGCTGTTCACCGATCTTGAACACGGGGTTGAGGGAGGCGGTGGGGTCCTGGAATATCATCGAGATGTCCAGCCTTCTGAGCCTGTTGAGGCTCTTAGAACCCATCTTGAAAACTTCCTCCCCATCGAAAAATATCCTGCCGCCGGGGATGATCGCCGGCGGCTGGGGGAGGATCCTCAATATGCATTTCATGGTGGTCGTTTTGCCGCAGCCCGTCTCGCCGATTAAACCGACCTTTTCGCCCTTTCCGATCGTTAGGTTGACGCCGTTCAGCACCTTCAGCGTTCCCTCATAGATCTGATAGTTCACGTACAGGTCTTGGATATCCAATAGTGTTTCTTTCATGTCTAGTATGCCTCTGCAGCGAGCATGTCTCTTATGCCGTCCCCTAAAAGGTTGAACCCTAGTATCGTTAGTACGATGGCTAGGCCTGGGAATATAGATATCCACCATAGCTCGGGCATGTACTTGTACCCGTCTCAGACCATGGTCCCGAGGTCGGGGGTGGGGGGCTGGGCGCCCAGCCCGATGAAGCTAAGGCTGGAGCCTATGAGTATCACCCAAGCCACATCAAGGGTCATTTTGGTGAAGATCGGTGCGAGGGTGTTGGGAAGAATCTCCCTGAAGAGGATGTGGAGTGGGCTGGCGCCTATCATCTCGGCAGATTGGATGAAATATTCGTTCCTGAGCGAGGAAGCGATGCCATAAACAAGGCGCGTGTACCAAGGCCACCAGAGTATGGTCACAGCTATCATCGCATTGAACAGGCTGGGCTTAAGCAGGGCGCTTATCATCATTGCTAGGACCAGGGAAGGTATGGCCACGAATATGTCCGTAAGCCTCATGATTATTGTGTCGAGCCACGTGTTGTTGTAGTATCCCGCTATCAAACCTAGGAAGGTCCCTGTGGGCACGACGATGATGAGCACCATAAGAGCCATCATCAGCGAATACCTAAACCCGAACATCACCCTGCTCAAGACGTCCCTGCCCATCGTATCGGTGCCGAACGGATGATTAAAGGAAGGGGACAACTTCGCGTTGTCAAAATCAGTGAACCACCCCGCGTGCTCTGGGTATGGAGCGATGAAGTTCGCAAATAGCGTGATAAATATGATGACCGCCACGACGACCAGCCCGATGATGGATAGGGGGTTCCTCGAGAACTTGTACCAGTTCTTCTGCATGGACTTTCTATTCATCCCTAATCTCTCCAAAGCGCTTCACCTATTCGCTTCTGACAGCCATCCTAATCCTTGGATCTAAATACGCTATGATTACATCGACCACGATGTTTATGAGGGCGAAGAAAACCCCCACTATCATGACCGAGCCGATGATGGCGTTCAAATCCTTGTTGAGCATGGCATTGGCGCCGTATTTGCCGAAACCAGGCCAGTTGAATATGAACTCTATTATGAACGAACCCGCCATGGAACCCGATATCTCGAGCCCCATGATCGACACCACGGGTATGAGCGAGGGTTTCATGAGATATTTGAACATCACCAACCTCTCAGGAATCCCATAGGACGTTGCGGCAGCTATGTAGTCCTTTCTAAGGTTCTCAACTATGCTGGCCCTCATGATCCTCGTGTCCTGCGCTATTCGTCCTATAGCGAGGGCGCTCCCCGGCAGGAGCATATGTTTTAGTACGTCGAAGAAGGCCACAAAGTTGCCTGTGATTAACGAGTCCACGGTGATCATGCCCGTTATCCTTGGTGGAGTAATCATTCCCATGCTGAGTCTTCCCAGGGCAGGCAGAATGCGCCAGGTATATGAGAAGAGGAACATCGCTATTATTGCCCAGACGAAGGTGGGCATAGCAACGCCCAGATAAGAGGCCAAACGAACAAAGTTGTCAAACCAGCTGTTGACACGACGACCCGCAGTTACCCCGATCACTATGGATATGGATATGGAGAGGATTATCGAGAAGACGACTAGTTCAAAGGTCGCCGGGAAGAAGGTTATGATGTCCGTCATGACGGCGCGTTTTGTAACCAGGGACATGCCCAGGTCCCCTCGGAGAGCGTTCGTAAGCCAGATCCAGTACTGAACGTGTATTGGGTCGTTCAGGTGAAGCTGTTCCCTTAATTTGTCTACGGCCCACTGTGGAGCCAACGTGCCTAAAGCCATCCTCGCTGGGTCACCTGGAAATATCCGGGACATTGCGAAAATGACCATGGAGAGCCCTAACAGTACGAAGATACTATAAAACAACCTTTTAGCTATAAAGTGCGACATTTTCATATTTTTAGTCTCCTTTGCATAATTTTTTCAACACCAGGCATTGAGATCAAATCCGTATCCTAACTGTGGTTCATAGTGTCTTAATATATTTTTTTAGAGATGAGGACTATCTTCCATTTAATCCTTGAATTCTCCCCTTTTTGTAGAATAAAAAATAAAGGTTCTTTTAAACTTATTTAATTCAAGGTTTAAGTTCAGGATATACCTCGATAAGGTTCCAGCGATCATTGGCACCCATCAACGGGATTACCTGTCCCTTTGCAGCCGGCCAATCTATGTATTCGGTCTGGTAGGCGTGTTGTTCTGGTATCTGGAGGGTCCAGATCACCCAGGCCTGATCTAGTGCGTGGTTCTGGAACTCGTAATATTTCTCGAATCTTGCCTCGCGATCAGTCGTTGAGAGCATGTCCTCGATCATGGCATCGGTCGTAGCATTCTCGTGCCAGACGAAGTTAGTGGGAGCCCATCTAGAGTGGTACGTCTCGAAGTAAGCCCCTGCCTCAGGGTAGGTTGCAGAACCGATCATCGGGATGGCGTTCGGGCATAAGTCCTTGTCTCTTGATGCTTCAACGCAGGCTAGCCAGGGCTGTTTGGTTACAGTGACGTGGATTCCAGCTTCCTCAGCGGCGGTCGCGAACATTATGGCCACCTTCTCCTCTAGAGGTACCTCAGCGACCCACCAGAAATCTACCGTAATCTCATCGAGCTGATCATAGTATTTTGACTTCTGCAACTCCTCCTTGGCCTTTTCTATGTTGTAGGAATAGTAGTTCACGTCCGGGTTGAACCCGGCTATGTTATCTGGCACCGGCCCCTTTAGCTGACTCGAGCCAGGCCAGAGTTCAGCAACCGTGTCATAGTCCATAACGTAGCTGAGAGCCCTTCTGAAATGCACATCGTCTGTGGGGGCCCGCTGGTTGTTCAATAGTACCCTGAAGTGGCTTCCGCTCATCAGGTTAGCCACATCTACGCCGGGTATCGCGTCCAGGGCCTCGAAGGCCTCTGGGGATTGCCACTGGTCCGTGATCTCCAGTTCCCTGTTGGACATCATCGTCCTAACTGTCATGGGTTCAGTGGTACCTATTTGATGTATTTCCTTGGGGGCTCGAGGTTTGATCTCTCCCCAATAGTCTTCGAATAGTTCAAGGATCAGCACCTCTTCTAGCCGGAATTCCTTCACCGTGTATGGCCCGGAGCCGGCGTCATGGGTCGTCAACCACTCCTGTCCATAGTCTCCATATTCTCCATAAGCGCCCGGTTTAACGAGGTGTTCCATAACAAGGTCCTTGTTTAGGATGTGCAGCCTTGTTAGGATCCATAAGAAAGGCGCATACGGCTGATTCAGTTTCAACTCGACCTCGTATTCGTCTAATGTACTCACGCTCTCCACATAGGGTAAGAAGTTGGCCGCCCATCCTCCCCCCGTGTCCAATAGCCTGTTCATCGAGAACTCGACATCTTCAGCCTTGACCTCTGTACCGTCGTGGAATTTGATTCCTTTCTTGATCGTGAACGTATACGTTAGACCATCTTCTGATACAACCCAGTCTTCGGCGATGGCTGGCTGTAAAACCAGATCGTAATCGGGGTAGACGAGTGTATCATATACATGGGTCTGTGCACGTGTGCTTGAGAAATCGGTTCTGACTGTGGGGTCGACCGATGTTGGGAAGGCTACCGTGTAGTGCGCAATACCGTCATGCCCAGGTGTTGGACTAGGAGATGGCGAAGGAGACGGGGATGGAGACGGGGATGGAGACGGGGATGGGGACGGAGATGGCTCAGGAGAAGGCTTCGGCCTCGAAAAGAGATAGTATGCTCCAGCACCGATAATAATTATTACTACGACTATTCCTATAAGCATATTCCGATTTTCCAATGTCATCCCTCAAAGATTTGTATTCATAACTTATATAAAGTTTTATTACCTAAAAAATCAACCCTTGTTGAACAAGACAACAAATTTAAATTAAAATGGAGAGTAATTTATCGGATACCCATGAGAATTAAAGTAGTGGTACCTGTATCTACAAGTAAATGGAATGAAATAATACGAGAACAATATGAAGCATATAAGGATCCTGAAACAGAGATAGACATTATAAACATTAAAAAGGGACCCGAATCCATAACGTCAGAATATGATGAAGCCTGGGCGAAACTGTTCGCTTTAAGAGAGGCTGAGAAAGCCGAAGAAGAGGGTTATGACGGCGTCATCTTGTACTGCGGTATGGACCCAGCACTGGAGGCGGCCAAGCAGGCCCTGACGATCCCCGTCGTTGGGATAGCGGAGCCCAGCCTCCACCTGGTATTTCAATTAGGGAAAAAGCTAGCCTATGTGGGACCTGGAGGCAAGGGCGTCGACACGGATAAGAATTATATCACCGTCGCGGAGGAGGGAAAGTATGGCCTGCCTCCCCCAGTCTCTAGGAGGTACGGCGTTGCCATGGAACGCCCAGTTCTGGACATCTTCGAAAAGATGGACGAGATCAAAGAGGGGATGTTAAACGCGGCGAAGAAGGCAATAGAGGAGGACGGCGCGGACATCGTATATGCGAATTGTGGGGCCCTGATAGAACCCGTCAAGTACCTCAAGGAGAACCTGGATGTCCCGGTCATAGAAAACAGCGCAGTCGCTTTGAAGACCCTTGAGATGATAATCAAACTGGGACTATCCCAGAGCAAGAAGGCCTTCCCAAAGCCCCCGAAAAAGAAGAGGCTGATGTGACCACCCAATCACATTTTTATCAATTCAAACGAACATCTCCGAGCCAAACTAACGTTAAAGAAAAGACATCATCAGATGCAGCACCGGAGTTCAAGCGTCCTCTTGGCGCATGAAATATAAAATGAATTATTGGGCGTCTTATTTTCTCCATTCTTCTATGAACATCGCCAGGAGCTCGTCCAGGAACTTGGACTTCTCTTCTCCCCCAGCCAGTAGGTCCCGTCCCTCGATCCTCTCCTTAGTCTCCCTGTAGAACTCCTTGTGGGAGACCCCCTCCATCTGGAGGGCTACGCCGAGGATGCCGCCCAGGACGTCCGTCAGCCTGAGGGATGCGTACCCCCCCGTGTTTGCGAACTCTATAGCGTAGTTCAATGTGCGGACCGCTAGGTCGAAGACCTCATCATCTAGGGTGGCGCTCAATCACATCCCTCCAATGCGTCCCATCCCTTCCCGTACTCGTTGATGTATACGATGTCCGATAATGGTTTTTTGGCGGGCATCTTCGGGGCTTTTTCCGTGTATCCCAGGGAGATGACCAACATGGGCCTCCAGTTCTCCGGGGCCCTGAGCACCTTCTTTACCCCAAGCTCGTTGAACGACGCTATTGCGCACCCGCCTAGGCCCAGGGAGTGGGCAGCGAGCAGGATGTTCTCTGCGGCGAAACCAACATCCAAAACTCCGATTATGTCGCCGCGATCTTCGCGGTGGAAGGCTCTCGATCGCTCCCTCTCGAAGGCGTCCTTCCTTTCCTCTATCCCGATGACGATGGCCGCGACCGCATCTCCGTAGAAGCCCGGAGAACAGTTCTTGACCATCCTGAGGACCTTGGGATCGTCTACGTAGATGAACCTCCAGGGCTGCCTGTTGAACCCCGAGGGGGCGAGCCGCCCGGCATCCAATATCTGGATCACGTCATCGTTCGAAAGGGGCTTGTCCAGGAAGCTCCTTATGCTCCTTCTCGTCTTTATGATCTCTAATAAGGACATTTAATTTACTCCCAGTCGTTGGGAAAGTCAAGGCATAAAAAGATTTTCTATTTTTCAATCAAATAAATTAAAAAGAAAAAACACCAAACAAAAACATATAACGAAATTTA
>CAYGAH010000282.1:0-2369 GCA_964347685.1 uncultured Candidatus Bathyarchaeia archaeon | reverse complement strand
GGCTGGCGTCCGTCTTGACCCCTCTCCCGTCGAAGTGGGTCCTCACGGCCCTGAATCCGGCTCCCCTCAGGGCGTCCAGGAACCCGGTGGTGGGGATCGATGCCTTCCCGAGCCTGGAGGAGACCTCGTCCACGTCTATGAAGGTCGGGGGGTAGCCCACCTCCCCCCTCACCAGCCCTATGAGCTCCATGAGCCTCCCGGAACCCCCGAGCCCGGACCCCTCGGCCAGGTCCAGCATCTCCCCGCAGAAGTCCGCCTCGGCGAGTTCCCCGAGCCAGAGGGGGCCTCCTGTTGACATCTCGGAGCCGCAGGCTTCGCAGGAGGCCTCCACGAGGCTTCTGGCTTTGACGGCTTTCCTGTGGGAGCACCTGGGGCAGTGGAGGATGTACCCCATCTCCCCGAGGGCCCTGTCGGCCCGCCTCGCCCCCCTCCTGAGGACGGCGTATAGCCTTACGTAGTGGTCTGCGTAGTAGCTGAACACCGGGATGGTGGCCACCTCGTGGACGGCGGCGACACGTACCAGGGCCCCGGCCAGGAGCCTGAGGGCTACCTCGTGGCAGTAGTTCGTCCTGAGGGGGGTGCCCCCGTACTTCCTGAGGCAGGCCCTCGGGTTCACCCCGCAGAGGGGGGCCATGTCCGTCGCTGTGAGGGCTAGCATCCCGTTGTTCTTGGAGGCTGCCACGGCGGAGTCTAGGAACTCTGCTGGGGAGCCGTAGGGGTCTATGTCTACGTAGTCGAACCGGCTCCTGTGGCCCTCGTGGAGGCGTAGGAGGAGGTTGGCCTCTATCCTCCTTACCCTGATCCTGTCTGTGACCCCGTTGAGGGAGGCGTTCTTCTCCGCTAGCCTGACGGCGACGGGGTTCCAGTCCCCCATGACCACGAGACCTACCTCCTCGACCTCGAGGGTGAGCCTTATCCCCCTGACGCCGCTGCCGCACATGGGCTCGCAGGCCTCGACGGGCTTCCCGAGCCTCCTCTGGTGGGCGGCGAGGGCGAGGACGGCGGTGTCCCTGTTCAGCCTCATCACGGGGTTGTAGAATACTGGGGACCTGGAGCGGGCGTGGTCTATGTGCTCCCCTTCCTCCGGCTCGATCTCTGGGACGAGCACCTCGGCGGCCCCCTCCCTGATGAGCCTTGTCGGGAAGGTGAAGCCCATACGGGTTATAGAAGCGGGCGACACGATTTATTTATAGCTGCGCCGCGGGGGAAGCCCTTTGGAGGGTGGTCGGTGTGTGCTCCCTCGATCGTAATTATTAACTAGTTGGTGGGGGCAATTCGTTCTGGTATCGCGTCATGGACGAGATTTCTCTGAGGTCGATCCCTCCTAGGCCTGGTCAAGACTACTCCAAGCAGTACTGGGAGCAGATGGACGAGCTTTTCTACCAGACCGTGGGCCACGCAGAGAGGGCATTCAGGATGAGCCTCATCATGAACTTCGTCGTCGTGGCCGCGGGGGTCGTGTTCATCGCCTACGCGGCCCTTTACATCTGGACGAGCGGGCTGGGCATGTACTCGACTGCCTTGGGGGGGCTGGGGGTCGTCAACCTCATCGCGAGCTTCTACCTTGTCCCCCAAAGGGGGGTGCAGAAGATCGTTGGGGACCTCACCCAGATACAGATATTCTACAGGACCTACTGCGCCCAGTGGGAGAACATAATGGACTGGGGGAGGGAGAACAGGGACATGACCCTCGAGCAGCTTGAGCTCCTCAACAAGCAGCTGGACGAACACACGACTAAGGCGGTGGTGAAGATAGAGGAGCTCATCGGGAAGAAGGATCGAAGCACCTGAGGGGTCGCTTCCCCTAAGTAGCGGTCTTGGAACTATCCCTTTACCAATCCCGGGTCTATGCCAAGCTCCTCGGCGAGGGCGGATATCTTCTCCCAGGTCTCGTCGGGGAGGAGTATGCCTTCCTTGAGCCTTCGCTCCCTTGATTCTTTCTCTGGTTCCCCGGGCACCAGCACCCTCCCCCCCGCCTCTGGGGTTATGGCCTTCACCCTCTTCAGAAGAGTCCCGGCCCCCTCCTCGAAGGCCCCGGCTCCTACGAAGGCCTCGGGGTTGATGGCTATGGCTAGGACGCCGTTAGGGGATGGCGGCTCCTTTACGCCCGATAGGCCCGTCCTGGAGCCGGTGAGGACGGCGCCCAGGAGCTCGTCTATGAGCTGGAGGCCGTACCCCTTGTAGGAGCCAAAGGGGAGGAGCCATCCGCCGTCGTTTAGGTCGAAGGGGTCCTCGGTCACCCTGTCGTATCTGTCCCTGGTCCATTCCTCGGGGATCTTCGCGTGCTTTGACTGGGCGACCCTCACCTTCCCGTGGGCCACCACCGACGTGGCGTAGTCGACGAGGAAGGGCGTCTCCCCGCCGGTTGG
>CAYGAH010000281.1:0-9034 GCA_964347685.1 uncultured Candidatus Bathyarchaeia archaeon | reverse complement strand
GCCATGTACTGGTTTATCCTCCTCCATAGACCCACGAACCTCTCCAGGTACTCCTCCACGTCCGCCCTGATGAGCCCAGACAGGCGGGCATTGCTGATGACGGTCTTATATATCCCAGGTAGGTTCACCCTGTCGCAGGACCTCCTGAGGTTCCAGAGGAAGGAGCTCCTCGTGATGGGGTAGCCCGCCAGGTCCATGACGGTCTCCGCGACGGGGACCATGCTCAGGTCCGAGAAGAGGCAGGCAGTCTCAAGGTCGTTCCTCACCATCGAGGCAGAGGCCCTGCTGAAGTAGGTGTCCGCCGCCTGGAGGTACTGCTCCGTCCTCACCTCGATCCTGCCAGGAGTCCTGTAGTTCTGCTCCAACCAGTCCCTAGCCCTCTTGAGCATCCCGCTGGGGTCGTACAGGATGATCGTCTCGTGGAGCACCTGGTCGATCCTAGGGTCCACAACAGCCTCCATCCGGCCTGTGGAAACCCTGGTTATGTCCATGAGCAGCCCGTCGTACTCCACGAGCTCATGGAGCTCATAGTCCGTCCCTCCCCTTACGGCCACCAGTATGTCGTAATCGCTACTGGGCGAGGCGTCGTACCTGCTCCAACTGCCGAAGAGCCCCACGGCAGAGACAGTAGTCTGCCGGGCGAGAGCCTCGATGAAATTGTTGAAGATGCCTCTGATCCCCCTTGGTAGAGTCGCCACAGGACAACACCGATACAGTTACGAGTAGATCACGTTTTATCCTTTTTCCTCCAAGGTCTATTCAGAGGTGAATGGGTTAGGAAGGACAAAACGTCGGAGAGCGACCATTGCCCATATTTAGTCTATTTTTATATAAAAGTAAATATATACAATTTGTATACTTCTATAGAATATATTGGGTCAAAGCGAAAGACTTAAATATAACCCCTGCAGGGAAAGGTAGTGCTTCGATTGTTCCAGAATCTTCTGAATCTACAGGGATTCAGATTTTGGCATGATTGAGCCGCAGACCGCTTTGGTAATGTGTGAGAACATGACCAACAGGAGAGAAAACCTCAAAGAGGAGGATTTTTGCCCCGAGTGCGGGAGCAGGAACATAATCCACGACGAGGACTCGGGGGAGATCATATGCGGCGGCTGCGGCCTCGTCCTGACAGAATCCCTTGTGAACAAGGGGCCCGAGTGGAGGGCCTTCACCCAGAACGAGAAGGATACCAGGAGCAGGGTGGGGGTGCCCCTCTCCTTCTCCGTGCACGACAAGGGCCTAACCACCATGATCGGACGGGTGGGGAGGGACGCCTTCGGCAGGAAGATCCCCCTCAACACGAAGCTCCAGATGCTCAGGCTCAGGAAGTGGCAGATAAGGTCCCGGGTCCACAGCTCCGTGGACAGGAACCTGGCCCAGGCCATGGCCGAGCTTGACAGGCTCTCGGACAAACTCCACATACCACCCAACATCAAGGAGAAGGCGGCAGTCATCTACAGGAAGTCCCTCGACAAGGGCCTGGTGAGGGGGAGGTCTATATCTGCGATAGCGGCGGCTTCCCTGTACGCTGCGTGCAGGATCACCCAGACCCCTAGGACCCTCCGGGAGATAAGCAGGCACAGCCCCATAGACAAGAAGGACATAGCCCGCTGCTACAGGCTGCTGCTGAGGGAGCTTGACCTCCAGATGCCCATACCAGCAGCCCAGCTCAGGGTTCCCAAGATAGCGGCCAAGGTGGGGATAGGGGAGAAGACCCAGCAGAAGGCCGTGGACATCCTCAGGGAGGCGGAGAGGCTGAAGACCACAGCCGGGAAGGACCCCATGGGCCTCGCAGCAGCCGCCCTCTACATAGCCTGCGTGATGAACGACGAGAAGAGGACCCAGAAGATGATAGCAGACGCAGCAGGCATAACGGAGGTCACCATAAGGAACCGCTACAAGGGGCTGAAGGAGGCCCTCAACCTCCAGCTCTAACCCGTCTTTTATTCTCTTTCTACCTTGTATGTAGGCTCTACCCTTCTAAGAACGGATATATAGCCCCGCAACAAAGTAACACAAGTACCATGTCAGGGGTAGCGGAAGCCAGGGAGAGGACCTTGATCCTCTGCATAGACGGGGACGACGACATAGGCCTCAAGGCCGAAGTCGAGACCCCCGTCGTGGGCAGAGACGAGAATGTCAAGGCCGCTACCCTCCTCCTCCTCTCGGACCCGGAGGAGGCTGACGCCAACGCCATGTTCGGCGCCGTGAAGCTGTACGACAGGCTCTCGAAGGAGTATCCCGATGTAGACTACGAGGTGGCTACGGTCTCGGGCGCCCAGATGGGGGGCATCGACGCGGACCTGAAGATGATTAGGGAGCTCACAGACGTGCTCTCGTCCTTCGAGCCTACCGGTGTCGTTTTGGTGACAGATGGGTACTCCGATGAGTCTCTTGTCCCAATCATACAGTCCCGGATCCCCATCACCTCCATCCACCACGTCGTGGTGAAGCACAGCGAGCGCATCGAGGAGACCTGGGCCGTCATGTTCAGGTACCTGAAGATGCTCATGGAGGACCCATACTACTCGAGGATCACACTCGGCGTTCCCGGCATCATCCTGGTCATCCTCGGCTTCCTCCTCGCCTCGAACCAGCTTGAGAATGCGGGGATGGTGGTCACCGTGATAATGGGCATAGTGCTCTTCGTGAAGGGGTTCGGCTGGGACGAGAAGCTGGCAATGATCAGGCTCAGGCTCCCTCCAATCGATCAGCAGATCACAATGGCCTCGACGGGGGGCGGCATCATCCTATCGCTGGTGGGCTTCTACCAGGGCCTGAGCTACTCGACCCAGTACATCCCGCAGCCCGCCCAGCCCTTCTGGGACCTATCCTTCTGGGCCCAGTACATCCCAACTCTTCTGGGCGCATTCCTCATGAGGGGTATAGACTTCATAATCCTGGGAGTGATGGTCTCCCTCATCGGCGGCCTCGCCTCCTACTACATGCAGAGGGACGAGAAGATCTGGCAGAACGTCGTGGGCATGATAGTGGTTTTCTGGCTCAGGTTCATCATTGTAGAGTTGGCGAAGGTCCTGATGGAGCCCGGGAAGACCGTCTCCCTATGGTCCCCCCTCGTCTTCTTCACCATCGCCAGCGTAACGACCACTATAGCCTCGGTGGTCGTGATCTACAGCAGGTTCAAGAGGATCACGTTCAGGTGAGATGACCGAACTCATTGATTTAGATTACGTTATGATTTTAAACATGTCCAACCAAAATGTATGGAGGTACCCTTAATGCTTCGAGGCCTTCTCTCCGCCCTCGGCATCTACAGGCTCTACGACAAATGGCTTCGAATGCAGATAGGCTCGGGAAAGAAACCCGCCCACATAGGGGTCATCCTGGATGGGAACAGGAGGTGGGCCGCGGCCCGAGAAATGGTTCCCTGGGAGGGGCATAAGGAGGGGGCGAACAAGGTAAAGGCGTTCCTCAACTGGTGCCTCGATCTAGGCATAGAGACGGTGACCATGTACGGCTTCTCCATGGAGAACTTCAATCGCTCCAAGGAGGAGGTGGACGCCCTGATGAGCCTCTACGAGGAGACCCTTGAGGAGGTAATCGGGTCCGACGTCATCCACGACAACAGGGTCTGCATAAAGGCGATAGGAAGGATAAACCTCCTACCGGAGCGGCTCCAGAAGATGATCCACGAAGTGGAGGAGGCCACCAAGGACTACGACAGGTTCTACCTGAACGTCGCCCTCGCCTACGGCGGGAGGGCAGAGATCGTCGACGCGACGAGGAAGATCGCGGAGAGGGTGAAGAGGGGAGAGCTAGAGCCCTGGGAGATAGACGAGGATATGATAGCAGAGAACCTATACACGGCCCACCTCCCCCAGCAGGACCCAGACCTGGTCGTAAGGACCTCTGAGCACAGGATAAGCAACTTCCTAATATGGCAGTCGGCCTATAGCGAGCTCTTCATCGTGGATGTCTACTGGCCCGACTTCAGGAAGATAGACCTTGAGAGGGCGATAAGGAGCTACCAGCAGAGGCACAGGAGGTTCGGCAAGTAGCCTCACACCCTGACGGATTCGAGTCCCTTGGGGAAGCGGGTGAGGCTAGCAGGACCGCCCCCTGAGACCAGGACAGTGTCCTCGGTCCTGACTCCACCGTAACCATGAATATAGACTCCCGGCTCGTTTGAGACCACGTTGCCTGCTTCCAGTACATCCTCGCCGTCCTTCCGCAAGGAGGGCGGCTCGTGGACCTCGAGGCCGACGCCGTGTCCCAATGAATGGATGAAGTATTCTCCGTAGCCAGCATCCTCTATGATCCTCCTCGCGACTCCGTCCACGTCTCCTCCCTTGGCACCTGCTTTTATCTCAGGGAACGCCGCCTCGTTGGCTTCGAGGACCGTCTCGTATATCTCAGCCTGTTTCTCGGTCGGTGGCCCCAGGATGAAGGTGCGTGTTAGATCGGACCTATAGCCCATGTATGTGGCACCCATGTCGACGGTGACGAGGTCACCCCTCTTTATCTTCCTATCCGTGACCCCCGAGTGGGGGTAGGCCGATCTTGGCCCTGAAGCAACTATGAAGTCGAAGGCGTATCCCTCTGCGCCGTTCCTCATCATGGTGTAGGCGGCCTCTGCTGCGAGCTCGTACTCCCTAACGCCCTCCCGTAGTTTCTCCCTGATCGCCTGCATTCCCATGTCCGCCAGCTCGCAGGCCATGGCGATGAGTTTCTGCTCGCCTTCGTCCTTCACCCTCCTCATGCGCCAGACCAGCTCCTGGGCCTCTTTGAGTTCCGTCCCTGGGAAGGCCTCACGCAGGTCCTTGTGAAGGTTCAGCGCCATTTCGTCGAACCCGATGTTCTCGAACTCCGCTCCCTTCCATGCTTCCTTCACTTGGTCCAGCAGGGTATTTCCCTCGTATGGTTTCACTGCGCACCCCTTCGCCTGGTCCCTGGCTATCGATATGTTGAGGCTGGGCGCCAGGAGGGTGGGCTCTGTGCCCTGGGAGAGGAGCAGGACTCCTCCGCTTATCGTCCCCGTGAAGTAGAATATGTTGGGCTCCCTAGTTACTATGTACGCGTCCAGCCCGGCTTCTTCCAGTGATCCCAGAATCCTTTCGGTCCTCATATGCTTCAATATGGTTTCCTGTGATAAGGTTTAAAATATAGATGGGTGAATAATTGTTCTCACCAGATGAGAGCAACTCTGGGGGGGCGATCGAACGACGAATCCTAATCCCGGCGTAATATGCGGTAATACTTGTTATTTGATACACTTCGTCGAACGCTAGTCTTGAATTGTTTAAAAGATAATGGTAAGAAAAGCGGTTGGCCCCTCTCCTGGATTGATCGAAAGGCGTAAGGATAACGGGAAGCCGCGTCCGGGGCGTGGAGACCGGGTATGGTATACATAAAGAAGGTCGTAGTGCGGAATTTCAAGTCCTTCGGCGGTATGGTCAAGCTGAACTTCCAGAAGGGCTTCAACGTAATCACGGGCCCAAACGGGAGCGGCAAGAGCAACATAATAGACGCCGTCCAGTTCGTCCTCGGGGAGCTGGGCTCCAAGAGGATGAGGGTCCCGGACCTCTCTGGCCTCATCTATGACGGCGGCGGGGAGGACGAGTCGAGGAATCCCCAGGTGTCCCAGGTGACCCTCTACTTCGACAACTCCGACAGAGGACTCGCCGTCGACAGGGAAACGATAAGCGTGGGCAGGAAGATCGACAGGCAGGGAAAGAGCAACTACTACCTCAACGGGAAGAGGACATCAAGGAAGTCGGTGGTGGACCTCCTCGAGATGGCTGGCATCACTCCAGGCGGGTACAACATAGTCCTTCAGGGCATGGCGACCCGGCTCAGCGACCTGACCCCCTCTGAGCGCATGACCTCGCTCGAGGGCCTCATAGGCATCACCGAGTACGACGAGAAGAAGGCGGAGGCGAAGGTCAGGCTCAACGAGGCGGAGAGGAAGATAGAGATCGCCTCCGCCCGCATCGACGAGGTGAGGAAGAGGGTAAACGACCTAGAGAGGCAGAGGAACGACGCCCTCAGGCACGAGTTGCTCACAAAGGAGGAGCGCAGACTGAACGCCTACAAGCTTTCCCTCCAGATCAACCAGCTCGAGTCCAGGCTTGATGACTTGAGAAGGAGAATGAAGGAGCACGAGGCCGAGGTAGCCAAGCTGGATGAGGAGAGGGCCAAGCTTATCGTGGAGAGGGACGCCGCCCGGACCCGCCTCGAGGAATTCAACATGGAGGCCGCAGAGAGGGGCAACACCAGGCTTCCCCTCCTCAAGTCGGACCTCGTGGGAAAGAAGACCCTCAAGGAGTCCATGGAGTCCCGTATCAGGGAGATAGAGAACAGGAAGGAGCATCTCCTCAGGGCCATCGAGAGCAAGGAAGAAGAGATCGAGAGGTCTAGGAACGAGATCGTCGAGAGGAAGAGGAGGCTGGAGGAGTTCACCCTGAGGGAGGAGGAGCTCAAGGCCGAGATAGAGCCGAAGGTGTCCCAGCTACGGGAGATCGACGAGAACCTGCAGGAGATCAGGGCGACGGCGGATGAGAACCAGAGGAGGATAGAGGGCCTCACCGAGATGCTCGTCCCCATGCAGGAGAGCATGAGCGGCCTCGACATAGAGATCAACAGGCACATCGCGTCAACAGGCACCCACAGGGAGAAGATAGCCGAGCTGGAGAGGAAGAAGGGGGAGTGGGCCGAGGCAATCGGGTCCCTCAGGGAGAAGCTGGTAAAGTTCGACGAGCTGAAGGAGGGCGAGGCCAACAAGCTGGGGGACATGCTCCTGGCCATGGAGGAGCAGGTGAATAGGCAGAAGCAGATCAGGAGCACCATCAATAATGCCAGCGAGCTCGCGAAGCAGGCCGAGACCACAATCACCGAACTCACCGCCAAGAGGGACCTCTGGAAGCACATAGTCACCGAGGAAAAGGCCAGGGACAGGATAAGGGAGATGGGAGAGGCAGGCGCCATAAGGGGTTACCACGGACCCCTAAGGATCCTAATGAAGGTGGACCTCCCCTACCAGCGGGCGGTGAGGATCTCATCCGACGGCTGGATCCAGGCCATCGTCGTCAACGACGTGGGGACTGCCCTCGAGTGCATAGAGAGGCTCAAGAAGACTAAGCTGGGCATGACCCGGTTCATACCCTTGGACGGGCTGAGGGAGGCGGGGTTCCTCCCAGACCTCGACGACGAGGGGGTGATAGGGCTGATACCTAAGATCGTGAGGTACGACGAGAGGTACGCCCCGGTGGTCAACCTCGTCTGGGGCGACACCTACCTCGTCAAGAACAAGGCGGCGGCGCAGAGGGTAGTCTCCAAGGGCTTCAGGGCCGTGACGAAGGCCGGGGAAGTCTTCGAGCTCGCAGGCGGGATCATAGGGGGGTACTACAGGAGGCCCCCAGACTTCTCCAAGCTCATCCCCAGCGAGGAGTCGGTAAAGGTCCTCTCCACGACTATAAAGACCCTGAGGGAGAGGCTCAGGAAGAGGATGGGCGAGCTGAGGCTCTCGGGGGACAGCCTCAGGAGGTTCAACAGCGTCCTGGACCAGTCGAAGGAGAGCACCAGGCGCATCGACGAGCAGATAGAGGACACCAACCTGAACATAGAGAGGCTTGAGAGGAACATATCCGCAGTAAAGGTCAGCATAGGGAAGGTGGGGGAGGAGCTCTCCAAGGAGGAGACCCTGATAACCACCCTCAGGGAGAGGAGGGCGAGAACCCTTGAGGAGATCGAGAGGACGAAGGCCGAGATCGCGGAGCTAAAGGGGCTCAAGCCTTCAGACGTCACGGGCCTGGAGGTGGAGAGGAACGGGCTCGGCGGGGAGGTCGCCGACCTCAAGGACCAGCTCAACAAGCTCCAGTCCGACACCCAGGTCCAGAGGAGCTTCGTGGAGAGGATCCTCTCCTTCAAGGCCGAGGAGGCCGAGGGGCAGAAGAGGCGGTGGTGGGAGGAGATCCAGGCCCTCGAGGCTGAGCACGCAGAGACCAAGGGACAGGTCGATGAGATATCCACCGATATTGGGGGCTTGGAGAAGGTCTTGGAGGACGTGACGAGCGATGTGGAGTCCACCACCCGCGTCGTCCGGGAGCACCAGAAGACCCTCCGGGGGCTTGAGGACCAGATAGATAGGCTGGAGAGGAGGAGGAGCGCCGCCGACGCCAGGATAAGGGATCTATCGCTGGAGGCCGAGAGGCTCAAGCTCCAGGGAGAGCAGAGGATGGAGGAACTCGCGAGGCTGGGGTTCGAGGACCAGATAGTTCTGGAGAACACGGACCTAGAGCTTGCCGAGCGGCTGCTCCAACTGATAAGGTCTGAGAAGGCGTCCCTCGGCGCCATAAACCAGCTCGCCGTAGACCAGTATGCGGAGTTCATGGGGAACTACAAGCAGCTCAGTATCCGCATCAACGAGCTCGAGGAGGAGAAGGCCTCGATCCTCAGGTTCATAGAGGAAGTGGAGCAGGAGAAGCAGGAACACTTCATGAGCGCCTTCAACCAGATCTGCGAGAACTTCTCCAACATCTTCGCGAAGCTCACTGGCGGGGGGGACGGGAGGCTGGAACTCCAGAAGCCAGAGGACCCCTTCTCGGGTGGAGTAGACCTGTACGTACAGTTCCCCGGGAAGCCCATGAGGCTCGCCAGCGGGGCCAGCGGCGGAGAGCGATCCGTCGCGGCGATAGCCTACCTCCTCGCCATCCAGAGGTTCATCAAGTCTCCCTTCTACCTCTTCGACGAGATAGACGCCCACCTGGACGACATCAACACATCCAGGCTCGCAGAGGTCCTCAAGGAGCACGCCGAGGAGGCCCAGTTCCTCATGGTGAGCCTAAAGGACGTGATGGTCCACACAGCAGACAGGATATACGGGGTCTTCTCCCAGGGAGGGCGGAGCCGGGTCCTGGCGCTCCCGATAAAGTTGGAGGTGCCCGCGTAGTTGAGCGGAGAGAAGGAGAAGCCCTTCTACCTCAGGCAGCCCTGGGACGTCCTGTTCAAGCAGAGCAAGCTCGACAAGGTCTCCCCTTGGAGCATCGACCTCGTCGCCCTCCTCGCCACCCTG
>CAYGAH010000280.1:0-9301 GCA_964347685.1 uncultured Candidatus Bathyarchaeia archaeon | reverse complement strand
TGTCGGGGTACCGGGAGCTTATGTGGGTAAGGACGAGGACCCCAGCCCCAGCCTTCAAGGCTGCCTCGGCGGCCTGGCCTGCCGTGGAGTGACCGTCCTCATCCGCCCTCTCCATGAGGGAGTCGTCGAAGGTAGCCTCGTGTATGAGGACGTCTGCGCCCTCGGCCATCTCCACGAGGGCCCCGTTGGGCCTTGTGTCGCCGCTGTAGACCACCTTCCTCCCCCGGCGAGGGGGGTCAACGACCTCGTAGGGCCTCACGACCCTCCCGTCTTCCAGCGCCACGTCCTCACCGTTCTGGAGCCTCTTCCATAGGGGGCCCTCCGGGACCCCCAGCCTCCTCGCGGCATCGGGGTGGAACCTGCCGGGGCGGGGATTCTCCTCAAGGGCGTATGACCAGCATTCGCCGTCGTGGTCTGCCTCCACGGCCAAGAGCCTGTACTCGGGGCCCGAATAGACGGTGCCTGCCCCTGCTATCTCGTGGATGTATGTGGGGAATGTGGGGGCTCCCAGGGTCGATGTGAAGGCCTCTATGAACTCCACGAGCCCCTTTGGGCCGTATATGTCCAGCCTCCTCTCCCTCCTCAGGAGGGTCATGGACTGGAGGAGGCCAGGGAGGCCAAGGACGTGGTCCCCGTGGAGGTGGCTTATGAGGATGTGCATGGGCCTCCTGAAGCCTAGGCGGGCGGCGACGATCCTGCTCTGGGTCCCCTCGCCGCAGTCGAAGAGAATGACCTCCCCCATACGCTTCACGGCCGTGGCGGAGGAGCCCCTGCTCTGGGTGGGCATGCTCCCCCCTGTACCCAGGAACACTACCTTCAAGCCTTCACTCCCCGAACGCTGCTAGTACTCAGTGGGGTCTCCTTGGATGTGGATAATTTGTTGCCCTAAGTGCTTTAAACCTGCCCCTCGGCCCGAGACATGGTGTGCATTGGGGCGAATATCCAAGTTCCAAGGCTTAACGAGGTGCCCCGACCACGTCATCGGGCCGAGTCAAACGGCCGCAGTTGAAGAGGCGGAAATCGGTCTCTTCTCAACCCCGCTCCTGAGCCCATCTATGTATCTCTCTGCCTCTATGGCGGCCATGCATCCGCTGCCGCAGGCTGTGACCACCTGTCTGTAATTCGTGTCTACCAGGTCCCCGGCTGCGTAAACGCCTTCGACGCTCGTCTTCACGCCGTCGGAGAGCACGTATCCACCGTCGTCCAGATCTATCTGCCCCCTGAAAATGGAGGTATTTGGGGCCCATCCTATGGCTATGAGCACCCCGTCGGTCTCTAGAACCCGCCCCTCCCCCGTCTCAGTGTTTCTCACCTTTACCCCCTGGACTCTGTCCTCTCCCAGTATGTCCTCGACGACGGTGTTGTAGAGGAACCTTATGTTATCCTTCTCATCGACCCTCCTCTTCAGGCAAGTGCAGGCTGTTGGCTTGTCTTGCCTGTGTAAGATGACGACCTCCCTGGCGAACTTGGCCAGGTCCAGGGACTCCTGCAGCGCAGAGTCTCCCCCGCCCACAACCGCGACCCTCTTCCCCTCGTATAGGGCGGCGTCGCAGGTGGTGCAGAAGAACACCCCCCGCCCCATGAGCCTCTCCTCCGAGTCGAGGCCGAGCCTCCTGTTCAGAGAACCCGTAGCTAAGATCACAGCTTTGCCCTCATACCTCTCCCCGCCTACCCGCACCATGAAGGGGTGACTCGAGAAATCTACAGCCGTCGCGTCGCCTTCAAGGAGCTCGGCTCCGAAACCCTCCGCGTGCATCTTGAAGAGGTCTATCAGCCCTGGCCCTGTCGAGCCCTGGGGGAAGCCAGGGTAGTTGTCCACCTGATACGTGTATGCTATCTGCCCTCCCAGCATTGGCCCGGTTACGACGAGGGTCCTCATCCTTGCTCTGGCGGCGTATATGGCTGCTGTTAGGCCGGCCGGACCCGAGCCCAGCACGATGATGTCGTACAGGGCCAATTCCCGCCTAGCCTTCAAGGGGGGTGCTCTGGTGAAGGCACTCTTCCTTCTTGTCCAGGAGGTCCCTTATCTCCTTCTCCAGCCTGTCGAGGGTCCTGAACCCTACTATCTCCCCTATGTTCCTCCCGCCGCAGAAGACCTTCA
Source organism: uncultured Candidatus Bathyarchaeia archaeon (assembly GCA_964347685.1). Taxonomy (GTDB): domain Archaea; phylum Thermoproteota; class Bathyarchaeia; order TCS64; family TCS64; genus CAYGAH01. The sequence goes on along the minus strand of CAYGAH010000280.1, from coordinate 7,200 downwards.
TCGTTGGAGTGCCCATTACTCCTAGGCCTATGGCGAGCTTCTGGTTCTCCCTATTCCCCATGACGTCCATCTTGGCGAACTTGACCCCTTCGAACCTGTCTGGCAGCTGCTCGTACACGGGGTTCAGCCTGAGGCACCAGGAGCACATCCTGTGCCAGAAGTCAACGACGACTGGGACATCCGCCTCCATGACCTCCCCCTCCCAGTCCTCGGCCTGGATTTCAACTACCTTAGACATAACGAGATCGATTATGAGGGGGTTTTAGCCTGATATTAACGCTTTGGGCTCATATCTCGTTGAAGTTGAGGGCCCCATCGGTTATGGTGAGCTCGTACATCTGGTTTGGGTAGGGCTTGAGCCTGAAGGCCTCAAGCTCCTCCGCTGTGAGGATGAGGGTGAGCTTCCTCAACTCGTACTCCTTGGAGGTCCCCCCTGGCATTATCCCCTGGAGCCCCTTTGTGACTTGGACAACCATCTGCCCTATCTCCTCGGGGACGTCTGGGTTTGACATCATCACCATGGGGGGCTTCTGCCTCACCTCGACGAAGTCTATCTGGAAGCACTCCCTGTTCTCCACGTCCTTGACGGCCTTCACCGACTGGACCTTTAGCCTTATCCTGGAGCTTAGCATACCCTTTCCGATTAATGAAGGAAGGGTGGGACGTGAAATAGGTTGCGGTCAGGATGCAGGATTTGGCGGCCCCTCAGCCCTCAGGGCGCCCCTCACCGCTATCCGACGATCGGTAGATCGCCCTCATCGGGATAGCCCACTGGCATCACGTAGATCGGCCTCATGGTCCTTGGAAGTTCCAGGGCCTTGTATACCTTGGCCGCATCGTAGCTCGTTATTGTGCAGACTCCCAGCCCCATTGAGGCCGCCTGCAGGGCCAGGTTCTGGGCTGCGTGCCCTGCCTCCAGGTGGATGTACCTCACCGCGTTCTCCATTAGCGGCGTAGCCTCCATGGCCCTATCGTTGTCTGCGGTTAGGATGACCGTCAGTGGGGCGTCCCTGACAGCCTCTCTGTTCAAGGGAGACACCATCACCTCTGAGAGGGTTCCTCTCACATCCTCCTCCGCGACCGATCTCAGGGCGTGCTCTACAGGATCAAATCCGTAGAGGCCGCTTCTGTACACCACGTACGCACCCAGGGGGTAGGTCATTCCCGCCGAGGGCGCGGCCCTGTGGTGCACACTCCCTCTACCCTCGACCTCTTCCACCCTGGTCGTTCCCTGCAGTGCCCAGAGAAGCTGGGAGACGGCTGACAACTCAAGGTTCCTCTCAGAGAACCTCCGGACTGTGCGCCTCGAAGCCAGGGCCTCCTCGACCGAGACCCGGCCCCTGAGCCTGGGCTCGGGCAGCTTCAGGGTTTTCCCTTCGCCCATCTCGACCACTTCACATATTCCCCTAAACGATGTTTAGGTGGGACCTGATGTAGTCGGCGACGAGGCCCGCCACTGAGACACCTGAGAAGGGGTTACTCACCGTGTCTGTGGCCAGTATGACGTCCGCACCTGCATTCCTGATCCTCTCCTCTGCTTCGTCCATGAGGAGGGCGTGGGTGCAGGCCGCCGCGACCCTCGAGGCTCCCTGCCCCTTCAGCCCCTCCACGGCCTTTGCCATTGTGCCCCCGCTGCTTATGATGTCGTCGAAGACGACGGCGTTCCTCCCCTCTATGTCCAGGTCCTCCACCCTCATCCTTATCTCCCCGGTCCTCCTGTCCCTCTCCTTCTCGAAGAAGCCGCAGCCCCCTCCGAGGACTCTCGCTGCGGCCTCGGCCTGGTGTATGGCTCCCACATCTGGGGAGAGGCTGTAGGCTCCATCGAACCCCGTCCCCTTGAGATGTTCCGCGATGAGGGGCATTGCCGAGAGGTTGTGTACCCTGACGTTGTGCTTCTCCTCGACGGCTCTCAGGGAGGCCTCGCTGTGGGCGTCGATGGCGATCAGGTCGTCCACCCCGACGCATTCGAGGAGCCTCATGACCACGTCTAGGGTGAGGCACTCCCCCTCTAGGAACCTCTTGTCCTGCCTGGAGTAGGCGAGGTACGGGGCGACAAGTGCGACCCTCTCGGCCCCGAGGTCCCTGGCCGTCTCAGCCATCATGAAAGCCTGCATCAGCCTCCTGTCCTGCTCTGGGGCCGTGGTCTGGACGATGACGACCGCCTCCCCCTCGACCCTCCCCGTCATCCTTATGTAGCTCTCACCGTCGGGGAAGAGCCTGTGGCCGACGGGGCTGGCTTCGACTCCCATCTCGGATGCGATCCTCCCCCCAAGCTCCAAGGATGCGGGTCCAGGGATGACCATCATGGCTTGTCAAATAGGATTTGTCGAACTGATAGATAAGATTGGGCGCTCAGAATACGGAGTAGATGAATACGAGCCCCGCGGACACGACGGCCGCCAGCCATGCCCTCCAGTCCCACCTGAGCACCTTCAGGCCGTCGAAGGCGCCGAAGGGTATTAGGTTGAAAAGGGCGAGGCTGGAGTTGATGTACATCCCAAGGTAAGCCAGGGTGCCCACCACGGGGCTGGATCCTGTGTTGTAGGCCAGCATGTAGAGCAGGGCCTGGGCTATGTTGGTCACGGGGCCGGAGATGGCTATCTTCCCGTAGTCGTCGCCGTAGAGGAGACCGGCGATCATCACCGCTCCTGGGGCGAAGACCATCAAGGGCGATAAGAAGGAGAGCAGGGTTATCAGCAGCCCCAGCTGGTTGATCCTGAACTCAGCCCAGTAGCCGTACCTCTGAGCTGTGAACTTGTGGGCAAGCTCGTGGATGAGAAAGGCTGCCGCGAATATGCCCACCGCCCCCAGGGCGACCAAGGGGGACCTGAGTAGTCTCCGCCCCAGCAATATCAGGGGAAATGCCACTATTATCGCGAGGGCTATCGCAAGGTCCCTCAGCTCCCTGTTGCTGAACCTGAAGGAGGCGAAACTGGCTGCCCTCTGCCTGGGTGCGCTTTGATACTCGTCCCTCGTGGTCCTGCCTGTGCTGAAGGTAGACTTGGAGACGTTGTAGACCCCTGGACATTCGTGGAACTCTGGGAGCCTGTGCCTCTCGCAGAAGTAGCCCCCGCAGTAGTTGCACCTGAAGGGCATGTAGGTCTCGACGCCGCAGCGCTCGCACTTTACCATGGGGCCTTTCCTTCCCCGTGATAGGCGGAAACGGCTTTATTAAGGGTTTCACATCCCCTGGAGCTTCAGCCGCCACCCAATCCATCGTTATATAAGAAGCGGCCCCAAACATATCCGATCAGCAATGCGCATCAAGGCGGTCATCCTGGACTTCGGAGGCACCCTCGCGGACGGATCAATAGACTACAACGAGTTCCACGAGGCGGTAAGGGCCCTCCTCGGGGCCCTCGGATACGGGGTAGAGCTTGACGCCGTCAGGAGGGCGATCCGCTCGGCCCTTGAGAGGCTTGAGAGGGTCCGGGCCGCTGGGAGGGAGCTGACCTTTGAGGACGTATACTCACACGCTCTGCGCAGGATGGGGGTCCCTGCCGAGCCTGAGACCCTCAGGATGCTCCATGACCTTTTCCGACAGAAGTACAGGAGCGACTTCTACCCCTGCACGGAGGAGGTGATCGAGCGCCTCGCAGAGCGGTACAAGCTGGCGTTGATCTCCAACACCATGAGCGACCAGCCCCACATCCTCCTCAAAGAGTCTGAGATGAGCCGCCACTTCGACCTAATAGTATGCTCGAGGGACCTGGGCATAAGGAAGCCAAACCCCGAGATATTCAGGTACGTCCTGAACCGCTTGGGAGTCGAGCCTGAGGAGGCCGTACATGTCGGCGATAGCGTCGAGGCGGACATGGAGGGAGCTGAGAAGGCGGGGGTAACGCCCATCTGGATAAGGAACCAGAGCCCCGAAGGCTGGAGCGGCTACGCGATCAACAGCGTATGCGATCTCCCCGACTTCCTCTCAAGACTCGAATCAGGGGTTTAGACTCTCCTGGCCTCCACGGCTCCGTAAAGCCCCTCCTCGAGGTAGACGAAGAGGCCAATGAGGCGGTACCACTCCTCCCAGCCCTCCCCCAGGTCCGAGTCTCTTGTGTATGAGACTATCCGCCCGAAGAGGGCGACCTCACTCCCCCAGGACTTCATTGAGTCGAGGACGCACTCCAGGTGGGCGGGGCACTCCTCTATCCTCGGGGGCCTCACCTTGACCCCAGGTATGGGCGTCAGGCCGAGGTCCTCGACCCTCCTGGGGGGGGGCAGGTCCGCTGACCTCCAGACCGTTTGAGCGAGGCCGCTGTGGGGGACGTTGACTGTGAACTCTCCCGTGGCCATGACGTTCCTGACCGTCTTGTGCCCCGTGTTGCATCCCAGCCCGATTATGGGAGGGTCGAAGGAGAATATGGACACCAGGCTCTTGGGGGCAACGTTCTCGACCCCCTCCTCGTCAACGGTAGTCACGAGGACCACCTGGTGGGCGAGGGGGGAGGGGTGCCAGCGCCACTTGTTGGTGTCCAGCTCTATCTTCTCTTTCATCGAATCCCTTCCAGTGGACACGTCTAGATCGTTGGTCCTGGGGTTAATTTTTATCGACCCTTCCGTGTAAAGTTTAAAATCGAGCGTATGGGAGCATATTGATTATCCATGAACCCCCTCGATTGGCTCCTGGGCTTTGAGTTCCAGGACAAGCTGGGGATCGCCGTCTTCGCCTCCACCGTCTCGGCCTACGCCATAATGCTCCTACTGGGTAGGAAGTGGAGGAGGGAGTTCGAGGAGAGGGGCGTCACCTACTGGAGGGCTCCAAAGGAGAAGAGGATAGAGGAGCTAATGAACGCCACCTGGGACCCTTCTAAGATCGCCTTCCTTTACGGGCTCTCCTACTTCTCCAACGGCTTCGTGAGGACCACATTCAGCCTCTGGATACCCATATACCTCATCAACGTAGTGGGGGTGAGCACCTTCGAGGCCGCCCTCTTCGTCGGCCTCATGTACGCCTCATGGTCCTGGAAGATGTTCATGGGCCTCGTCGCTGACATATTCCCCGTCAGGTGGAGGGGGAGGCTATACAGGAGGAAGCAGTGGTTCATCCTCACCGGTGTGCTGTACGCAGCGGGCCTCGCAGTAGTGCTCATGGTCGACCTTGAGTCCGCCCCTGTCTGGACGGTCACCTTCCCCGCCGTTGTCTCCATCCTAACCGCGGGGGCCTTCTACGACATGTCGGCTGACTCCTTCGCCATAGACGTGACCCCTCCCGAGTACCACGCCCGAATCCTGGGGAGCGTCAGCACGGCGAGCCAGTCGATAGGCTCAGCTCTGGCTACGATCCTCCCCGTCTTCATCCTGGGCCTGGGCGGGTACAAGATGGTATTCGCCATCGCCGCGGTGACTGGGCTTACCTCCATCCTCTTCCTCTCCGCCAGGGAGCCCGAGCTTGAGGAGGAGAGGGTCTTCAGCCGCCAGGCGGTGGCATTCACCTTCACGGAGGCGACTGTCATCGTCGCAGCCCTTGTCATGCTTGCCAGGTCATTCAGCCCCCAGAAGATAATCGCGCCCCTAGGGGGCATGTTCGCCTTCACAATAAGGGAGGTGGTCGGGGCAGACGTCTCCCTGGTGAGCACCCTGGGCCTCGCAGCGACACTGGCGGGGTTACCCGGCTCACTCTTGGGGGGCTCGACGGCCGACAGGTACGGCCACAAGAGGACCTTCGTGTCCGCGAGCGTGGCCTTCATCCTGGCGGGGCTCCTCTGGTCCACGATCCAGACGGGGGCCGTTGTGTGGTTCGTCCTTGTAGCCATGCTCTCAAGCTTCCTAGAGAGGTTCTGGACTGGCACAATATACGCCCTGATGGCGGACGCCACACCCCTCGCGTTGTCCTCGACGGTCTACCAGATGTATATGTCCTTCGCCTGGATAGGAAACATCCCCGCCTCTATCCTAATAGGGTTCCTCTTGGAGGGCTTCGGGCTGGGCACCACAGCCCTGATTATGTCGGGGCTGACCGTATCGACCCTGGTGCTGGGGAACTTAATTAAACCCTACGAGGCTGGGAAGGCGTCGAAGGTCTAGGAGAATCGCATATACACCAATTTTGGTACTATTGTTCACGAAAGGGGCAACTGTTATAAGGGTGAGGGAGTAGCCTCAACCAGCCAGCGGTGTGGGGATGAAGGGGACAGACCCCGAGGTAAGAGAGGCGCTGAAGGAGGCGCCAGGGGCCGTCGCCGAGATGCTGAAATCCCTCTCTCATCCCGGGAGGGTCATGGTGCTCACCCTCCTCCTCGAGGGGGAGAGGGACCTGGCGGCCCTCCAAGAGGGGGCGGGGCTCTCCAAGAACGCACTGGTCAACCACCTCAACCTCCTAATGGAGAACAGGCTCGTGCAGAGGGTGAGGAGGGGAGGGTACTCCCTCACCACGGACGGACGCGAGCTCATAACGGCCGCGGGCACCATATACCTGGATTCAGAGGTACGGAGGGAGGCGGAGAGGGATAGGACGAGGAGGATGTACGCCGCTGGCCTGAGGGGAGAAGCTTTGAGCGAGAAGACCATAAGCAACAGGGCGGTCTACCAGCCCTGCTGGATATCCTACACTGGGGCCATGGCCGGGGCCCTGAAGTCGCTGGGCGTGAGCTGCGACACGACGGACGTTGGAGGTTACTCGGGATACGCCTTCTTGACAAACGTGATAAGGGGGGAGTTCTGCTCCTCTGGGCCCACGGCCTTCCACGGGGACGTATGGGCGGAGATAGGGAGGGCGACACAGAGCCTGGGGCAAGGGATAGAGGTGTGGAGCGACGAGGGGAGCTACCCGTCCGAGGAGGGAGAACCAAAGCCCGAGGAGATGGGTCGGGCAAGGAGGCTCTTCGAGCTGGTGAAGCGCGAGGTCGACTCGGAGAGGCCCGCGGTCCTCTGGGGGCTCTTCATTCCCGAGTACGGGATCGTGAACGGGTACAGGGGGAACAGCTACCTGACAAGCACTTTCATGAGCCTTGTGAAGCCAGGCGCCCCGGAGCCCCCCGTCCCATACCACGACCTCAAGGCCCCCGGGTGCCTCTCCGCATACTTCTTCAGGGGGCCCGTCAATGTGGAAAGGGAGGAGGCCGACAGGGAGGCCGTTGAGAGGGCTGCGAGGTTCGCCTCCGGAGATATTCCCGTAAACCCCAGATACGTCGCGGGGCCAGAGGCCTACACAGAATGGGCGGACATCCTGGAGAACCACCCTGAACTGAGGTCATACCACGG
>CAYGAH010000279.1:0-3091 GCA_964347685.1 uncultured Candidatus Bathyarchaeia archaeon | reverse complement strand
TCGAACCTGGAGCCGTGCCTCGGGCATGTCACCACCTTCCCCTCAAGCTTCCCCGCAGAGAGGTCCCCTCCCTGGTGGGTGCACCTGTCCTTGATCGCGTAGAATTCTCCCTCTACGTTGGCCACTAGGACCTCCTCGCCTCCCAGTTCTACCTTCCTCATCTCCCCGGGCCCTATCTCTGACGCCTCTGCGACCTTCACGAAGCTCAACCCTCCGACCCCCCGCCCAATTCAGCGAATAGTATAGTTTAATATAAAGGTTGCAATCAGTGGATTTGGCTTGAAGCTAGAGACCCTTTCCAGGATGGTGAAGCTGGGGAGGCTCAGGTTCCCCCTAAACGGGCTCCTCCTCTTCTCCTTCGGGGCCCTGCTTGCGGCCCACTCCGGGGCAAGGTTCTCCGCAGAGAGGTTCCTTCTGGGCGCCTCGATCATCTTCACCGCAAACCTATCGGTCTCGTACAGCAACGACTACTACGACGTAGATATGGACAGGCACGGAGAGCCAACCCCCTTCGCGGGGGGCAGCGGGGTCCTTGTACGCCACCCAGAGCTGATGGCCCTCTCGAAGGGGTTCGCCATCCTCCTCATCCTCCTCTCCGTCTCCCTGGCTATCGCATTCACCCTGATCTTCTCTTTCCCACCGTTATTCCCGGCTTTCGTTGCGGTCGGGAACCTCCTCGGGTGGTACTACACCGCACCTCCCCTTAGGCTCGCTTACAGGTGCCTGAGCGAGGCCGTTACGACGACCGTACTGGGGCTCATAGTCCCCGGCACAGGTTACTACGTCCTCAAGGGGGTCATCGACTGGGCGTTCGCTGTCTTCTCCCCGCCCCTAATTCTCTACGGCCTAGTGTTCATAATAGGGGTGGAGATACCTGACATGGAGGGAGACAGGCTCGGGAAAAAGAACACCGTCGTCGCCAGGAGGGGAAGGGGGTTCGGCTTCAAGGCTGTCGGAGCCCTCCTATCCTTTGCAACCACGTACTTCATCGCGGCACGGGCTGCGAACCTCGTGCCCCAATCGATCGATCTCGGGGTCTTCGCGGCGCTCTCGCTCCTGCCCCTCGCGTTGGGGGCTGAGGGCCTCATGGGGAGGCCCGAGGAAAGGGAGGCCGCAACTAGACTCGCGACGAGGATCATCTATTCCCTCTCCCTCTTCCTCACCCTCGGGGTCTCTTACCTGGTCTTCACGCTGAACCGGCTATCATGACCCGGCTTTCCGCCGGATGCCTCAGAGACCGACGTGAAACCCTATGCATAGCATCGATGAGAAAATTTCTGCTTCTGTAAGAAGTAGGGATTGTCAGAACCTTGTGACGATGGGTCCCGTATCGAGAACCATATCCTCGCCTTTATCTCGCATCCTCTTGTTCGAGGCGGCTGGTTAACCCGAGGATGGCTCCTTTTGTCCCCCGGCCTCCTCCTCTCAACCTGAGCACTTCTCGGGATTCCATCTGTAGAGGTATAGGGTGTGGGACCTGTAGTCCTCCCTGAACTTGAGCGTCTCCCCGCAGGTCCACTTGGATATGGAGAAGTCGTGGGAGACCACCCTGGCCCCCGGCCTCAGCTCGTCCTCCAGCTTGGGCCTGACCTTCTCGTTGGCGCTCGTGGTGAGGTACATGGTGATCACGTCGGCCCCGTGGAGGTCTGCCTCGAAGATGTCCTTGTTGAGTATCTGCACCCTGTCCTCGAGGTTGAGCCTCTTCACCGCCCTCCTCGCCTCCTCCACCAGCCTCTTGTTGACGTCCACCCCCACCCCCATGGCCCCGAACTCTTGGGCCGCCATTATAGGTATCCTTCCGTCGCCACAGCCCAGGTCGTAGACCAACTCTCCTGGCCTGACCTCTGCGACTTCAAGCATCTTCCTGACCACGTTCATGGGGGAGGAGACGTAGGGCGCGATCGATTTCCTGTCGGTGAACATGAGACGTTCCTTAGAGATAATGCACTATCCACCCGATAAATGTTGATCTTCAGAGCGCCCTCACACTGAAGTGGTTCTCTTTTATAGAATCCGATTCTCAACGCGTAACCTTGACGAGCGCAGGTTTCAACAATCTAATTAACTCTGAAGGGCTCATCTCGACGACGAACCCCCTCCTCCCGGCATTTATGAACAGCCTCGGCAGGCTAAGGATGGACTCCTCCACGTAGACCTGGAGCCTCCTCTTGGTGCCGAAGGGGCTGATCCCGCCCACAGTGTAGCCGGTGTGCCTCTGGGCGTCCCTGATGCTGCAGGGGGAGACGGATTTGGCCCCAATGGCTCGGGCCATCTCCCTCGTCGAGACCTCACGGTCCCCGTGCATCAGAACTATGAAGGGCTCCCCCCTGTCGTCCTCCATGACGAGGGTCTTCACCACTAGGTCGGGCCCGACTCCCAGCTCCTCAGCAGCGACCTCAGCGCCGGGCCTCCTATAGTCGTATAGGTGCTCCCTATACTCTGCGCCCACCCCCCTCAGGGCGGTTATCGCCGGCGTCAACGGAAACCTTGGGGACATGGCTGCCTCCTCCGAGCGCCTACAGGATCACCCGATGTGCCCACCCCAAATACTTTGTTTCTTCCATTCGTGCTGAGATAAATTCATGAGCTCTTCATCACTCGTCCGGGGCCAGCACAATTTAGGCTCAAAAAACCCTTTTAAAATCCCCTCTTAGAGGGAATCTTGTGTCTAGATTCAGGAAGGAGAGGGACGCTCTGGGGACCGTGGATGTCCCCTCCGGGGCCTACTACGGTGGATTCACGAAGAGGGCCCTCGACAACTTCAGGATCTCTGGGCTTACCATAGACCCCGAGTTCATCAGGGCCCTAGTCGAGGTGAAGGTGGCAGCTGCGAGGACGAACTCGGAGTTGGGGCTCCTTGACAAGGACAAGGCCGAAGCCATCCTGAAGGCGGCTAGGGGGATCTTGGAGGGAGAGTTCGCCGGGGACTTCCCCTTAGACGCTTTCCAGGGTGGGGCGGGGACACCCTGGAACATGAACGTCAACGAGGTCATCGCGAACAGGGCGAACGAGGTCCTGGGCTCAGGGCTCGGTGTCTACGACCTGGTGCACCCCAACGATCACGTCAACATGTCCCAGTCGAGCAACGATG
>CAYGAH010000278.1:0-10658 GCA_964347685.1 uncultured Candidatus Bathyarchaeia archaeon | reverse complement strand
ATTTTTAGAATTGTTCTATGATTTCCCGTAGAAAATATGTTCAATTAATATATTCAACTTTCGATCACCGATTTTCGCCCTATCGTCTCCTCCGAATGGCGGCCTGGGGGCCTTCGGTTGAGCTTCCGACCCCCTAAAGCTGCCTTGTACGCTGTAAAAGGATTATGGAACCCCTTCAAACCTCCTCCCGAGGAGCCTTGGAGGGTTGTGAATGCTTTGGGGTCCGTAGAACTTCTATATCTCTATGACATGACCCTCAGGGTCTTCCAGGAGGAACATCCTCAGGTTCAGCTCCTCGTTGTCTCTGGGCCGGCTCAGGGTCTCCACGCCTGTCTTCCTGAAATGCTCGTACCAGGCGTCCACGTCGGGGACGACGAGGGTTACATCACCGGCTTCGTGGGGCTCGGCCTGTGGTAGCCGACATTCATTTAGATCGGTTTCCTGGAACCATCCTTCAATTTTCAATAAAAATTGACAAAGCATATGTACCCCTCTTTGAGAGAAGTAATTGAGTTTTATGAAGACCGATAAGGAACCCTTCGGGTTCGGGAGGCTGAGATGGGTTTCGACCGAGTGGCTTGAGAACCACCTCGAGGACGGCTTGGTCTTCCTGGACGCTCAGCCCAACGTCCACGACTACTTCATGGCCCACATCCCCGGAGCCCGCTACCTCTGCGATTCTACCCTGAGGGCGCCCGTGAGGGGCGTCCCTGCCCAGATACTCCCCCCTGAGCACGTGGGTCGTCTCTTCGGCAGTGAGGGGATCGACAACGACACGCCGGTGGCGGTCTACACGGCGAAGGGGGGCTTCAAGGGCTGGGGGGACGGCTTGGAGCAGTGCATGATGGCCTACACCCTCCTCAGGATGGGCCACCTAGAGGTCTACCTCCTCGACGGAGGCATGGACAAGTGGATGGAGGAGGGGAGGAGGACGAGCCAGGAGTTCCCCAGGGTGAGGAGTGCCGACTTCAGGCCCGAGGTCCAGGAGAGGATGTTCCTAGAGCTGGAAGAGTTCATGGAGGTCAAGGACGAAGAGGGCACCATACTGCTCGACGCCAGGCCTGCTAGGTTCTACACGGGGGAGGCCGGCCCCTGGATAAGGAACGGCCACATACCTGGGGCAGTCAACCTGCCCTGGGCCGACCTCATGCAGGAGAACAAGGCCCACCTTAAACCGGTGGAAGAGATCAGGAGGATGGCTGAGGGGGCTGGGGCCACTAAGGACAAGCTTGTCGTCTGCAGCTGCGGGACGGGGAGGGAGGCCACCAACGAGTACACAATCTTCAAGCACCTACTCGGGTACCCCAAGGTGAGGCTCTACGAGGGCAGCATCACGGAGTGGTCGGCACACCCTGAGCTTGAGATAGTAAAAGGCATCAACCCCAGGTAGAGGTCCGAGTTGCGTCTCGAGAAGGTAAAGTCCAGGGGTCTGGCCCACACCAGCTACTACCTCTCAGACGGTGGGGAGGCCGCGGTCATAGACCCCCGTAGGGACAGCGGGGTCTACGCGGAGATGGCGGCCCGGGAGTGCTCCGAGATAAGGTACGTCTTCGAGACCCACAGGAACGAGGACTACGTGATAGGCTCCAGGGAGCTCCAAGAGACGACGGGGGCAGAGGTCTGCCACAGCAGGGAACTTCCCTTCAAGTACGGGGAGCACAGCCTGGGCGACGGGGAGGCATTCAGGGTGGGCCGCCTCAGGGTGGAGGCCCTCCACACACCGGGGCACACCCTCGAGAGCATGAGCTACGCCGTGTATGACACCGGGGCCGGCGAAGAGCCCCTCATGGAATTCACCGGGGACACCCTATTCATAGGGGACGTGGGACGAACAGACCTCCCAGGCCCTGAAGTCTGGAGGGAGATGTCTGGGATGCTCTACGACAGCCTCCACGAGAAGCTGCTCCCCCTAGGCGACCAAGTCCTCCTATACCCCGCCCACAGCGCGGGCAGCATATGCGGTAGCCGCATAAGCGACAGGGAGATGAGCACAATAGGCTACGAGAGGGCGACGAACCCCCAGCTCAGCCTCGACAGGGAGGGGTTCATCGAGGACCGCCTCAACAACAGGATGCTGAGGCCCCCCTACTTCAGGAGGATGGAGGAGTGGAACCTGAACGGGCCGCCCCTCATAGAGGAACGGCCAGAACCTGAGCCCCTCAACGTCGGTGGGTTCGAGGAGGCGTGGAGGGAGACCGAAGCCGTCGTACTCGACAGCAGGATGCCGGATGCCTTCGCCGGGTCCCACGTCCCCGGCTCCCTCAACGTATGGCTCGATGGGATGAGCTACTTCCCTGGCTGGGTCGTAGGTTACGACGAGGAGATACTCCTCCTTACGGACGGGTACGAGGACTACCAGACGGCGATCACATACCTCCACAGGATAGGCTACGACGACATCGCGGGGTACCTCTGCCCTGGCATAAGGGGGTGGAGGGAGATGGGAAAGCCCACGGAGGCCCTGGGGGCCCTCTCCGCGGCGGAGGCCAGGCAGATGCTGGGGTGCGGCGAAGCCCTTCTCCTAGACGTGAGGGAGGAGGAAGAGTGGAGGAGGGGGCACGTCGAGGAAGCGGAGAGGATCTACGTAGGCCACCTGAAGGACGAGGCGGGCAGGCTTCCCAGGGACAGGCCCATCATCACCACCTGCGGCTGGGGTGGGAGGGGAGGGCTGGGGGCGAGCATCCTGAAGAGGATGGGCTTCAAAGAGGTCTACAACCTCCTCGGAGGCATGAGGGCCTGGAAGAGCCTAGGCTACCCCATGGCGACCGGGTGAACTCCCCATTTTTCAAATGGTTTAATAGTTTTTGAAGAACAGACAACTACAATGCAGCCCCTGAACGGCGCAACGGGGCTCGGGTGGGGTTGACCATGCTGGGGAGTCTGGTCTTTAACGCCGTCGTCCTGCTCGTCGCCCTCCTGGTGCTCAACCAGGCCAGCCGATGGACGATAGACAACTCTGCTAACCTGGCCGACATAATGGGCCTGGGGAGGACCACCGTGGGATTCATCCTCGTGGCCCTCTCAACTTCCCTGCCGGAACTCTCCGTGGTTGTCTTCTCAGCGGCTGACGATGACGCCGTAGGAGTGGCGGTGGGGAACGTCCTGGGCTCCAACATAGTCAACGTCTGCCTCATCCTGGGCCTCTCCATCCTTTACGCCAGCTACAAGGAGCTGAGGTGCATAGAGTTCCTTCCCCTAATAACCGGCGACGAGCTTAAGAGCCTCCAGTTCGGCCTCTTCATAGCCTCCCTCATCCCCCTCACCCTGATGTATATTGGTTACGCGAGCAGGCTCATAGGCGTCGTCCTCATCGCCATCTTCGTCTACAACACCTACCAGCTATCCAGGAGGAGGACTGACGTGAGGGACGACGGGACGCCGGGCAAAAGGAGGTCAAGGCTCCTGAGGTACGCCGTTCTGACCCTCCTGGGGGCGGTGGGGGTTATAGGGAGCTCCTACTTCATCGTCAACTCGGCCTCGACCATAGCCCTGACCGCAGGCGTCCCCATGGTCGTTATAGGCGCCACCGTCGTGGCCTTCGGGACCAGCATCCCTGAGCTAGCGACGAGCATACAGGCGACCAGGAGGGACAACATAGCGATGGCCCTGGCAAACATAATAGGGAGCGGCTTCCTGAACACCACCCTCATCCTCGGCGCGGCCCTGGCTGCAACGGAGCTAACTGTGAACATGGTGGCCTTCACCGACATAGCTCTATTCTCCCTGATAGCTAACCTGTTCCTCTGGTACTTCATCTCTGGCGACAGGATATGCTGGAGGGAGGGTGCAGTGCTGGCCTTCCTCTACGTGACATTCCTAGTGATAAGCTTCGGCGGCTACAGAAGGTGATCCGTGCAGACCACATCGCAATACGATCCGGCCTCCTGGAAACCACCCATCGTTATATTCAACGGTTCCTGATAGTTTGCACGGGAGACCGATTATGTCTCGAAAAGTCGAGGTTGGAGAAAAAGCCCCAGACTTCACCCTGATCGGAATGGACATGAAGCCCAGGAGCCTCGGGGGCTTCAGGGGCAAGAATGTGGTCTTGGCCTTCTTCCCAGGCGCCTTCACCTCCGTCTGCAGGAAGGAGCTCTGCACTCTAAGGGACACCATAGCCAAGCTTGAGGAACTGGACGCCCAGGTGCTGGGCATAAGCGTCAACGACCCCTTCACCAACAAGGCGTTCCACGAGCAGAACATGCTCAACTTCCCCCTTCTGAGCGACTACAACAGGGAGGTCCTGGAGAAGTACGGGGTGGCACAACGCGACTTCGCAGGGCTCAGAGGGTACACCGCGGCCAAACGCTCAATATTCGTCCTGGACAGAGACGTCGTCGTCAGGTACGTGTGGGTCTCTGAGGACCCGGGGGTTGAGCCCGACTACGATGAGATCAAGGGAGCCCTGGAAGAAATCAGCGGTGAGGCCTAGAGGGGCTTCTCTAACTCCACTTTTATTCGCAACATGAGGAGTATCCAACCATGCGGCGCCTTGTATTTGGGTGGTGATGCCCTGTTCCAATCCCAATGTATGCAAAATGAAGTAAATGTTTAAAAGTCTTGATACGAACGGCCTAGTTAGAGGCTATAAAGTTGAGGAGCTACATAAAGATATACGGTCCCCCTGTTTTGAAGGCCATAAAGGAGCTGGAGAAGGTCGCGATAGACATGCCGGAGGTCTGCATAATGGACACGATCATCAACCAGACCCCCCCAACGTTCGACACCCTTGAGGGCACGATGAACTACTTCGGCGCCCTAGGCGAGATACAGGTGGAGAGGTGCGACAAGATCATCAGCAAGTCGGGGGAGAGGCTGGGAGAGTACGACTTCTACTTCGAGTGGTTCACGGAGCCCACCATGGAGCAACTGAACAGTCTCATAGAGAAGATAGACGAGGCCCTGGAGCCGATCGGCGTCAAGTACACAATCACGACCAAGAAGTAGGCACGAGACAAAATCCGACACATTTTTTAGCCATTTCAAAATTTCACAATTCGATCGACTGTACCGGATTATTTAAGGCGTGGGTGGCTGGGAGTCATGCGTGGACGTGCCCCGGCTTGTGGAGGTTGTAGAAGGCCCCCTGGACCACCTCTGGGAGGGCCGGGTGGATGTGCATAGCCTCGAATACGGAGTCGACGGTGCCCCCGCCGCAGCTCATCGCGGTGGTGACCTCCTGGATGAGGATGGGGGCGTATGGCCCTATTATGTGGGCCCCGAGGATCCTGTAGGTCCCGTCCTCGACGATGACCTTCACGAAGCCCTCCGGCTCGCCCATCGCCTCTCCCTTCGCGGTCATCGCGTAGTTGTACCTGCCCTCGAGGATGTCGTGGCCCCTCCCCCTCGCCTCCGCCTCGGTGAGCCCCACCGAGGCTATCTGGGGCCAGCTGTATACGGCGTAGGGCACCCTGGAGTAGTCCATTGGCTGCCTGTGGCCGTGGCTGAAGTTGTGCCAGAGGACTTCAGCCTCCCTGTTTGCCACGTGCTTGAACATCGCCTTGCCTATGGCGTCGCCGAAGGCCCAGATCCTCCTCTTCGAGGTCTCGAAGTACTCGTTCACCTTCACGAAGCCCCTGCTGTCGAGCTCGACCCCCGTCCTCTCGGGCTTCAGTAGGTCTGCGTTGGACCTGCGGCCGGCCGCTATGAAGAGGGCCTCCGCCTCGTATGTGTAGGTCCTCCCGTCCCTGTCCCTGGCGGTGACCTCCTTAGATGAGCCCCTCCCCGAGACCTTCGTTACCTCCGTGCCGGTGAATATGCGCATCCTCTTGCCCATCTCCCTCTCAAGGAGCTCTGAGACCTCGGGCTCCGCCTGCTTCATCAGTCGGTCGCTCCGGCTCAGGACGGTTACCTCCACGCCGACGCCCGAGAAGAAGTGGGCCATCTCAGCTGCTACGAACCCGCCGCCCACTATGATCATGCTCCCCGGGGCCTTCCTCATCTCCCAGACGTCCACAGTGGTTATGTAGTCAACCCCTTCGAGGCCCTCGATGGGCGGGATCAGTGGGCGGGCCCCGCTTGCGATGAATATGTTCTCTGCCCTTATGGTCTCTCCGCCCACACTCATCGTGTAGTCGGAGACGAACTCCCCCGTCTCCCTGTAGAGGGTCAGGTTCTCTATCCTCCCCATCGCCTCCTCCATGTGGGCCCTGTCCCTCTCCACGGACCTCATCGTCCTCTCCATGATGGATGCGAAGTCCACCTCCTCGACCCTCGCCCTAATCCCCAGCCTCTCGGCCTCCCTTATCTGGTTGATCAGGTCTGCCGGGTAGATGACCATCTTGGAGGGTATGCAGCCCCTGTTTAGGCATGTGCCCCCGAGGGGGCCGTGCTCCAACAGGGCGACCCTCATCCCCCTGTTCAAGGCCCCCTCAACTATGGAAGCGCCCGAGCCAGAACCGATCACTAGGGCGTCGTAACTCTCCATGCTTAGGGAAGTTGCGGGGGAAAGTAAAAGACCTTACTGAGTGAGGGCTACTCGAGCCTCACTGTTCCGTACCTCTCGTAGTAGTCGACCCAGAGGCGGCGTGTCTCCTCGTCGAGGTTGTCCTTTATGAGGCCGTAGATGGTCTTTATGTTCTGTATGCTGAATACCCTGAGGCCGAGCTCCTCCATGAGGTACTCGACGGCTCCCTCCTCCTCGACGTGGTCCCTGTCCCCCATCCTCTCCTGCCTGTCGACGGCTATCACGACGCCTACGACCTCGTGGTCCCCCAGCATCTGGAGCTTCTTTATCGTCTCCACCTTGGTTATGCCCGTGGTTATGGTGTCGTCGACGACGAGGAGCCTCTGCCCCGGCTTGAAGTACCCTGCTCCGACGATGACCTGGTCTGCGGAGAGGTCCCCGTACTCCTTGGCCTCCTTCCTGTCGTACATGTACCTCTTCTCCATCCCGTAGAGCTCGTTTAGACCCTCGCAGGTCAGGGCGGCGAGGCTTATCCCCTTGTAGCTGGGGCCGAAGACGTAGTCGAAGTCCCCTATCTCCCCCCTCTCCATGAGGAGGGCTATGTAGCTGGCGAAGGCCCACTTCAGCTTGGCGAGGCTCTCCCCGTCTGTGAGGGCCCCCAGGTTGATGAAGTAGGGGCTGGGCCTACCGCTCTTGAGGACGAAGGCCTCCCCGGGGCTTGGGGGGAGGCGGAGGGCCCCTTTCTCTATTAGGACGTCGAGGAAGACCTCCTCTATCTTCTCCTGGGAGACCAGCCCCCCGCCCTCAAGGGTGAACTCGTCGCCGCTTATGTAGTCCAGGATGGTGCCGTAGTAGGTGACGGAGCCGCAGTAGGAGCAGTGGAGCCTCGTCTCCTCGAGCTTGCCCCCAGCCTCAACGTCGAACTTGGTCCTGGGGGGCGCGTACCTCGAGTTGGTAGGGCAGAGGGGGTTGGGGCACCTGAACACGCCCTCCACCCTCTTGGGAAGGTCGATCCTCCTCTTCTCCTTAACCTCCCAGCCCTGGACGACGTTGAGGGTGGAGGAGGGGGCCACGAAGCCTATTATGTCTATCTCCCTCGAGGTGAGGAAGGAGCCCTCAACCTTTATCAGATCCTTCCTCCCCATGCTCCTGCTGTCGACGTTCTGGGCTATTAGGGTCCTGGCAGCGGGGTCCAGCTTAAGGAGCTTGAGGACGAGGAAGGCCTTACCCGCTGGGATGTGATCGATCACTATGCCGTTCTCTATCTTGCTTACAAGCAGCTTCCTCTCTGACAAGGGGACTCCCTTATGAACCCTGCCGAGGGCGTTGAAAAACCTTACCTACGCCCCACGGGCGAATCCAGCTCAGTCGGTGACCTCCGCTGGCTCCGGTAGGTTTGGGTAGTTTTGGTGTGGGTGGACTTGTTTCCTCTCCTGATCGACCTGATGTCTACCCCCTCGAGTGAAAGTGGGCCACCTCGGAGTTGACAATGGAAAAGGTCTCGTCGTCGTTGTCGTCGAGCACGAGGACCTCTAGGCAGCTGCGGGGCCAGTCCAGGCTGCAAACCGCCCTCATCAGGCGGGAAACGACGTATTTCTCGTTGTATACTGGCAGGTGGACCGAGACCTTAGGGTGGTTCTTCAGATGGACCTTTTTCCGGTTCGAGTAGCAGCTCGCGGCGTAGACGAGGTAAAGGCAGTTATAGCTGTAGGGCAGGAGGAGGATCGAGAAGATGATGTACAGCATTGCCAGCACTTTGGCCAACTGTGAACCCTTTATGTTTAGAAAAAAGTGATGAACGAAAGATGACGCTTTTCATCGGAAATTTAGTTTGTCCAAGGAGGCCGCAACAGGTTAAGGCAGAGGGCTACTCCTCCTCTAGCTTCTCGATGATGTAGAGGAGGGCCCTCCCCAGGTTGGCCATCTCCCAGTTGTCCGACTCGCTCACCATCTGGAGCCCCAGCTTGATCGCATCGACTCCCCTCTTCGGGGGCGCGACGGGGTCTACGATTATGTAGTTCTGGGCTATGAAACTCACTCGGCAGTCGACCATGATGCCGGGTTCTAGTTCCTCGAATATGGGATTCTCCCTGTTGAACAATATTACCCGACCGTCTTTCATCCTGCTTATTATGCTGTCGCCCTTCCCCTTTAACACCAGGACGGTGAATTCGTCCCCCAGGCTTACCTCGTTGGTGTCCAAATCCGGGTTATACAATTTTATTCCCAAATTATCTTTATCCCTATATATTTAATAGATTTGGTAAATATACGCCCTCGCTCTTATGTATTTTATAACCTCTCAAAGTGAGAAGACTGGCTACGCCCTATTGCCGATATGGGCGACCAAACACGTTTATCGCTAGCGATAGGCTTTAATATCTCTAGCGATATTGGTTCAGAGGGATAGATATGTCTAGGGTAAAGAGCAGGGTGCCCAGGGGCTTCACACGCTATTATGTTCTGCATCTGCTCTCTGAGAGGCCTATGACGGGCAAGGAGATCATCGACGAGGCCGAGGGGAGGAGCGAGGGGGGCTGGTCCCCCTCCCCGGGCCTCATCTACCCCCTTCTGGGGAGGCTGGCAGGGGACGACCTTGTCTCGGAGGTGGAGGGCGGGAGGTTCGCCATCACCCCGAAGGGGAGGGAGGCCCTGACGCATTACACGGAGCTGCAGGAGCAGATAGAGAAGCAGCTCGAGGTGGTCAGCAAGCTCGGTCTCCACATGATCACCGCCGGGAGGTTCGTGGTCGATGAGGCTGTGGACAGGATATCGTGGATCACGAGGGCTGTGAAGAGGAGGGCGGAGAGGAGCTCCAAAGAGATGCAGAAGAAGTTCAACGATCTGTACAGGGAGTTTCTAGAGAGCGAGCTTGAGAAACTCCGTGAGGATGATGAACATGAGGAGGCGCCTTCCGCCGAGCTGGGAAGGTTCCCATCCAGTGGTTTTTAGCCCCCTTTACGAGAAATGAGGCCTTCTTTTAGGAGAAAATCTATTTAAGTAGAGTGTAAATTGGGATGATCGCCTTATAAGCGTCTTTAACCCGAGGTTCAATGCCTCCTAGTGTGAAACATAACGTTTTTATTCAGAGGAACCGAAGGTCTCCTTTGGCGGATACGCCTTCCGCACCTAGACGGCGGCTTCGACCAGACAGAGGCTGCGGCCTCAGGATGACCGGTCGACCTCCAGAGGCGGAAACACATATGACGACCCGAGAAGGGCTGAGAGGCCTTCGGGTCGGAGATGGGTCGAGCGGATGTATCCTCCGCCAATCCGAAGAGCCTTGCGCAATTAATTCCGATTGATCCCGTCGGACCCCACTGCTATCGAGGTGGGGCTAAGCCATGCTAGTCGGACGACCCGAACCATGCCGGGGAGTGGCGTACTGCTCAGTAACACGTAGCTAACCTACCCTCAGGACGGGAGCAACCCCGGGAAACTGGGGCTAATGCCCGATAGGCGTGGAGGCCTGGAATGGTTCCACGCCGAAAGGTGCCACGAGCACGTTCGTGTCATGCCTGAGGATGGGGCTGCGGCCGATCAGGCTGTTGGTGGGGTAAAGGCTCACCAAACCTTTGACCGGTACGGGCCGTGAGAGCGGTAGCCCGGAGATGGGCACTGAGACAAGGGCCCAGGCCCTACGGGGCGCAGCAGGCGCGAAACCTCCACAATGCACTCAAGTGCGATGGGGTTACCTCGAGTGCCGCCTGAAGAAGGCGGCTTTTCCACGGTGTAATGAGCCGCGGGAATAAGAGGGGGGCAAGACTGGTGTCAGCCGCCGCGGTAACACCAGCCCCTCGAGTGGTGGGGATGATTATTTGGCCTAAAGCGTCCGTAGCCGGCTGTGTAGGTCTCTCGTTAAATCCGACGTCCCAAGCGTCGGACTGCGGGAGATACCGCCCAGCTAGAGGGTGGGAGAGGTCAGCGGTATTCTGGGGGTAGGGGCGAAATCCTTTGATCCCCGGAGGACCACCAGTGGCGAAGGCTGCTGACTAGAACACGCCTGACGGTGAGGGACGAAAGCTGGGGGAGCGAATCGGATTAGATACCCGAGTAGTCCCAGCCGTAAACGATGCAGACTAGGTGTTGGATTGGCCACGCGCCAGCCCAGTGCCACAGGGAAGCCATTAAGTCTGCCGCCTGGGGAGTACGGCCGCAAGGCTGAAACTTAAAGGAATTGGCGGGAGAGCACCACCAGGCGTGAAGCCTGCGGTTTAATTGGAGTCAACGCCGGGAACCTTACCGGGAGCGA
>CAYGAH010000277.1:0-1659 GCA_964347685.1 uncultured Candidatus Bathyarchaeia archaeon | reverse complement strand
TCGCGGACCACCTCGGTCCTGTGCATCCCGTCAAGCACTACAAGGGTCTCCCTGTCAGCGACGATGGGGGACGAGAAGACGCCGTATTCCTGGATGTCCCTCCTGAGCGTCTCCAGGAGCTCGGGGATGGTCTCCTCGTGGACGAGGAGGCGGTCCAGCTCCACGAGGGCTATGTCGAGCCTGAACCCGTCGTGGTCTATGGAGAAGGCTATGGGGTGGGACCCGCGGCTCATACGCCTCATCAGAAGTAGAGTTGACTCGATATATGTTTAATGCAGCCGAGAACCGCTGCCCGTAAGGCTCATGGGACGGGCTGTTCCTCGGGTTCCTCTTCCCCTTCCTCTTGGTACTCTAGCTCGGACCTTATGACCCTGGAGATGTATCCTGCGATCCTGTTGCGCAGCTTCTTGGAGACTTCTAGGCCTATCTCGTTTAGGAACTGCTTGTTCTGCTCGAAGTCCGTGGTGAAGCTCCTGGGGTACTTGTCCACCAGCTCGAGGGTGACACGCTTCACCGTCTCCGTACGAACCTTGCCCAAATGTCTCACCGTTCCGGCTATTTCCAACCAGCGCTGATATGGAGACCGCCCCACGCTATTAAATATTACCTATAACAAGGGGCGGGTTGGGCTTCAAGACCTCCCTACGTCAGCTGCTTCCCAGGGGCTCTATTATTATCTGGCCGAGGTAGATGTCGCATCTGTCGGAGGGGGCTAACCCCCTGAACTCAACGACGGCTCCGGGCCCGTCCACTGTGAAGGCCATCCTGAAGGTGCACCACCCAACGCTCAGCCCCTCCGGGTCCAGGTCCCCGCAGGTGAGCTCGTGACTCGCCAGTGTGGTCCCACCCTTACCGCAACACACGTCTAGGATGATGAGGGCCTCGTCCTCGTCTGACCCTCCGGGGAAGACCTTCAGCTGGTAAAATGCCTCGTAGCGTCCCTCGGCCAGTCTATGGTAGGGGCCGTACCAGGAGACTGTCCCGTTCGACCCCCAGCGCCTTATCAGGCCCCCCGGCGTGGGCTCTCCCTCCTCCAAGATTAGGTCCCTGTAGTTGAGGGCCCTGGTCGAGTTCAGGCCGGTAGGGGGGCCCGTCTGGTTCACCGTGACCCGGTCCACGTATAGGTCGGCGGTCCCCTCGGTGTGGAGCCTGAACTCCGCGAGCACCAGGGGGAGCTTCAGCGAGACGCTCAGGCTTATCGCCCTCCAGCCCTGGTCGGGGAACTCGTACCCGTACAGGTACCTCTTGGCCACGAGCTCCGTCCCCTGGGAGCCGGCCACGTCGAAGGCTCCTATTAGCCCCTCTTCCTGGTTGAGGGCCTTCACCCAAGCTGATACGTTGTAGGTCCCCGCGGGCATGTAGATGTACGGGCCGTACAGGAAGACCCCCCCGTCGGAGCCTTTGGGGCTCAGGACGGCGGAGCCTCCAACCGCCGAGGGGTCATCCACGATTATTCCCTGTCGAATGATGTAGGGGTCGCTGTGGGCGTGGTAGACCCTGCCCCCGAAGATGGCCCGGTCGGCGCCGTTCAGGCCCCTCTGGAACAGGATCACGTCGTCGTAGAGGGCTGAGACCCCGAAGGAGCCTTCCCCGCTCACCCTCTCGTAAGTCTCCCATGACCAGCGGTCCATCTCCTTGAGGTCGAGGAGGACGAAATCG
>CAYGAH010000276.1:0-3388 GCA_964347685.1 uncultured Candidatus Bathyarchaeia archaeon | reverse complement strand
GACAAATACGTGAAGGAGAAGCCGGGAGAGGAGTGGAGCTACGTCGCCCTGCTCACTGCGAGGAAATTCTGACCCCACTCGGTCTAGAGGAGGTCATCGGATCTCCTCAAGCCTCTTGTCCACCGATTCTAGGCCCAGCCTCCTGAGCTCCTCAGAAGTCGGGATTCCTCTCTCGTCCCAGCCCATCAGCCGATAGTATTCCTTGACCTCGTCGTCAACGACCTTAGGGTCGGGGGCCTTACCCCTGTAGGGTCCGCTGGGGAGGGGCTCGTAGAACCTGCGGGGGTTGATGTCGTCAACGTAGGGCCTCCACCTGAGGTCTGGTCCGCCGATGAGGAGGGCCGCCCTCTGGATGTCTATGATTCGCTTGGCGTCGGTTGAGTACCAACGCTCCTTGTTCATCTCCCATCCCCTGACGGCTGTGAAGAAATCCCAGAGCTTGTCCCTGGTCCCCGGTGGATAAGTGTTGAACATGCAGTAGACCCCGCTGTCGTGGAGCACCACTGTGAGCTCGCTGCTCCCGTGGTCTATGGGGAGGTAGGCGACGGATGTGTGGTCCCCTCCCTGGACGCTGCATGCGTAGCTTATGTTGACGGGGTAGTCCTCGCCGCTCCTTATGCCGTGAGCCCCGATCGCCGTTCCCTTGGAGGTTATAGAGTAATCTGAGAGGTCCAATCCCTTCATCTCTCCCAGCTTCAATGCAGCCCTGTGGGTCCCCTCCGCCAGGATGTCCCCTATACCCTTCCTGTAAACTATGAGGTCTATGAGCCTGGCGAAGGCGTCCGCGTCACCCCAATCCAGCCTGAAGCCAAGGTCCTCCTCAGTAAGAATCCCCCTCTGGTATAGTTCCCCCGCGAAGCCCAGGATGTTCCCGGCCTGGATGCCGCAGAGCCCCGTCTCGTCTATGAGGGCCGCCAGGTAGACGTTCTCCTCCGGGGCGAATATACCCAGGTTTGTGCCCGCGTAGGCCTGTATCTCGTAGTCCGGGTTGTCGGTGATGTAGCCCTTGTATGGGCCCACCTTGGGCGTAGCCACCTTGAGGCAGGAGGTGGGGCAGCCGAACTCCGCCCAGTAGCGCTTAACCCATGTCCTCTCCTCGAACCTGTCTACGCCGAAGCCCCTCTCGTCGTGCCACTCCTCCTGCCAGTTCCTGACCGGCTCTGCGCTCAGGGTCGCCCCCACCCTGTAGCCGAAGAGGCTGGTCCCCCACCTCCTCCTCATGTCGCTCGCGAAGCAGAGGCGGCAGACCTCCTCGATGAGCCCGTATACCCTCCCGGGGTCGTGGGGCTCGGGGAGGGGGCCAGTCCCCTTAACGACGACGGCCTTCAGGTTCTTTGAGCCCATCACAGCCCCGTAGCCACCGTAGCCCGCCCCGTGGGAGAGCTTCCCCACGACGGCCGCAGCCCTGGAGAGGTTCTCCCCAGCTGGTCCTATGTACACGCTCTGGGGCTCCTTCCACTCCCTCTTCCGCCTGTGCTTGGCCTCGAGCATCTCCCTCCCCTCCCTGCTTATGGTGCGAAGGAAATCGATGCTCCTCATCCCCCACATGTGGCCAGCGTCCTTCAACTCGGCCCCATCGTCCGTCACCCAGAGGTAGACTGGCTTCTCGGCTCTGCCCGTTACTACTATCCCGTCGAATCCCGCACAGCGGAGCTCCACGGAGACCTCGCACCCTATCGTGGACCCGACGATCCCGTTGCTCTGGGGGGACTTCCCTGAGACGCAGAGCCTCGCGCCTGGGAAGTACCCTGTGAGGGGGCCGGTGAAGAAGGTGAGGACGTTCTCCGGCCCGAGGGGATCGACCTCCTCCCACCTCCCCCCTAGCCTGTCCCATAGGAGCTTGGCCGCGAGGCCCCTCCCGCCTATGTAGTCCCTCAGGACCTCTTCCGGGAACTTGAAATCCTTGATGCTCCCCGAGCCTAGGTCTACCTCTAGGAACCTGCCCGCGTAGCCCCTCACCCTAGGCCACCTCCCTCCCCTTCTCCCCGAATAGGTTGAGGGCCAGATCCCTGGTGACCTCATCGGGCCTCCTGGCGTATAGCTTGTAGCTGCTGGACTCCTCTCTCTTCGCAAGGTAGAGGCAGTCCCACCTACCCTCGTGACACGCCCTGACGCACGCTGGGTCCCCGCCGCAGAAGTCGCATATGAGGGCGTATTCCTCGGTGGGGTGGATGTGGGGGACCCTTCCTGGGCAGGCCTCCACGCAGTTCCCGCAGGCTGTGCACCTCTCCCTGTCGACGACCACGTTCTTCATCTCTGGGTCAACAGAGAGGGCGCCCACGGGGCAGGAGTCGATGCAGGGGTAGTCCTCGCACTGGGCGCACAGGTGGGGGACCTCCACCCCCGGGAAGAGCATGAATACCCTTACCCTGGAGGCCTCGGGCCATATGCACCCCTCGTAGTGGAGGCTGCAGGCTACCTCGCATCTCCGGCATCCGCTGCACCTCGGGTAGTCCCTCATTATCCAGAAGGGCTTGGGAACGCTCAAATCGAATCTTCTATCCTCTGACGCTAACCATATTTAAGATCAGGGAACTCGGTAGGGTTTAATTCGGGCGTTCACAAAGAATCTTTAAATGTCCCCCGCCGCCTTCGAGGGGCTCCACCCATGGATCCGTGAGGGGCTTGAGACCCTCGGCATAGTGGAGCCTACGCCCCCCCAGGAAATGGCGATGGGGCCCATCTCCCAGGGGAGGAGCGTCCTGCTGGTTGCCCCCACGGCGAGCGGGAAGACGGAGGCAGCCCTCCTCCCCGTGTTCGACTCGTACCTGAGGGAGAAGAGGGTGGCAAACGGCGTCGCCATTGTATACATAACTCCCCTGAGGGCCCTTAACAGGGACATAGAGAGGAGGATGATGTTCTGGGCGATGCAGCTGGGCATCAACATCCAGGTGAGGCACGGGGACACAAGCCAGGTCCAGAGGAGGAGGCAGACGGTAAGGCCGCCAGAGATGCTCATAACGACACCAGAGACACTGCAGGCAATCATGCCCTCCAAGGCTATGAGGAGGCACCTCAGGGGAGTCAGGTGGGTGATAGTGGACGAGATCCACGACCTGGCAGCCTCCAAGAGGGGGGCCCAACTCACCGTCGGGCTGGAGCGATTGGAGAAGATCGCCGGGAGGCCCTTCCAGAGGATAGGGCTCTCTGCGACCGTGGGGAACCCGGAGGAGGTCGCCTGGTTCCTGGGGGGCACCCACCCGGTGGAGGTCGTCGAGGTGGAGGTTGACAAGGCCTACCGATACGATGTGGAGTTCCCAGAGCCCATCGACGAGGACTTCGACCTCTCAGACGACCTGAGCACGACCCCGGGGGCTGCCTCCCGCCTGAGGAGGATGAGGGACCTGGTCGGGGGACACAGATCGACCCTCATATTCGTCCAGGGGAG
>CAYGAH010000275.1:0-9218 GCA_964347685.1 uncultured Candidatus Bathyarchaeia archaeon | reverse complement strand
GTCGAGCTCGTGGACATGCCTGGATCGAGCTGCTGCGGCTTCATGACCTATAGGATATCGTCGCCCATCGGCTGGAAGTACCTGACGGCCCGCAACCTCGCGCTTGCTGAGAAGCTAGGTCTCGACGTTCTCACCCTCTGCAACGGCTGTCACCTCTCCTTCAGCCAGGTCAAGAGGGACATGGAGGGGGACAGGGAGCTTAAAAAGACGATCGACCGGACCCTATCCATCGAGGGCCTCGAGTACGCCGGTGAGTGCGAGGTCCACCACTTGCTTGAGGTCCTGCACGACAGGATCGGGGTCGACAAGATAGCCGGCATGGTCACGAAGCCCCTGAAGGGACTGACCCTCGCAGCCCACCCCGGCTGCCACTCATTCAGGCCATCCGACCTCTGCAGGCCCGACGACGCGAAGGACCCGAGGAAGCTCGACGATTTGATAAGGGCGTTGGGCGCCGACTGCCGAGATTATCCAGAGAAGCTCGACTGCTGTGGATCACATATACTCAAGACTGAGGGAGGGGGCTCTCTAAAGATCGCCGGCTCGAAGCTAAAGTCCGTCAAGGAACGTGGGTTCGACGGGCTCGTCACAGTCTGCCCCCTCTGCTTCAAGGCCCTCGACGGCAAGCAGCCTGAAATAAGCGGCATGGTAAGGGAAGGGGCTGTGGATATTCCCGTTTTCTACCATACCCAGCTCTTGGGCTTGTCCATTGGGGTTTCGCCGGAGAGACTGGGGTTGCACCTCAACCTCAGCCCCGTGGAGGGATTACTGTCCCACGTTTGAGAGGGCTGGTTTTCAGTGGGCAAGATGCGTTCTGAGGTAGGTTAGCGGGTTGAGCGGGGGTACCCAGAAGTCTGAATGCTCCGCCTGTGAGGCCGAGAAGAGGTTCTACCCTCCGTGCAGGGAGGCCTGCCCGGCCAACGTCAACGTCCAGGCCTACGTCTCCCTGATATCCCAAGGGAGGTTCCGGGAGGCCCTCGGGGTCATAAGGAAGGACAACCCCTTCCCAGCGATCTGCGGCAGGGTCTGCTTTGCCCCATGTGAGGAAGCTTGCCAGAGGAGCGAAGTAGACGCGCCTGTGGGAATCCGGCTCCTGAAACGGATGGTCTCGGACGTCGAGTTCGGCTCTGAGAGGGAGGCTCGAGGGAAGCTGGTGCCACCGACAAAGGCCGAGAAGGTCGCCGTGATCGGCTCAGGGCCCGCTGGACTGACCGCGGCATACTTCCTCGTCAAAATGGGCTACCCTGTCACCGTCTTCGAGAAGGACCCGGAGCCAGGCGGGATGCTCAGGTACTGCCTGCCAATGTACAGGCTCCCGGAGGACGTGCTGGATGCAGAGATAAGATACATCATGGAAACGGGCGTCGATGTCAGGACAAGCGTCGAAGTGGGGGAAGACGTACGCCTCGCTGACCTTCTTGAAGGGGGTTATAAGGCCATATTCATCGCAGTGGGCGCCCCCAGCAGCCGTTCCATGAACATGGCTGGAGAGGACCTCACGGGCGTGAAGAACGCCCTCGACTTCCTGAGGGATGTCCGCGTAGGCAGAGTAAAGCAGCTCAAGGGGAAGGTTGCGGTCGTCGGCGGAGGGGACGCCGCCATAGACTCGGCCAGGACAGCCGTCCGCCTCGGGCCGGAAGATGTGACGGTCATCTATCGCAGGCAGAGGGAGGACATGCCCGCCCACCCGCATGAGGTGGAGGAGGCGGAGAGGGAGGGCGTCGATTTCAAGTTCCTGGCGAACCCGACTAGGGTCCTGGGCGACGAGGTCGTGGAGGCGGTCGAGTGCGCCAAGATGCGCCTAGGGGAGCCAGACAGCAGCGGCCGCAGGCGCCCGATCCCAATTCCGGGCTCCGAGTTCGTCGTCCCCGCCGACCTGTTCATAGAGGCCGTCGGCGAGATCACCGATCTCACGTTCCTGACCGAGGGCATCAAGGTTACGAGGTGGGACACCATAGAGGTGGACCCAGTCACCTTCGAGACGAGCTTGCCCGGGGTTTTCGCAGGCGGAGACGTGGTGACAGGGCCGAAGTCGGTCATCGATGCGATAGCCGCCGGGAAGAAGGCGGCCAGGGCCATAGACCTCTACCTGGGGGGCGGGGGCCTCGACGTTCTGAGGGCGGAGGAGATAGAGAAGACGAGCTGGGTCAAGGAGGGCGTCCTCGAGGAGAAGCCGGCGCAGGAGGCGGCTCACCTGCCCCTCGAGAGGAGGATGGGCAACTTCGACGAGGTGGAGCTAGGCTTCACTTGGGGTCAGGGGGTCCTGGAGGCCCTCAGGTGCGTGCACTGCGGGCCTTGCTCAGAGTGCCTTGTCGAGGAGGACCTGTGTGAGCTCGACCTCCCAGAGGTGGACGAGAAGGCCTGCAGCGGATGCGGGACATGCGTCTCGATCTGCCCCTTTGAGGCCATGAGCAAGGACGAGGGTGGCGTCGCCCAGGTGGACGAGCGCCTCTGCAAGGGCTGTGGCCTCTGCGCTGCGAGCTGCCCCGAGAGGGCCATCAAGATGACGAATTTCACGAACGAACTCATCATGGAGGCGGTCGCCGGTTAGGGGTGGACTCCGTGAGCGATGATCGAAGTAAAATCGCCGTTTTCGTATGCGATTGGGCCGTGAATCCCTATGATGTCTCCGACGAGGCGCTGAGAAAGTTCCCGGCGGACATAAGGTTAGCCAAGGTGAAGTGCACCGGCAGGATCGACCCCGTCTTCTACGTGGATTCCTTCCTCAAGGGGGCAGACGGCGTCCTCGTCCTAGGCTGCAACAAGGGAGACTGCCACTTCTTGGAGGGGAACCTCCAGGCCGAGAACAAGATGAAGATGGTCGGGAGGCTGCTAGATCTGGCGGGGTTCGAGCCCGAGCGGATGAGGGCCGAGTGGATGTCTGCGTTGGACGAGGGGAAGCTCAAAGAGTCGTTGATGGAATTCATAAACCACATTGAGAAACTGGGCGGCAACCCCGTTTCTACAGGGGTTCCCGACCCCGCGCTCCATGAAAGGATTCTGGCAGCCAAGGCCACAGTCGAGGGCTTCAGGGACAGGGCTCTCGCCGGCAGGGAGCTTGAGGTGACGGAGAGGGGGAACGTCTACGGAGAGAGGGTGCCGCGGTACAAGTTCGATGAGGTCCAGGCTGAGGCGCTGAGGGCGGAGTTCCACAGGAACTGGATGTACCTGCTTCTGAAGAGGGAGGCGTCTTCTGTGCAGGAACTCTCCAGCAAGACGGGCCTCCGAGAGGATCAGGTGCTCCGTCACATCGTGGCGATGAGATCGAGGAACCTGGTCGACATGGACAGGATCGAGGGGATCACCCCGTACTACAGGGCTCTGGAGGTCCTACGATGACTGGCAAGGTCGGGGCCGTCCTAGTCTTAGGCGGAGGGATAGCGGGGATCCAGGCGAGCCTCGACCTCGCCGACTCCGGCTTCAAGGTCTACATGCTCGAGAAGCTCCCCAGCATCGGCGGCGTCATGACCCAGCTGGACAAGACCTTCCCGACGAACGACTGCGCCATGTGCATCCTCGCCCCCAAGCTCGTCGGGGCAGGGAGGCACCACAACATAGACCTGATCACCTACACGGACCTGAAGAAGGTTGAGGGGGAGGATGGCAACTTCAGGGTGACCCTCAACAGGCGGGCGAGGAGAGTCGACCCAGACAAGTGCACTGGATGCGGAGACTGCGCCCAGAAGTGCCCTGTCTCCGCCATAGACGAGTACAACGAGGGCTTCAGCGAGCGCAGGAGCGTGTACATCCTCTTCCCTCAGGCCATGCCCCTCACCTACACCATCGACAGGGACAGGTGCATCGGCTGCGGAATCTGCGGCGAGGTCTGCAAGGCCGGGGCTGTCCGCTACGACGATGAGGACACAGAAATGGAGCTGAACGTTGGCTCCATCATCCTCGCCCCCGGATTCGAGTCCTTCGACGCGAACATCCTCGGCGAGTACGGGTACGGCAGGTTCCCGAACGTCGTCTCGAGCATAGAGTTCGAGCGCATCCTGAGCGCCACCGGGCCATACGGAGGAACTGTGCTCAGGCCTTCGGACGGGAAGCTGCCCCGGAAGTTGGCTTTCATCCAGTGCGTCGGCTCCCGGGACGAGAGGGTCGAGAACCCCTACTGCTCTTCGGTCTGCTGCATGTACGCGATAAAGGAGGCGGTCATCGCTGAGGAGCACAACCCCGGACTGGAGCCGACGATATTCTTCATGGACATCAGGGCCTTCGGGAAGGAGTTCGACGAGTACTACGAGAGGGCCCAGGAGGAGCACGGCGTCAGGTTCGTCAGGTGCAGGGTCTCCCACGTGGACGAGGAGCCGGACACCCACGATCTTCTCGTGACATACGACGAGGACGACGTCGTGCACCGAGAGAAGTTTGACATGGTCGTCCTGTCCGTGGGCATGAAACCCCCCACGGATGCCGGGAGGTTCGCCGACATCCTAGGCATAGAGCTAAACCACCACGGCTTCTGCAAGACTGGCGTCTTCGACCCACTCGAAACCTCTCGCCCAGGCGTCTATGTCTGCGGCGCTTTCGCCTCGCCTAAGGACATACCAGACAGCGTCGCCCAGGCAAGTGGAGCTGCGATGAAAGCGGCCGGGGGGATCGCGTCGGTTCGGGACACCCTGGTCACGCCGCTGGAGTACCCGCCTGAGAGGCCCGTGGAGGGCCTCGAGCCAAGGATCGGCGTCTTCGTCTGCCACTGCGGCATAAACATCGGGGGCGTTGTGGACGTCCCTGCGGTGATGGAGTACGCGAGGGGCCTCCCCGATGTCGTGTACGCCGAGTGCAACCTGTACACCTGCTCCCAGGACACCCAGGAGAACATAAGTGAGAAGATCCTGGAGCACGACCTGAACAGGGTGGTCGTCGCCAGCTGCACGCCCCGCACGCACGAGCCGCTGTTCCGGGAGACCCTGCAGAACTCGGGGCTGAACCCCTACCTCTTCGAGATGGCTAACATCCGGGACCAGTGCAGCTGGGTACACATGCGAGAGCCCGAGGCGGCCACGGAGAAGGCGAAGGACCTAGTGAGGATGGCCGTCGCCAAGGCGAGGCTCCTCCAGCCGTTGAAGAAGCCGATGGTCGAGGTCACGCCTGTGGCGCTCGTCGTAGGCGGCGGCCTCTCAGGGATGACGGCGGCCCTCGAGATAGCAGAGCAGGGATACGAGGTCCACCTCGTCGAGAAGGAGGAGGAGCTGGGGGGGAACCTGAGAAGGATCAGGTACACCCTCGGAGGGGACGACCCCCAGGAGAGGCTGAGGGAGCTTATCTCAAGGGTCGAGGGCAACGGGAAAATCATGGTCCACCTCGGGACGCGGCTGGATGACGCCCACGGGTACGTCGGGAACTTCGAGACGACCCTCCTCAGCGGCGCTGAGGAGGAGGTCGTCAAGCACGGGGCCGTCATCATCGCGACAGGGGGAGTAGAGTACACGCCGACCGAGTACTACTATGGCGTCGACGAGAAGGTGATGACCCAGCTCGAGCTCGAGGAGAAGCTCGAGGAAGACGGCTTCAACCCACGCTCAGTGGTAATGATCCAGTGCGTCGGAACGAGGTGCGAGGAGCGCCCCAACTGCTCGAGGATCTGCTGCAGCGACGCGGTCAAGAACGCCCTGAAGATCCTTGAGGTCAACCCCGACGCGGCGGTCTTCGTCCTGTACAAGGACATGCGCACCTACGGGTTCAACGAGGACTACTACAGGGAGGCGGCCAGGGAGGGGGTCATCTTCATCCGCTACGACGACGACCACAAGCCCCAGGTCTCGAACGACGGCGGCCTGGAGGTCTCGATCATCGACCCGGTCCTCAGGGAGAGGGTCGTCATAGAGCCCGACGCGATCGTCCTCAGCGCCGGTGTTCTGCCTTCTCCCGACAACCCGAGGCTCGCAGGCCTCTTCAAGGTGCCCCTGAGCAAGGACGGGTTCTTCCTCGAGGCCCACATGAAGCTGAGGCCCCTGGACTTCGCTACGGACGGCGTCTTCCTCTGCGGCATGGCCCACGGCCCCAAGCCGATAGACGAGAGCATAAGCCAGGCCTGCGGGGCAGCGGCCAGGGCGATGACGATCCTTTCTAGGCCGATGATAGAGGTCGAGGGGGCCATCGCCATGGTGAACGAGGACCTCTGCTCGGGCTGCAGGATGTGTGAGGGCGTCTGCGAGTTCAGCGCGGTCGAGATGGTGGAGGATGACGATGGGAATGTCCGCTCCCATATCATCGAGGAGCTCTGCAAGGGGTGCGGCGTCTGCGCCTCCACCTGCCCGTCCGGTGCCATAACTGCGGGCCACTTCACGGACGACGAGATACTGGCGCAGGTGAGGGCAGCACTGGCGGAGGCGAGGGCATGACCGAGTTCGAGCCCAGGATCGTCGGCTTCCTATGCAACTGGTGCAGCTACGCGGGCGCTGACCTGGCGGGCGTCAGCAGGTTCCAGTACCCTCCGAATCTGAGGGTCATCAGGGTGATGTGCAGCGGGAGGGTCCACCCCGCCTTCATACTCGAGGCCCTCAGGGACGGCGCAGACGGGGTTCTCGTCGCCGGCTGCCACCCGCCGAACGACTGCCACTACATCTCTGGCAACCTCAAGGCCCAGAGGAGGGTGGCTATGCTGAAGAGGCTCATGGCCCAGCTCGGCCTGGAGCCAGAGAGGCTGAGGCTCGAGTGGATCTCGGCTGCAGAGGGCGACAAGTTCGCGAGGGTGATCCGGGAGATGGTCGATGGTCTCAAGAGGATGGGGCCCAGCCCGCTGAGGGCGGCGGAGGCCGTTGTTGTGGGGGGTGGATGAGTCGACTGAAGAGAAGGAGATCAGGATAAGGCCAGAGAACATGGAGTTCAGGCGCAGGATAATGGAGATCCCAGGCGCGGAAAGGCTCATGCTCTGCTACCAGTGCGGCACATGCACAGCCGACTGCCCGGTCGCCATGCGGGTGGACGGGTTCAGGCCCAGGCGCATCGCGAGGCTTGCCGCCTACGGCCAGAAGGGGAGGCTGCTTGAGGGAGACACGGTCTGGCTGTGCGCGGGGTGCTACACCTGCTACGAGCGCTGCCCCGAGCAGGTCCGGGTCTCGGAGATCGTCTCAGCACTCCGGAAGCTCGCGCTGAAGGAGGGGATAATCCACCCGACATACAAGGCGCTGATGAAGTCCATCGCGGAGATGGGATACATCTACGAGATAGACGACTTCCAGAACGAGATGAGGGAGGACGAGGACCTGCCCCCAGCCCCCGAGCCCGACACCGAGGAGGTTGAGAAGATAATGAGGGAGACGGGGTTCCTCGACCTAGTGGAGGGGTGCTGAGTTGAGGTACGCCTTCTTCCCAGGCTGCACGACCCTCGCCCGCCTCTGGGGCTACGAGATCGCCACCAGGAGGGTGGCGGAGAGGCTCGGCGTCGAGCTCGTGGACATGCCTGGATCGAGCTGCTGTGGGACGACCTATCTTGAAACCCTAGACCACAAGACGGGGCTGGCCATGGCCGCCCGGAACATCTGCATCGCCGAGGATATGGGCCTGGACGTGGTGACAGTCTGTAACGGCTGCGCCGAGGTCCTGATGAAGGCGAACAAGGAGCTGAAGGAGGACCCCGAGCTCAGGGGCGAGGTTAACGAGGTGCTGGCCAAGGTAGGGAAGGAGTTCAGGGGCACCGTGGAGGTCAAGCACTTCGTCAGGATGCTGAAGGACGACATCGGCCTGGAGAAGATCGAGTCCGAGGTGGTCACCCCTCTCAGGGGACTTAGGGTCGGCTCCCACTACGGGTGCCACATGCTGAAGCCCTCGGACGTGATGCTGTACGACGACCCAGAGGTGCCGACGACCCTTGACGAGCTCGTGAGCGTCACGGGTGCGGAGAGCGTCCCATACCCAAACAAGCTGGAGTGCTGCACAGGGCCGATAATGGGCATAAGGGAGGACGTGACCTGGAGCGTCGGCCTGGAGAAGGTGGAGACCGTTAAGAAGTACGCGGACATCATGGTGGTTGCCTGCCCCTTCTGCTACCTCACATATGAGAGGTGCCAGCTGGTGGCCGAGGAGTCGCCCGACGTCCCAATAGTCCACTACCCCCAGCTCCTCGGCCTGGCTCTGGGCATAGAGTACGATGAGCTGGGCTTCGACGGCAACAAGATCGACGCGTCGCGGCTGCTCGAATACGTGGAGGCGTAGATCTTGGAGAAACTGAAGCTTGGGTTCTACTGGGCCGCCAGCTGCGGCGGTTGCGAGATCGCGGTCCTCGACATAGACGAGAAGATACTAGACGTGATGGAGCTGGCCGACGTCGTCTTCTGGCCCGTGGCCATGGACGTCAAGTACAAAGACGTGGAGGCGATGCCCGACGGCCACATGGACGTCTGCTTCTTCAACGGCGCCGTACGCACAGGGGAGCAGGAGCGCCTCGCCAGGCTCCTAAGGAGGAAGGCGAAGACCCTCGTAGCCTTCGGCTCCTGCGCCCACCTTGGGGGGATCCCCGGCCTTGCCAACGTCGCCGACAGGGATGGGGTCTTCGACAGGGCCTACCTCAGCTCCCCCTCGACAAACAACCCAGGCGTGTTGCCCCAGAGGGGGGTGGAGGTGCCCGAGGGGGTCCTCACCCTCCCGGAGTTCTACGACACCGTCAAGGCCCTGGACCATGTCGTGGAGGTGGACTACTACCTCCCGGGGTGCCCTCCACCCCCAGCCCTCATAGTGGAGGCCGTTCAGGCAATAGCCGGGGGGAGGCTTCCGCCGAGGGGAGCCGTCTTGGCTCCCGAGAAGTCGGTCTGCGACGAGTGCCCCAGGACGAGGGAGGAGAAGAAGATAGAGGAGATAAGGAGGATAATAGACTTCGAGCCCGACCCTGAGAGGTGCCTCCTGGAGCAGGGGGTCGTCTGCATGGGGCCCGCGACTAGGGGGGGCTGCGAGGCCCGATGCATAAACGCCAACATGCCGTGCACGGGCTGCGGGGGCCCATGCCCAGAGGCCATAGAGCAGGGCTCCGCCATGATATCTGCCCTCTCGACGGTCCTTGGGCTCGCCTCCGAGAAGGAGGAGGGATTCGACCCCGACGAGGTCATGGCCGAGCTGAAGGACCCCCTGGGGACCTTCTACAAGTACGGGCTCCCCTCATCCATCATAAACAGGAGGGTGAAGAAGTGAAGACGATAACCATAGACCCGATAACAAGGCTAGAGGGCCACGGGAAGATAAGCATATTCCTAGACGAGGGCGGAGATGTGGAGAACGCA
>CAYGAH010000274.1:0-2630 GCA_964347685.1 uncultured Candidatus Bathyarchaeia archaeon | reverse complement strand
GGCCTCATGGACACGGCCCTGAGGGAGGTCATGGAGGAGACTGGGATCGGGCTGGAGGCAGGCAGCTACCTGGGCTCGATGGATGGGATCTCATCCTCTATTAGGCCCGAAATGAGGGTTCAGCCCATGGTCTTCCTCATCGAAGGCGTCCCGGAGCTCAGGCTCAGCGGGGAGCTCTCCTCCTACCTCTGGGCTCCCCTGGGCAAGATCGTCCCAAGCCGGTGCATTGCGAAGATGAGGGACTGGGACACCCCGGCCTTCAGGGTTGGCGGGGAGGTGGTCTGGGGCCTCACCTACAGGATGCTCACGAGGCTCCTGGAGATGCTCGGTGAGGGCTAGCCGAGGAGCCCTTTCAGGGAGCCCGCGACGTCCCCGGGGAGCTCGCCCACGGAGACCCCTGCCTCCCTGAGGGTCTCGATCTTGCTCTGGGCGGTGCCCGTGGAACCTTGGATTATGGCCCCCGCGTGCCCCATCCTCTTTCCCGGGACCGCGGACCTGCCTGCTATGTATGCCGCCACGGGCTTCGTGAACCCCCCTTCAGAGATGAACTTGGCTGCTCTCTCCTCAGCGTCTCCGCCGATCTCTCCTACGAGGGCAACCCCCCTCGTCTCGGGGTCCATCTGGAACCACTTCAGCACCTCTATGAAGTCTAAGCCAACAACGGGGTCCCCTCCGATGCCCACGCATGTGGACTCGCCGAGCCCGCTCCGGGTCATATGGGCAGCTATTTCGTAGAACAGGGTGCCGCTCCTGGATACGATGCCCACAGAGCCCTTCTCGAAGACCTCTGCCGGCATGATCCCCAGCTTTGACCCCCCGACCTTGATTACGCCAGGCGTGTTGGGCCCGACTACGGTGATCCCCTTCCGATCCGCTTTGGCAACGAGTTCTATGGAGTCCCTCACGGGTATGCCCTCTGTTATGATAACGACGGGGTCGAGGCCGGCCTCTATCGCCTCGAGGGCTGCGTCTAGGGCGGAGGGCGCAGGAACGAATATGATAGAGGCCTCGAATTCTCGCTCATCCTTCGCCTCCCTGATGGTGTCGTAGATGGGGACCCCCTCCACCTCCTCCCCCCCGCGCCCAGGGGTGACGCCTGCCACGACCCTGGTGCCGTAGTCGAGCATCAGCTTAGTGTGGAACCTCCCCTGGGTCCCCGTAATCCCCTGCACTAGGACCCCCGTGTCTTTGTCGATGAACTTTACCGTCTCAGCTCCCCCCGACCAGGCGGACCGCCCTCTCCGCCGCCTCCTCCATGGTGTCGAGGGCTTCTATCCCCTCCTCCTTTAGGATGCGCCTCCCCTCCTCCTCGTTTGTCCCCATCATCCTCACCACGATGGGCTTCTTGCTTCCGGTGTCTGCCCTCGCCCTTACGATCCCCTTCGCGGTGTCGTCGCACTTGGTTATGCCTCCCAGGACGTTCACGAAGAGGGCCTCTACCCTGGGGTCCGAGAGGACGAAGTTGACGGCCCTCTCTATCCTCTCGGCCGAGGCCCCTCCTCCCAGGTCGAGGAAGTCGCTGGCCCTCCCTCCGTGGAGCATCACGGTGTCCAGGGTGGCCATGGTGAGGCCCGCTCCGTTCCCTATGATCCCTATGTTTCCGTCGAGCTCAACGTAGGTGAGCCCCTGCTTCCTGGCCTCTATCTCCCTCTCGGTGAGCTCTCCCATCTCGCTCTCAAGCATCTTGTCCTGGAGCTCCCCGTGCCTGAAAAGGGCGTTGTTGTCCACGTTGAGGCGGGCGTCCGCTGCTATGAAGCCACCGGGGGTCTCTGCCAGGGGGTTTATCTCGGTGAGCTCCGCGTCCATCTCCTGGGAGACCTCGTAGAGCTTGAGGAGCACGCCGGCCAGCTGGGTCACCTTCCCTCCTGAATACCCGACCCCCTTGGCGACCCAGTTGGCGTGGTAGGATTGGAACCCCTCGAGGGGGTCCACGAGGTGCCTGACGATCTTCTCGGGCGTCTTCGCAGCCACCTCCTCTATGTCGACGCCCCCCTCAGAGGAGGCAAGAACCACGTAGCGCTTATTGCTCCTGTCGACGGTGACCCCGAGGTAGACTTCGTCGACGATGTCGAGCTTCTCCTCGACGAGGACCTTCCTCACCTCCAGGCCCTTCAGCCTACGGCCTATAAGCTGCCCTGTGACGTCGGATGCCTGAGAGGGCGTGTCGGCGAACTGGATACCTCCCGCCTTCCCCCTCCCGCCAACGTGGAGCTGGGCCTTCACCGCGACGGGCTTCCCCAAGCTCTCAACGAAGGACCTCGCCTCCCCGGGCGTCGTCGCGACGCAGCCCTCAGGCGTAGGGATCCCGAAGCGCCTGAAGATGTCCTTTGCCTCGTACTCCAACAGCTTCAAGTGCGATTCGCCTCATCCATCTTGGAAACCGCGATGCCATTTAATAATGATGCGGGAGAGGCGGGTCAGGGACTAGGATCCGTAACAAGTTAAATCCTGTGCGAGCCAAAATGGTTACCGTCTGAGATGTCTAAGGAGAGCCTAAAGGAGAGGGCGCTGAGGGCGATAGACGGGCGCGCCTCAGAGATCATAGGCATAGGGAAGGCAATATGGGGGGCGCCTGAGCTCGGATACAAGGAGCTCAAGACCTCAGAGCTTGTTGAGTCCAAGTACGAGGA
>CAYGAH010000273.1:0-36273 GCA_964347685.1 uncultured Candidatus Bathyarchaeia archaeon | reverse complement strand
AATATCAGGGGTATGATCAAGATTATTTTTGATCCAGTGTAGAAGGGGTATAATCGGTCTTGCAGAGTGAGCAATCCAGTCACGACAGAGTGCCCAACAACTGAAGCCGTGTATGTTGTCTCCGCCCAACGGAACGCCTTATTATCTCCATACAACATCGAGAAAATGGAGAGAGTCAACAAGGCAGATAACCAGATCCATGGATCTGTCGAGATCATTCTTCCTCCTCCTGTTTGCTGAATAGGGTAACGTTCCCCAGAACAATGAATGCGGCGATCAGCACGCTGATAACAGAGTACGAGTCTTGCACTTTGTGACCCAATCCTTTCATGTTGTTGAGTTTTTCATATTGATCCCCACCAAGGTATCCATTTGTCATATAGACCTGACCGGGATACGTCTGCATGAAGGGAGAAAAGAAGGCATAAGCAGTACTCTGAGCAAAGCTTATGGCAGTAATACCGTATTGTCCGGTGACTATGCGAACGACGTCTACGAATCCCCAATGTGGGCAGAACCAAGCCACGACATCTTTATAATCTCTAAGTTCATTCATCAGGGGTAACTGGTCTATGGGTGTTCCTGCTAGGTCGATGCTTACTGTTTTATGTACATCGGTAAGGAATTGGTCGTATACTATCATAGCGCCCCCTGGCAGATATGGAAGCATCACATAATCTACTCCGTATTCCCAGGGTCCTCCAAATTTTTTGTCAACTCTTGCTGCATCAATCAGGAATTTATGGAATTGTGGGACCTCCGATCCTGTTGGGCATGTCACCAGCCTCACACCATGAGCCGCCATCTGTTTTATGGCTGCTATCATCCCAGGAGAGGATTCAAGGTCGAATGCAAAGACGCCTGAACCACCCATAATAACTATGCTCCCCTCTGGGAGATTCTCTACAAGTTCGTAGATCTCCACGGTAACGTTATTCATTGGAAAGGGTACTCCCAGAGGACGTATAGCAGGTATCAGCATCCCAATAATCAAAACTACCCATATGTATTTGGATTTCAGTTCATGAATGGGCATTCTATCCACCTCCTGCCATCGCACCTCTCTCGTGTCCCAGGAGGATGCGTATGCCTAAGATGACTCCTCCGATTCCCCCGCACATCACCATTGCGCGAGCACCGGCCATCTGAGGATTGTCTAGAAGCCAATAAGTGAGGTCCCCAATCTGGGGGAAAGGCGTTATTATATATGGAGCATTGATAAATACCAGCAATACTGTGAGGAAAGCGAAGACAGCCGTTCTAAAGGACTTTATCCTCATGGTTCTATACATAGCGGACACACAGAAGAAGATAAGTAACCCGAGGATCGCAATATGTAAGGTAATCTTCGTATTCATGTATGCTGTTTGATAGATATTTGAATATACTCCAAAGTGAAAACCAAAGGGTATCCAGATTAGAATCATCACGAGACAGTACAAATGGAAC
Source organism: uncultured Candidatus Bathyarchaeia archaeon (assembly GCA_964347685.1). Classification (GTDB taxonomy): domain Archaea; phylum Thermoproteota; class Bathyarchaeia; order TCS64; family TCS64; genus CAYGAH01. The sequence continues at coordinate 34,824 of CAYGAH010000273.1, read as the reverse complement.
ATCCAGTTCTCTGTGCGGTTAAACACAGATTTACCATAGCGGACAAAGATTGTGATCAGACCAACGAAAAGCGTAAAGCTAGTAATTATCATGTTCCATAAGTTGAGTTCCGAAGATACCGTCCCCACCGTAGGGTCTGCAGTAAAGTAACCTGCCAGCGTGGCAATGGCCACGACGATTATCACAATCCTGCTAAGGTAGGTTCTTATATAAGTTAAAGTAGCTGACATCTTTCACATCCCCATCAATTGCCAGAGGTAGTTGGAACCCACCAAGGTAGCTAGTATCCCTATGGACATCAAGCCTAACAGTACAAGCTTGACCCAGTCTTCTCCGGCCAATGTCGCTATCGCCAGTTTGTCTTCAGTGATGCTGGCTGATGCCGCATACATCTCCTCCCCAAATAGCATGTTATCGCACATCATGCCCATCAAAGGAGTGGCGGATTGATCTGTTGTACTGCCTATCTGCATAGCGTTGACTCTACTGCCCGTCTCTCCACTAACGATCACGTCTGCTAGGAAATATCCCATATAGATGATCAACGCTGGTTTTTCCAGTAGGATGTGACCGGCAGCACCAACTGCGTAGACGAACTGCCCTGAACCATACCATTTCACGAACTTTCCTGGTTCGTATAACTCAGATTTCCCTACAGCTCTGTAAGCTTGCTGGGCGATTGCCTCAGCAACTGTGACCGCCTGGGTTGATGTCATGATAGCTTGTGTTGGAACGCCTATCTCTGCACCTCGTTGAGTCACCTCGCCGAACATTGTCAAACCGGCAATAGTCTGGGCGCTGGTAGTAGTTGTAAGACCACCTATTCCGGGTAAGAGAAGGACCGGCCTCCCCATCTCCGCAGCTCTGCCAATTCCCTCTCTAACCGCTTCAAGTCCTTCAAGAGGCCTTATCATCCAGGTTTTTCCTTTCCTACCCAGGTAATACGATATATATACCAATACCATTATGAGCAGCAGAAAAGTTAATTGGAAAACTCTACCTGATCTTAGTATTTGGCCCGTCCCAGAATAAATTGTTAGTATAACTGACATACCTAAAAAGACATTTGCATTGTTCGTCGTATTTATAATTTTTGCGAGTAATCGTATTGATATTGGAAACTAAATGAACTAATTTACTTAGAATTGATGATCAAAGATATATGTCGGAGCCATTCTGATAATAATTGGTCAATGACTTTACAACGATTCACTGAATATAAATGTTAATGTATAAGTAAATAATTTAAACCTAATATCCCGTCATAAAATCAATTCATAACAATATGAAACTATAAGTCTATTTAGACGTGTAAATCTTATAAGTTTTAGAAGGACAATAGATGATTAAAATGTATAAATTGAACAAACAAGATATGTGGAGTTTGATCTGTGGCGCAGCTGCGCTTGCTACCGGCGGGGGCGGCTCTGCGCCCACTTACGAAGAGTTCAGTGATACGTTTGACTCGGTCATTAAAGATGGAATCGTACCTAAACTGATTGACCCGAAGGACCTTAAGGACGATGACCTCATTTTCATGGACGTTGGCTGCGGCGGAGGGATAAGAAGAGAATATCAGGAGAGGTACATGCGATACTACCCAAGGGAAGCTTGGTACAAACAAATTAACAGGATCTATCCTCTTAACAGCTGGAGTCAGAAGGTGGACACTAGAGCTACGGAAGAGCATCTTAAAAAGCTAGAGGCGCTCGTGGGGGACAAGCCGATGGCTTACCTCGCTTTCGAGATCGGACCCCTCGACGCGGGGCAACTCATCAACGCAGCTAAAAGGCGGCTTCCACTGATCGACGCCGACTGTGCTGGGTACAGGGCCGTCCCTGAACTCTCACTCACCAAACTAAATGTCATCGATGCACCCATAGCTCCCTACACCATCGGCACTTCTTGGGGTGACCTAATAATCGGGACCAAAGTCCTTAGCCACCAGAGATGGGAGGATGTTTGCAGGGCAATAGCCATCTACTCAGGAGGGGGCTGCTCCCCAGCGATGTCTATGACGGGCAAAATAGTCAAAGAGGGGACCGCTCACAACACCTTCACACTGGCGATCAACGTTGGAAAAGCCATAACGAAAGCTCGTAAGAATGGGGATGACCCTGTCGCGGCAGTCGTTGAATCCAGTAGAGGATATAAAATCTTCGAGGGAGAGATCGGAGGATTCACCAGCGAGAGAAAAGGCGCCTTCGTATATGGAAACGCTTGGATAGAAGGGAAAGGCGACTACGAGGGAAAAACGTTCAGACTCTGGTATAAGAACGAGAATCAGGTGAGCTGGATCGACGATAAGCCCTATGCGACCTGCCCCGACCCCTTTACAGTATTGGAGAAAAAGACTGGTTTAGGATTGTCAAATTTCAGATCCGAATGGTGGACTCAGGGTAAGGAAGTCGCCGTGACAGCGATGAAAGCTTGTGGCTTCTGGAGAACAGAGCGAGGACTGAAAATCTATAATCCAAAACACTTCGGCTTCGACATAGAGTACGTTCCCATAGAAAAGAAATTGAGCTAAACACCTCTCTTTTTGAACCTAATTTTTGAATGCCCTGGAAACCATTTTTCGATGATTAGACTTTAAAAATTATGAAGGGTATGAGAACTTCTTGTAGGCCTTCTCGATGGGCACGTGGGGTATGTCGTAGCGGAAGTGCTGGGGTCCGAACAGCTTCAGTCCCATTGGCGTCTCCCACCTGTCTTCCGCCTTCACGCCTATCACTGCGACCTTCCTGCCGGCTTCCCATTCGGCGGGCCAGAAGTTTGCCAGGCCCCACCCCGTCTCCACATCGACGACGTTGACGCCGTCGGGGCTCGTGACGTACGGCTTGCCGTCCAGCCACGAGATGTGGTGCTCGTGCTTGTACCAGATCTTCATGTCGTGGCCCGCGTAGGGTCCTGTTCCCTTTATCTTCGCTATGCCCCAGATGAAGGAGAAGGCGTCGTCCTGCCAGTAGTCGAATATCTCGCCCTCGAAGAGCTTGAAGCCCAAGGGCCCGAGGGCCTCGAGCATGGCATCGACGGGGCTCTTCCCAGATTTTAGGGCCCCGCGGATGGCCTTTCCAACCCTCATCGTCAGGGAGACTGCGCCTGGGAAGGCGGCCTTCTTGAGGTCCGAACCTTTCACGGCGTGAAGCCCGCTGACCGATCCACCCGAGTAGGTCGATATCCCCTCGACGATCTCCTCCATCCTCTGGAAGCAGAGGGTCTGCTCGAGGACGAGGAGATCTCCAAGCATCGTAGTATAGACCGCAGGGGTGCACGGAACATTGGCAAGGTTGAGACCGTTCTGCGAGATTTCGGGCGCAGCCCTGTGACCCGCTACTGTGGCGTCGATGAAGGGCTTGCCCTCGCTGGCAAGGCTGCAGAGCGTTCTGACGAATCCGGGAGCCACCTCGAACTGGATGTGGGAGTAGGGCTCTTGACCGACCAGTTCGGCTAGCCTCTTCGCCCCGCTCGCCCTGAACTCCGGTCCCGGGATCTCGGACCAGGTGTTCAGAGGGCACCACTCTCTGTCGGCCTGAACGATCATATCCCTCAAACGGGCTGCGTAGTCGAACGACTGCCTAGCGTCTCTGGTGAGCCTCTGCCTGGGGAACGATGTCCATTTGTTCTTCATGTCAGACTGTATGCCGCCGCCCGTGCCACAGGCAGAGAAGACGACCGCATCGTCCGGGACCTCTGCGAGGTCCACGAGTCTAAGTTCGTGACCCTCGTTAAGGACCGCATCAACCATCCTGGCGACGGCTTCTAAAGAAGGCGCTACACCGCCTCCGCCGGTCGATAATGTGGTACAGCCGAGTTGATAGTCGAGAACATCCTCTTTCGTTAGGGTTTTCATTTTCGACTCCACCTATCTACCCTTCTTTGCATATTTAAGAATGATTAGCCCAAATCGGATTTCATCTCAGATAGCACAGAAACTAAAACGGTCGATATCCGTTCCGTTTCCGTCGTCTTCTCAGGCGAAGATTCAGAGGACTTCATACTTTAGACGAGGCCCAAAACTCGGACTGTGAATAGGCGTTTTTTACAGCAACCAGTTTGCGGCCTCTTCTATATCGAACGAATACGACTGATAAATCATGGCATCTGGGAGGCAGGGGGACGGGGATGGATCCGTATTTATGGAATGATAAAAATGATACACTATAACCCCGACAAACCCTCTGAAACGAGTCAAATTGTGAATCGAAAATAACTTCCTGTTGCCCAAGATTTTTCCTCTTTTTCTCAATTATATCAGGGCACAAACAATTTGGAAGTATATTTCTCTTTTGTTTTTTATCTAACCATAAAATATCCATCGAAAAGGGATTTTTAAATCCTAGAATGCACCCGTTATATATATTTAGAAAATAATCATGATATTTAAATAACATTATTAAATAAGTTAATATTTTAGCCTTAGTAACGATAAATTAATATTTTGTAATCAATGAATTGAATTTATCGAGGTATATTGTTACAGTATTTATTGTATATAGAATTTTTAATGACGTATATTATTAAATTTTTATTTAAATTCTATCGAGTGAAGAATTCCTTCAAGATATAGTTATCAATTTTAAACAGCCTTTCTAACATTTTTTAATTTTTATTCAAACACTTACAAAAGGTAGCAATAACTATATTTTACACGAAAAAAGGCCATGTACTGTTGATAGAATATAAAATTACCTTCTCTTAGTGATTAATCAAATGTAAAATTTTCCCATGGATGTTGGTAAATGAGGAAAAGTATTTGTTTAGAGTATCACCGGCTTGTCCTTCTCCACTCTTCTACGAACATCGTGGAGAGTTCGTCTAGGAAGGCTTCCCTGTCCTTCTGATCGGCCATCAACTTCCTCTTTTCGAACTTCTCCTTCAGCCTCGAGTAGAACTCCTCCCTGTTGACTCCCTCGATCAGTGAGGAGAGTTCCACCGTCTTCTCCAATACATCCGTCATCCTGAGGGAGGCGTAGCCGGGCGAGTTCACGAACTCTATGGCGTAGTTCAGGACTTGGAAGGCGAAGTCGAAGAACCTGTCGTCCAGCGCCTCGCTCATCAGAACCCCCCCAGCTCACACCATTTCTCCCCGTATTCGTTCAGGTAGACGATCTCCGAAAGACTCTTCTTTTTGGGCATCTGGGGTGTCCTGTCGGGATAGCCTATCGATACGACCAGTATGGGCCTGAAGTTCTCGGGGGCGTTTATAACCTTGCTCAGGGAGCTCGGGTTGAAGGAGGCTATGGCGCATCCGCCGAGGCCCAAGGCGTGAGCCGCAAGGAGGATGTTCTCTGCGGCGAAGCCTATGTCCAGAATGCCAACTATACTTCCGTAGCTGGCTCCACCGAAGGCCCCTTTTTCGGATTCTATGCCTGCTATTATTGCGGCCGGGGCGTCGCCGTAGAAGCCAGGGGAGCAGTTCTTTACCATCCTGAGGACCTGGGGGTCCTTCACATAGATGAACTTCCACCTCTGCCTATTTCCGCCGCAGGGCGCGAGCCTGGCGGCGTCCAAGATTTTTAAGGCGTCCTCGTCGCTTACTGGTTTATCTATAAATTTCCTTATGCTCCTTCTCGTCTCTATAATGTCCAATGTAGACATTTCAATCAATACCCCTCGATATTTAGAGATAAAATGATTTCCATACACTTAAACTTTAATTTATGACTACAGAGAACCGAGTATTTATTTACACTATTTTAAATAAAGAAAAACATAAACAAAGACATGGAGTTTATTAAGCGATGAATAAAGTAAATAGTGTATCATTCATAAATTACTAATGATCTGTGGGGAGGTTGCGTTATATATGGAAAATGTTCATGAGAATCGGGTCCTCATAGCCTGCTGCCAGATAGAGTCCAGAATAGGCGATAAGGAGGGAAACCTCAAAAAGACCCTTGAATTTGCGGAGAAGGCCGTTACAGAAGGGGCAGACATAATCGTCCTCCCGGAAATCGCGAACACAGGGTACGTGTTCAGCACCCGTGGGGAGTCCTTGGATCTTTCCGAGGAGGTGCCTGGAGGAGACTCTGTCCGGCTTTGGGAAGAGTTCTCTAAGAGCCATGGAGTGTATTTGGCGGCGGGTATAGCGGAGAGGGCCGATGATAGGCTGTACAACTCCTCTGTCCTCATAGGGCCGGGGGACTACATAGGGAAGTACAGGAAGCTACACCTTTGGAACAGGGAGAAACTCTTCTTCGAGCCGGGGAACCTTGGCCTTCCAGTTTTCCACACTCCCCTGGGCCGTCTGGCAATGTACATCTGCTACGACATATGGTTCCCTGAGATGACACGCGCCTACGCGCTTCTGGGGGTTGACCTCATCCTGAACCCGACCAACTGGGTGACCCCTGACCTCGAAAGAGAAACAGGCCGCCTCACGGAGGTAGTTTGTTCTTCGCAGGCCCACCTCAACTCCGTCTTCATCGCAGCGGCCGACCGAATCGGGACCGAGAGGGGGCAGCCGTTCATGGGAGGCAGCATGATCGCATCGCCCTCGGGAAAGGTAATAGGCGGGCCCGCCAGCCTCTACAGGGAGGAGGTAGTATGCTCCGAGTGCAACCTGATGGAAGCAAGGGCTTCAAAGAGAAAGACCAGGTTCAACCACGTCCTCTCTGATAGGAGGACCGATGTCTACGACGTCGTCTTAGGGAAAGAGAGGTTCACGCCCCTCTACTAGGAAGATTGTTAACGTCTTCTTATTTTCCTTGAACCTAGCCCTTAGTTGTCAAGAAATGCCACGACCTAGCATGTTCGGGCTCCCGCATCTTTCATGCGTATAGGTTAAGGGGTTCATCGGTCATCTCGGGCCTCGAGGAGGCGTAGGAGGGAACCCATCTTAGCTGGCAGCAGATCCCTGATTGGGAGGCCGTAGGGGCACCTCTCCTCGCACTCACCGCACCTCAAGCAGGATGAGACCTTCTTCTCGACCCCTGGAACCTGCTCCACGAGCCTCGGGGTCCAGCCCGTGAGCCTCAGCAACTGGTTCTCAGCCCTCAAAACGAAGGATATGGGTATGCTTTGGGGGCAGGGCTTGCAGTAGTCGCACGCCCTGCAAAACTGGTACCCCAGCTCAAGCTCGTCTTTCTTGATCAGATCAAGGTCCTCCGGCGTTATGGTGAGGTCTCCCAAGCTGGTAGCGACGTTTTCCTCGGCCTCGGCCATGCTCATCATCCCAGGTGTAACGACGTCGACGCCCTCGTTTGAAAGAACATACTTGAGGGCCGTCCTCGCGCTGCTCAGGGCTCCTCCACCAATGGGCTTCATAACGATGGTTCCAACGTTCATCCTTCGGCATAGGGGAAGCAGCTCCTCCGCGGGCTTCGTGGTGAGGTAGTTGAAGGGGATCATTATCGTCTCGAAGATGTCCTCCCTGACTATCTCGGAGAGGAGCTCAGGGTTGTGGCTCGTTATGCCCAGGTGCTCTATCTTCCCCTCGTCCTTCGCCTCGTATAGGGCTTCGAGGGCCCCGCCCGGCCCCTTCACCTGCTCCCACTCGGCTTCCTTTGAAACCATGTGGAGCTGATAGACGTCGATCCGGTCCGTCTGCAACCTCCTGAGGCTGATGTCGAGTTCCTCAAGCAGCCCCTCCCTTGAGCGTTTTGCAGATTTTGTGGCTATGTAAACATCGTCCCTCACGTCCCTTAGGGCCTTCCCTATCCTCTCCTCGCTGTTGGTGTACAACCTCGCAGTGTCGAAGTAGTTTATCCCAATCTCTTGGCATCTCCTGACCACATCCACCGCACTCTCATCGGAGAGCCTCTGGATGGGGATGCCTCCAAACCCAAGCCTCCTGGCCCTTATCCCCGTCCTTCCGAGAACACGCTCCTCCATAGATACACCCGAACAAGGAATTTGTAAAAATTAAGGGAGATCTATTGTTTCCTCCATCGGCGTGTAGGGTATATCGAAGTCGAAGTGTTTTGGGCCCAGCAGTCTCAGGCCCTTCTCCGTCCTCCAGATGGGCTCTGCCCTGACGCCTACCACAGCGACCTCACGGCCGTGCTCCCACTCTGCCGGCCAGAAGTTGGCCAGCCCCCAGCCTGTCTTAGGATCTATCACGTTCAAACCATCGGGGCTCGTTATCCAGGGTTTCTCGTCCAGCCAGCTTATGTGGTTCTCGTTCTTGTACCAGATCCTGAGGTGATGCCCCTCCCACTCGTCTGTTCCCTTTATGATGCTGTGACCCCAGATGAAGCCGTATTTCTCCTCGAAAAGGAACGCAGCTATCTTCCCCGTGAAGACCCTATATGCCCAGCCTTCTGAGGCCTCAACCATCGCTTCGACGGGATCGTCCCCAGACTCAACGGCCCTCCTGATGGTCTTGCCTATGTTGATCGTGAAGGATATCGCCCCGGGTATCGCGGCCTCCTTCATGGCCTTCCCCTCCACGGCGAGGGGCCCACCACAGTTACCTCCCGAATAGGTTGAGATCCCTTCGATAATTTCTTCAGCCCTCTGCCAGCTCAGGGTCTTCTCAAGGACGAGCATGTCCCCCCACGCGGTCGTTATTACGGCGGGGCAGACGGGGACGTCGTGGATGTTCAAGGAGTTTATGTTGCACTCGGGGACCGCCCTGTGGCCGCATCCCGTGGCGTCGATTATGGGCCATCCCTTGTCGGGGTAGGTCAGTAGTCGATGGATCGCCATCTGCATTATCTCTCCCTCGAGGGAGGAGAATATCTTCCTGTCCCCGATGAGCTCCTTCAGCCTCCTCAGGCTGGCGTCCCCCCATTCCGGCCCGGGCAGCTCCGACCAGCTGTTGAGGGGGGCGAAGGTCCTGTCTTTCAGTTTTATCTGGTCTTGGATGAATGCCCTGCCGTCGAACCCCGTCCTGAGGACCCCTCCGCTCGCTGAGAAGAAACCCGGCTGATTCATCCACCGGAGTTTCTGTTCCACCCTGATGCCTCCGCCGGTCCCTAGGCCTGAGAGAACTATCTCGTCGTCGGGTATCTCCTCCACGGAGACAAGCCTGAACTTCTTGCCCTGCTCCAGGGAATCGTCTACCATTTTTTCGACGCGCTCCTCCAGCGGTCTGACGCCTCCCCCTCCTGTCGACAGCGCCATGGCCCCGGGCGTGAAACTGAGCAGATCATCCCTAGAAAGCAATTTCGCCATGCGTTCCCAACACCTCCTACACATTAAAACAAATTTTATAAAAAACCTATGATTGAAGAGACTAGATTGTAAAAATACTGTAAAAGTAAAGGCCTTCGTTAAAAACTAAAGAGATGACGAAGCGTAACGCTTCGCCGGCGTCCGTACTCACGGATTTCTGTTATTCGCTTCCTAGCTTTTCTATGACTTTCCTGACGACGTCCCAAAGGACGCCGACGCTTTCTATGCGGACCAGTTCCTGGGGGCTGTGAGGGTGCTCTATGTCCGGCCCTATGGAGACTATCTTCATATCGGGGTCGAACCTGCTGAGGAAACCACACTCGAGGCCGGCGTGGATGGCCGTGACCTTGGGCTCCTCGCCCGTGACCTCCTCGTAGCTCCTGGACACAAGATCCAGGAACCGGGACTTCACGTCGGCCTTCCATCCCGGGTATGGAGGTGACTGGGCCACCTGTGCCCCATTTTTTTCCCCTATGCCCCTCAGTATCTTCCTGTCCTTCTCCAGTTCCTCGACGACTGAGCTCCTGGAGCTTATGGAGATCACCGCCTTGTCCTCCTCGGTCCTCACTATCCCGAGGTTGTTCGAGGTCTGTACTAGGCCCTCGATGTCCTCGCTCCATGAGAAGGGGCCCTGCTGCACCTCGTTTATGATCCCGATGATCGAGGCTGAGGATTCCTCAGACATAGATTTACCGTTAGGAATCTCGGACAGCTTCATCTTCGCATCCCTCTCGACGGACTTGTCCACATTCTCAAACCAGTTACGCAGAACCGCCATCGCCTTCCTTGTTTCCCCCTCAGGGACCACGAATTCGCAGTAGGCCGATCTGGGTATGGCGTTCCCCCTCGTCCCACCCTCTATGTGCATGATCCTGAGGGTGGCCTCATCTTCGACGAGCTTCAGGCCCTCGCACAGAAGCTTGTTTGCGTTGAGTCGCGGGAGATGTATGTCTACCCCGGAGTGGCCTCCCAGCAGCCCGCCTACCTCCACATTGATCCCCTCCCAGCCCTCGATCTTCTCGAAGGCGACGGGTAGGGTGTACTGGGTGCCCCCGCCTCCGGCGGAGCCGACGATTATTATCCCCAGCTCCTCGCTGTCTAGGTTTATCATCCTCTTGCCCGTGAAGAAGCCCTCCTGCATCTTTATGGCTCCCCTGAGCCCCGTCTCCTCCTCCACCGTGAGCAGGGCCTCGATCCTCCCGTGCCTCTCCAGACCGGGGTCGATCAGGGCAGCCATGCCAATGGCCATCCCTATCCCATTGTCTGCGCCCAGGCTGGTCCCATCTGCAGTGACCACGTCCCCCTCCACCTTGACGGGGATGGGGTCTGTTTCGAAGTTGTGGGTGCTCTCCTCGGTCTTCTCGCAGACCATGTCCTGATGCCCCTGCAGGGTCAGCGTTGGGAGGTCTTCGCATCCGGGTGCCGCATCTCGCGTCAGAAGTATGTTACCGACCTCATCCTTCTTGAAAGAGACGCTGTTTTCATCGGCCCATTTTTCCACCCATTCCTGAACCCTCTGCTCCTTCCCAGAACAGCGAGGTATCTTGGTAATTTCCTTGAAAATGCTCCATACGATCTTGGGTTCCAGATCAGATAGAGTTCTGCTTATTTTATTAACCTCCTGAACGTGTATGGATACAATAGATCCACATTTATAAAATTCTTGAAGGACCGAAAAAGGGAATATATTTACAATCAGCGATTTTAGAGGAAAAAAGAGGTTGAGACTTCCTTTAAAAGGGTTTGTACTCTACGTCGAAGCCGAAGTGTCTCGGACCGAACAATTCTATGCCCCTAGGGTTCTTCCAGGCGTCGATGGCCCTTATGCCGTAGACCTTTACCTTTTTACCGTTGTGGGCCTTCGTCGGCTGGAAGTTTGAGAGGCCCTCGAATGTCTCACCTTCCACGATGCATATGAGATCGGGGCCCATAACGAAGGGCTTTTCGTCGAGCCAGCTTATGAGATGCTCGTTCTTGAACCAGACCCGGAGTTTGTACCCCTCATAGTCGCTAGTCCCTTTGATAATCCAGTTTCCCCAGTTGAATCCGCCCCTGCCCTCTAGGTCGAAGTCCGAAACCGTGCCCTCGAATATCTTGGATGCGCCGGACGCTTCTAAGAACGCCTTCTCCGGGTCCTCTCCCCTTTCCTTGGCCTTCCTGATGGCCTCCCCTATCTTCATGCATCTAGTTACCTGATTCGGAGCCACGGCACGCTTGTAATCTTTCACCGTAGCCGGGCATCTGGCCACCGTCACGCCGCCCCCGCACGCGACGGCCACGTACCTTGTGATGTCCTCGGCCCTGTTGTCGTCTACAGCGCTCTTGAGGATCACAGTCTCAATGAATGGGGAAACCATGGCGAGTGGGGTGACGGGGATGCCGGCTACCGCCGTCAAGGAGATGCCCATCTCAGGTTTCGCCCTTCCGCAGCAGTCGGCGTCAACAGAAGGCTTTCCCTCGAGGGCGTTCAGGAACATGGGCAGGACGCCGTTCCCTCCCCCCGTCTCGCTGGCAACATAAGCGAATATCTCCTTGCCTATATACTCAGACAACTCCTTGGCGGCTTTGCGTAGGCGGGGCACCCGGGACCCCTCGCGGCCCCCAAATTTCTCGTAATAAGGAGCAACCTTGTCCCTCACCTCTTGGGGCACACCCCCACCCACCCCGGCGAGGATGCAGAGCATTTTGTCGTCTTTTATCTCCGAGAGATCCGCAAGTTTGAATTCGTGACCCCCATCGAACGCCTCTTCGATCATCGTCGTGCCCCATTCGGCACCACCGCCGCCGCCGCAGCCTAGGATGACGGCACCGGTGACATAATCCATCATATTAGTCTTCGTTAGTTTCTTCATTTTCTATAACCACAGGATAATCGCATAGCGCATTTTAAAAGATATATTCAACTAATAAAAATAAATTTTAACTAAATAAACAACCTAAAACATACATCATTCATTTAATCGTAATAAGTGGAATAAAATACTTATAAACAAAATTGTGCATAATAATCAGGCGATTACTTTGCCGGATAAAATCAAAGTCGGGAATGTAACTGCTAAGAGAGGAGAGCTCAAGAAGGGCGTCATCAAAGGCGTGGAACTGATCGACAACACCAGCATAGACGTACCAGTTTTAGTTTTAAACGGTGAACACGACGGCCCGACCTTCCTCATGGTCTCCACCCAACACGGAATAGAGATACAGGGCATAGAGGTGATCCTCAAGGTCATGAGGGAGGAGCTCGACCCGAAGGAGCTCAGAGGAGCTGTCATAGGGGTCCCCGTTGAGAACCCCCTGGCCTACATGCACCACCAGTACCTCTCATGGATCGACAACCTCGACGTTGGCGGCGGGGGCAGCGGCAGCCTCATCACCGCCGACAAACCTCACGGGAACACAACAGAGAGGCTAGCATACGCCCTGTGGAAGGAGGCATGGAGCAAAGCTGACCTGGTAGCCAACATCCACTGCAACACTAGGCCCGATTCTCTGATATATCAGTGGATCAACGTGGGGAACCCCAAGACCAAGGAAAAGCTAGAGAGGATGGCGAGGGCCTTCGGGGTCACCACGATAGTTTCCGATGCGCCCTTCGACGAAGCCTCGCCCCCAACTTTGGCGAACCTAGCGGCCAAGAAGGGGGTGCCCGTAATCCTTCTAGAGCTGATAGATGGGAGATGGATCTCTGAGCCCTCCACGAGTGCTGGTGTCAGGGGGATTCTGAACATGATGAGAGAGTTCGAGATGATCGACGGGGAGATCGAGCCGCAGTCAGGGTTCCCGATAGTACCCGGGGTCAACCGCTCCCATGGGGTCATCAGGGCGAACAGAGGGGGCCTCATCCGCTTCTTCAAGAAGCCGGGAGAACTGATAAAGGAGGGGGAGGCCCTCGCAGAAATATACGACCTCTACGGCGACGTCATCGAGGAGGTTAAGATGCCCGTGGAGGGCTACGTCTGGGCCTACCCGTGTGGATCGTCGTTGGGCACCTCTGGGGGGCTACAAGCGGTCGAGACGGGCGCCAACGTGGCATACGCCTTCACAAAAGAGAAAAGCTAAAGCGCATAAAGTACTCCCCTTTCTTTTCACATATGACTCGATTTAAAACACATTAAGACAAGCTGGTTAGACGTTTTTAAAAGAAAAAGAGGAATGGACTCAGTCCCTGTAAGCGGGCGGGAGGGGGATGGTCTTCCATAGGTTTATGAAGTCGACGAGGAACTGGACGCCCTCCTCGGCGCTCCGCCTCCCCTCCTCTGGGTCGGCCGTCCTGGGGTCTGTTGTGGCGTACTGGCCGCTGCTGGTGAAGTCGTCGGTGTCTGGCTCGAGGGAGGCCGTGAAGACCTGGTTGACGAGCTCGTAGTCCTCCCTGTCGGGGTTCATGAACTCCATCAGCTTAGGGTCCAACTTTAGTGTGCTCTCCCAGCCCTCAAGCCTCCACATCTCCACCAGCTCCGGGAAGTAGTTGAGGGCGTATGCCGTCTCCCTGGGGCCGCTGTGGACCTCGAAGTACCTCTGCATCCTGTACCTGATCTTCTTCGCCAGCTCGGTGTTCTCTGGGCCGCTCGGAGTCGCCACCATCACCCTGAACTCCCTCTTCCCCATCTGTGCCGCCAGCTTCATGATGTTGTCGTTCCCCCCGTGGTGATTTATGAGGACTATTCGTTTAACTCCGTGGGCGGCGAGGCTCTCCATCGTGTCTAGGAGGACGTTGAGGAGCGTCTCCGCGCTGAAGGTGATGGTGCCAGGGAAGGCCATGTGGTGGGGGGAGTACCCCGGCCAGCATGGGTGGACGCAGACGCTGTTGGTCCTCTTCGCCGCCTCGTGGATGAACTCCCTCACCCCTAGGCTGTCAGTGCCTAGGGGGAGGTGGAGGCCGTGCTGCTCTATGGCCCCTATGCCGATGATGGCGACGGGGGCTGGCTCGTTCTCAAGCCACTCCTCGAAGTCGGGGCGTGTTAGCTCCTGTATCCAGAACCTTTCGAGCTTACCCTTAACGGACATAAGCATCAGGGATCGAGGGGCCAGCCAAGCTATAATATTTCCCGGAGGGTTACAGAATCGATAAGCCTATCAACGGGAGGACCAACTAAAGAAGAGGCAGTATTAATGCCAGACCCTCTTAAGAGCGTTCTAGATGAGAGGGCCCTCACCAAGCTTGAGGCCCTAGAGAACCCCCACGTTGTCGAGCTCGTGGAACGGTTCGTGGCCCTGTGCAAGCCCGCGAGGGTCATGGTTTTTACGGACGAACCCGAGGACATCTCCCTGGTCCGCCAGCTGGCACTGGACTGGGGGGAGGAGAGCAGGCTGCGGATGAGGGGGCACACAATCCACTACGACGGATTCTTCGACCAAGCCCGAGACAAGGAGCACACCCGGGTGCTCCTCCCGAGGGGGATGAGGCTGAGCAGGGGCATCAACTCCATCGACAGGGAGGAGGGCCTAGAGGAGGTGCTCGGCCTCCTCGACGGCGCCATGAGGGGCAAGACTATGCTCGTAAGGTTCTTCAGCCTCGGCCCGACCGACTCCCGCTTCTCCCTCTGCGCCCTCCAGATTACCGACTCAGCTTACGTCGCCCACAGCGAGGACCTCCTGTACAGGAGCGGCTACGAGCAGTTCAAGAGGCTCAGGGGCTCACCGGAGTTCTTCACATTCGTCCACTCGGCCGGCGAGCTTGATGATCGTAACTGTACCAAGAACGTTGACGATCGACGGATCTACATCGACGTCATGGACGGAAAGGTTTACAGCGTGAACAACCAATACGCGGGGAACAGCGTCGGCCTCAAGAAGCTCGCCCTGAGGCTCGCCGTCTACAAGGCGAACCACTCTGACTGGCTGACGGAGCACATGCTCATCATGGGGGTCCACCCCCCGGGGAAGGACAGGGTTTCCTACTTCACGGGGGCCTACCCCAGCGCCTGCGGCAAGACGAGCACTGCGATGATTCCGGGCCAGACCATCGTGGGCGACGACCTGGCGTACATCAGGATAGACGAAGAGGGTGAAGCCAGGGCCGTGAACGTCGAGTCCGGGGTCTTCGGCATCATCAGGGACGTGAACACGATAGACGACCCGCTGATCTACAAGGCCCTGACCACGCCGCGGGAGCTGATCTTCTCCAACGTCCTCGTCTCCGACGGTGTTCCCTACTGGCTGGGTATGGGCAGGGAAGATGTCCCCGAGAGGGGCATAAACCACTCCGGAGAGTGGTGGAAGGGGAAGAAGGACGAGAAGGGTAACGAGATACCCCTCGCCCACCCCAATGCCAGGTTCACCATGAGGCTCAGCGAGCTTGAGAACGTGGACCCCGTCTACGAGGACCCGGAGGGGGTCGTGGTCCAGGGCATATTCTACGGGGGCCGCGACTCGGACACGAACGTTCCCATCTGCGAGAGCGTGAGCTGGGAGCACGGCGTCTACATCGGAGCGACCATCGAGTCCGAGAGTACCACCGCCACCATCGGCAGGGTCGGCGTGAGGAACAGCGACCCGATGTCGATCATGGACTTCATGGTCGTCCCCCTCGGCTTCTACCTCTCGAACCACATAAAGTTCGGGAGGAGGCTGAAGAACCCGCCAAGGGTCTTCTCGACAAACTACTTCCTCAAGCACGAGGGGGAGTACACCAACGAGAAGGTGGACAAGAAGGTCTGGGTCATCTGGGCCGAGGGGCGGGTCCACGGCGAGTACGACGCCATCAAGACTCCCATAGGATTCATCCCCAGGTACGAGGACCTGAGGAGACTGTTCAGGCAGGTCTTCGACAGGGAGTACAGCAAAGAGGACTACGACCTCCAGTTCTCGATAAGGCTGGACAAGTACCTTGAGAAGATCGCCAGGATGGAGGAGATTTACAGGCCAGAGCCGGGCATGCCCCCTGAGTTCTGGGAGGTCCTGAACAGGCAGAAGGGAGAGCTCGAGGCCCTGAAGGAGAAGACCGGTGAGTCTGTCCTACCCCCCGACTACTTCAGATAGACCACGCTTAATTATTCACCGGGACCATCCCTCAGCCTGGGCCAGAAGAAGCCCACCTTCTTGGAGTACGCCCTCCATTCGTCGCCGAACCTCTCCTCCAGGAGTCCGTCCTCCACCCTCCCCCGGTGTACAGCAGATGGAATAGCGAGGAAGATCGTTGAAAACAGCTCCATCGGGCTTCCCAGGATCAAGTCATAGCCGAAGAGGATCAGGATGAAGCTGAGGTAGAGGGGGTACCTGCTGAACCCGTAAGGACCACAGGTAACGAGGTGGTCTAAGACGGGCTCTGTGCTGCCGAGGAAACCCCTGCGGAGATATTGCCAGGGTGTAGACGAATAGCAAGGCCCCAAGGAACAAGAGGGATTCACCCAAACCCGCAGGTACCGAAACTCTGGAGGTGTCGAAAGCGGCCACGACTACGCTGAGGGTGAAGGCTACGACCATCAGCAGGGAGGGCTTGTCGACTTTTTCAACCGACATCAAGTATCACTGTCCAGGCATCCCCGTTTTCCCCTTTGTGATCTAGATAAATAATCGTTGACGTTTCTCTGAAGAGTTGGGATGCGGGTCTTTCGAGGCCCGTCCGGAGTCTACAGCGACGTTTGCACCGACAGGAGGCACGTATTGATGGGAATGGACATCTTCATTTTGCAGACGGGCTCCAGGGGGGGATCGTCCATGGAGGCGTCTCCCCTGAGGCGTAAGCCTTGAGCGCCTCCTTGTATGGGAAGAGCGCAGCGGGTCCCCCCGTGTGGAGGAAGACCACAACGTCGTCTGGCTTGAAGAAGCCCCTCCTGCACAGGTCTATCAAGCAGCTCATGGAGCACGCAGTGTAGACGGGGTCGAGGAAGAGGCCCTCCTCTTCCGCCAATAATCTGACTGCTTGAGCCTTGGCCTCTGTAATGAAGCCATAGCCTCCCCCTGCGTATTGATCGTATACGATGACGTCTTCTCCCCCTATCTCGAGATCGAGGTTCAATAACTCGAGGGACTCTCTTACGAGGCTAGAGACCCTCCCGATCTGCTCTTCGCTTTTTCTGCTTCCGGTCGTTGCTCCTATTATCTTCGTCCCGGTGCTGTAGGCTTTCGCGCCGATCACTAGACCCGCCTGGGTCCCCCCGGAGCCCGTGGCGTGGACCAGGTAATCTATGTTGATTCCCAACTCGACAGCTTGCGAGGAGAGCTCGAGCATCGCGTTGATGTACCCAGCCACACCCGGGGGTGTGGAGCCAGCCGCGGTCAGGAGGTACGACCTGTGCCCAGCCGCCTTCAACTCCTCCATCGTCTCCTCGAAGACCCTTTGCATGTTCTCTGGCCTCGCTACCTTGATCTCAGCCCCCATCATGAAGTGGAGGAGGTGGTTGCCATCATATTCTCCTGGGTCATAGCCGTCCTCGGGGCCTGACTTGACAAGCACCACCTTCATGCCGAGCCTACGGGCCGCGGCTGCCGCCTGAGTGCACCAGTTGGAGTGGAAACCGGCCCCGGTGACTATGTAGTCCGCCTCTTGTTTCAGGGCGTCCGCCATCAGGTACTCCAACTTCCTAGTCTTGTTGCCGCCGAAGGCGAGGCCCGTCAGGTCGTCTCTCTTCACTAAGATCCTAGGGCCTTTCAGCGCCTTCGATAGGTTTGGCAGCTCTTGGAGGGGGGTTGGCAGGTTTGCCAGCCTGACCCTGGGGAGGACATTCAATTTCACGATACGAACACCTTCTCTCAAGTCGTCCGAAGATATACTTGTAGATTTTGTGCATTATAGCCATAAAATAGCCCAAAATACGTTTAATTATCATAAAATTACAATAAAATATTATTCTGGAATCACACAGCCGGCAATGCCAGAAAAAGACGTTTGGAGGGACCTATAAACGATAAATAATCAGGGAACAACTTCAACTAGATTCTATATGGACGTCGTAAGTGAGTATTTGAAGCAGAACCCCGCCTCGAAGAACGCTTATGAGGGGGCCCGCCGGAGCCTACCGAGCGGGAACACTAGGAGCGCCCTATACTGGCCGCCGTTCCCACTATGCCTCACCAGGGGACTGGGCACGAGGGTGTGGGACTTGGACGGGAACGTGAGGATAGACTTCAACTTCAACAACACCACCCTGATACTGGGCCATAACCACCCAAAGGTAGTCTCAGCCGTGCAGGAGCAGCTCGGTAAGGGGACGGTCCTAGGGGCTCCGACCGAGCTTGAGCCCAAACTCGCCGAGGAATTGGTCAACAGGCTCGAGGGCGCTGAGAGGGTGAGGTTCACTCCCTCGGGGACGGAGGCGAACATGCAGGCCGTCAGGGTGGCACGGAGCTACACGGGGAAGGACAAGATCGCGAAGTGCGAGGGGGCCTATCACGGGTCCTGGGACGCCGTGCCGGTAACGGCGAAGCAGAACTACGGCATCCCCGACGGCGTATTGGAGAACACGCTCTTCTTCCCCTTCAACGACCCAGTGGCGGCCGAGGCGCTGGTGAAGGAGCACAGAGACGAGCTTGCGGCGGTCATCGTCGAGCCCGTTCAGAGGGACATACCGCCGCAGCCCGGCTTCCTAGAAACCCTCAGGGCGGTGACCGAGCGCTACGGTATCCTTCTCGTCTTCGACGAGGTGATATCCTTCAGGCTCAGCCCCGGAGGGGCCCAGAGGCTGTTTGGGGTGACGCCTGACATCACCACGATGGGCAAAATCATAGGCGGGGGCTTCCCCGTCGGTGCCTACGCCTCCACCGAGGAGGTGATGGGTCCCCTAATGATACCGGAAGCAAAGCTCCCCGAGATCAGGGGGCCGAGGGTTGGTTTCTCAGGCACCTTCAACGCCCACCCCATATCGATGGCTGCGGGGCTCACGGTGATGAAGGAAATGCAGCCCAGGGCCTACGAGCGGATGAGCGAACTCGGCGGCAAAATTAGGAAAGGGCTAAAAGCAATCCTTGACGAGGCGGGCGTGGCCGCCCACGTCGGAGGAGTCGGCTCATTCTTCCATGTCGTGTGGACAGACGAGAAGGTGGTCGACTTCAAGACGGCGGCCACCGAGGACAGGGTCATCAACAGGTACTTCTCCCTAGAACTGATGAACAGGGGAATCTTCAAGCTTGGCCATCCCAACGTCTCTGCCGTCACAACGGATGAGGACGTGGAAGAGGCGCTGGAAGCCGCCAGGGACAGCGTGGACGCGCTTAAGCCGACCATCGGGGAGAGGGCACCCCACCTTCTGAAGGCTTGAACACCCCATCCCATTTTCACACCCATGCGTAAACGATAAGCCCAGTACGCCCTCAACTAAGTTAAAGTGGGAATAATGGCGAGAATGACGGGAAGTCGGGCAATAGCACGCACAATGGCATTGCAGGGGGTAGAGCATTTCTTCCACGTCCCAGGAGGGATATCAGGGCTCTTCCCCGAGGTAGAGGACGCCGGCATAGACCTGGTGCTTGCGAGGAGCGAGAAGGGGGCAGCCTACATGGCTGATGGCTACTCCAGGATAAGCTTCAGGCCCAGCGTCTGCTTCGGACAGGCGGGGCCAGGCGCCATAAACCTCTCCGCAGGGCTATCGGAGGCCTTCTGGACTTGCACCCCCGTCATCGCCCTGACCGGTTCCACAGGCATCCAGCACCTTTACAAGTTCCAGTACCAGGAACTCGACGAGATGCCCCTGTTCGAGCCGACCACGAAGTGGAACGTGGAGGTCCATCAAGCAGAGCGGGCCGGAGAGATCATGTGCAACGCTTTCAAGATCGCCACGAGCGGGTGCCCCGGCCCCGTCCATGTCAACCTACATTATAATGCCGCAACGGCCGAGGCTGAGGTGCCCAATCCCCACGTCGATCCCGCGTGCGGCAGATACCCCTCGAAGAGAACGAGGCCGGACCTGGAAGATGTCAAGGCCGTTGCGAAGGCTTTGGCCGAAGGCGAACGCCCCGTGATCGTAGCCGGTGGGGGAGTAAACATCTCCCAGGCTTGGGACGAGGTCGTCCAGCTAGCGGAGATTTTGACGATCCCGGTAGCCACTACCTTGAACGGGAAGGGAGCCATACCAGACGAACACCCCCTCTCGGTAGGCGTCGTCGGAAGGTACTCTAAGGCCACAGCCAACAAGGTGGTGAGCGGGGCGGACGTCGTCTTTTTCATAGGTTCGAGGGCGGGGGGTATGGCTACGGACAACTGGAAGGTTCCAGATCAGGACACCAAGGTCCTCCAGCTCGATATGGAGCCCGAGTTCATCGGAAGGAACTACCGAACCCAAGCCAGCATGGTGTGCGACGCCAAGCTTGGTCTGAGGGACCTGATCGCCATCATCAAAACAATGATGGCAAAGCCCTCTCCTAAAGGCCAGTACTTACGGGAGATCAAGAAGGTTATGGGGGAGTGGAGAGATGAGGCGAGACCCATCATGGACTCAGACGACGTTCCAATAAAGCCCCACAGAGTCATCAAAGAGATCAGGGACACCCTAGGAAAAGGGGACATCCTAGTTTCTGACACGGGCCAGATGGGGGCCTGGACTGGGGTCCTATATCCGACCCTGGCGTCGGGCAGGAATTACATCCGGGCGGCGGGAACCCTCGGCTGGAGTCTCGCAGCCGCCGTAGGGGCGAAGTTCGCCGCCGGCGAAAGAAGGGTGCTGGCGGTGATTGGGGACGGAGGGATACTATACCACGTAGGCGAGCTGGAGACGGCCATCAGATGGGAAAAGCCCTTCGTGACGCTTGTCCTGAACAACAGGTCCCTGGGCATGATACATCTTTCCCTAGAGAGGATGCACAAAGGGAGGGGGTTTAAATCCTCAGACTTCCTAGATGTCGACTATGGGAAGGTCGCCAGGAGTTTCGGGGCTTACGGCGACAGGGTCGAGAGGCCGGGCGAGCTCCGTGAGGCTATACAGATGGCCTTTGACTCGGGGAAGCCAGCAGTCATAGATGTGGTAGTGGACCTCTACGAACTGTCGCCGACCTCATACTACAGGAGCCTACCCTCTGGCCGGCAATTATGAAGTGACCCTATTGTGTCTTAATTGACGGAAAAAGAAGTTTGAACTAAACGGGGGTGAGCAGTACCTTCCCGGCCGTCTTCTCTGTCATGATCGAGTCGAAGGCCTTCTTCCACTCTGTTAGAGGCAGCTTGTGAGTTATTATTGGATCGACTCGGACCGCTCCGCTGGATATGAGGCCGATGGCCCTCTCGTAGTCGATCCACTTGCTCATGATGGAGCCCCTCACAACGAGCCCCCTCCCCAATATCTTCCTGAGGTCGATTTCGACGGGTTGACCGGGGCTGGCGATGAATGTGATCTGCCCCCTTCTTCTGGCCATGTCAAAAGCCTGGACGGCGGCCTCCGATGCCCCCGAGACCTCGAAGACCACGTCTGCGCCCATGCCCTCGGTCAACTCCATGATCTTCTCGACGGGGTCCTCCTCCTCGACGGGTATGGTTATGTCTGCGCCAACCTCGCTCGCGATGTCCAGCCTCACCCCTCTATGACCCGTCTGGATGACCCTGCCTGCGCCCAAGGCTCTCGCGACCTGCGTAGTCAAGAGCCCCATCGGGCCGGGGCCCAACACGACCACCGTATCGCCTGGGAGGACCTCGGCCTTCCTCGTTACTGCGTTGACGATGTCTGCGCAGGGCTGGACCATCGCCGCCTCATCGTAAGAGAGGTCATCGGGAATTTTGTGGAGCAGTCTCTTCGGGACGGCTACGTATCTCGCAAATGCCCCGTCTACCCCTGAGCCCAGCCCCTTCCGTTCAGGACAGAGATGGTAGTCGCCACTGTTGCAGTAGTAACAGTTTCCACATGTGTACGCGCTGGTCTCGGACGTTACCCTTTCCCCGACCCGCCAACCCTCTACCCCCTTCCCCACTTCGGCTATCTCCCCTGAGAACTCGTGACCCAGGATGACCGGGGTTTTCAACCTCGAACCATCTTCGTAATGTTTCACATCCGACCCACAGATCCCCGCAGCCTTGACTTCGATCAGTACATGGGCAGCCGCTACAAGGGGGTCCTCGACGTCTCTAGTCTCAAGGTTTCCGAATCCTGGGGCAAATTTGACAAGGGCCTTCAATTCATTCACTTCCTATCCTTACAACCATATTGCTCGACATTTAAGGGGGTTATAGGATGTATCAAACCCTCGCGTTTTCAGAGTTGGTCGATATATCGAACCTATAAAAGTCTACTAACTTCTTAAAGTACTGCAAGGATTTTACTATTGGTCTAAGTGGATCGAGAATTGGCCCTCCACAGGTTCTCCCCAATTCTGCTGCTTTTATTGGTTTTTTACATATCGCCCATTCCCCAGACAGATGCTGTGGTCTCAATACGGATCGATGGGTACGTCCGAAAGGCAGATGCATCTCCCTTAGAAAACGTTTTGATTCAGCTATGGGGCTTCGACCTCGAAGCGGAGGCGAAGACGGATCAGAACGGATATTACTCTTTGACGGCGACGACGGACGAGCCTAGGTGCATCCTCTATGCCTTCTACGACGACCCAAAGACGCCAGAGGTGGATCTGCTCCCAGCGGCCCGTTATTTGGGTACAAGCATGGACGTTGATGAGGAGGCCAATTTCACGCTTTTCCCAGCGGCCACCGTCGTCGTGGTCGGCCAGTTACGGCCCATAGAGACGGCCAGAGATATACAGGGCTACTCTTTACAGGTCGTCGATCCCGAGGAGGGGAAGGTCCTCCACTTTGGTGACTACTCACTCATCTACGGTACTGGGAATAACGTTCAGAACTTCTATCTCGGCTTGGACCCTTCTGTAGTTGTCGTCCCTGCAGATGTACCTTTCACCGTCTCGGTCTCTTCCGCTTACCAATACGATAGGACTAGGGGAATGAGGCAGTGGTATGGGTGGTACCTGTCGAGGCAGAGGATAGAGACCTTCACGAAGTTCGAAATAGTCGAGGGCGACTACTTCTCACTCGGGGAAGGGGAGCTGCTTAGGCTGGACATCCGCAAGTACAGCCTCCAGTCGGACCTCACCAAAGTCGAGAAGTTCATAGATGCATTGACGGCCAACCTAACGACCGTGGCCGAGAGCGGATTCTACCTAACCTCCGAGAGGCATGACTTGACGGAGGCGAAGCAGCTTGCCAATAGCGCTTCAATGAAGCTGTCGGACGCCTCATACGAGGCCGCTTACATCGACCTGCGTCAAGCTTACCTTAAGGCGGTTGGCCTCCAGAACAGGCTGGCGACCATAACGAAAGAGGCCTTGATCTCAGTGAATGTCCTAATCTTCTTCATCGCCATGACGGCGGTAGCCTTTGCGAGCCTGATGACCAAAAGCAACACGGTGAAGATGCTTCTCACCGCAGTGCTGTATGTCCCAATGTTGTTATACCTTTATCGTGTCTATCCCGGCAGTGTTGCAGCCAGCCAGAGCTTGTTCGTTACCGTGGGCGCCATCTCGGTCTTGGCAGTTCTGTCGGTAACTAGCGCCCTGCCGATTCTTTATAGGGAGGGAAGGGGCAAGAGAGGAATCGCCAAACTCAGCTCATTGGTAGCTGTGTTCTCCATCGCGACGCGCAGCCTGAAGCGGAGAAGGCTGCGCTCTTCATTGATCCTCACTTCGATCCTAACCCTGACGATGGGCTTCGTGGCCCTCACCTCCATCTCCACGGGTTACGGGCTGATATACAGGCGGGTCCCATCAGGGACACCCAGCGTGGACGGCGTGTTGATCAGGCTGCCCGAGTACTCGCCAAAGAGAGTCATGGAGGAGGGGTGGTTTTACCCACTTAACTACATGATAGCGGACTGGGCGTTCCAGTGTGAGGGCGTAGCGAGGCTGGCAATGAAGGCGGAGAACAGGCCGGAGCAAGGAGCTTGGACCCAGATCGATGGCCAACCTGTCTACGGCATAATCGGCGTCCAGACCGATACGGAGCCATTGATGCCTTACATCGACTATTCTCTCGTCGAGGGTGATCTCCTCAGGGAGGACGAAACTTGCCTGATAAGCGAAGAACTTCTCCAAAGGCCCGAGGTAAACATCGGCGACTTTGTCGAGATCAGGGGTGTGCGGATGAGGATTGTGGGTTCCTTCGGGAGCAAGATCCTGGACGTAATGGATATGGACGGTGAGTCGATCCTCCCCCATTACCAGATAAACCTTACTCCGGAGGCGAGGAGGGAGGTCCTCAAAGCCGTGACATGCGAGCCCCAGACGGTCGTCATCACGACCCTGAACACGGCGGTCCAGATAAGGTACGTCTTCGTTTCTCGAATATGCGCCGTACTTGAGCATGGCGTTGACGCAGACGCCCTAGCTAAGAGCATGGCACTGTCCAGGGAGTACAGGTTTTGGGCGTCCTCCGGCGGAGAGGTGCACCTCGCCTACATGGGGAGCACGTTTGGCGGCAAGGGGATGCCCATCCTGATCCCCTGGGGGATAGTGATCCTGAACGTGGTCGCGACCATGATGAACGCGATGCATGAGCGCCGAGGCGAGATCAAGATACTGTCCAGCATCGGCCTCAACCCCGCCCACATATCAGGGATATTCCTAGCGGAGGCCTCAATCATCGGAGTTGTGGGAGGGGGCGTCGGCTACCTCATAGGCTTGGGTCTGTATCCCCTCATGACGGAACTTTCATGGGCGCCCATCGTCCAACAAAAGGTGTCAGCGGTATGGGTTCTCGCAGCCCTAGGAGTAGCCGTCGCCGCCGTGTTCTTTGGTTCAGCGATCGCTTTGAGGCGTTCGGTAGTGGTGACGCCCTCGCTGAAGAGGAGATGGACCATGGAGGGGATACCCGAGGGCCACGACAAGCCCTGGACGACGAGGATGCCGGTCAAGATCGAGGAGGGCCGCCTGGAAGACTTCACGTCATTCGTCACTGACTCCCTACAGAGGCAATGCAACCCTTTACTAACGCCCTCGATAGATTCTTTGAAAGCTAAGGTTGAAGAAAGGGACGGTGAACGGATCCATTCCATCGCCTTCAACTACAGCGAGGAACAAACCAACTTAAGGGGGCTGAAAACCTTCAACGTTCTCACCATCGTGAAGTCTCCTAGAGACGTTAACTACTTCGTAGAGCTGCAGTCGAGGGGAACCAGAGAAGCGACATACAAAACAGGGTCTTTCATCAGGAAAATGATCATGGCCTGGAACACAGAGCGGCAAGGTTAACCGCATAAATCCGGCGACTTGCATTAAGCCACAACAGCACGCCTCGATGTTCGGCGTGTCTCGCATTTATTGGCTGACTATGGACCCAATATTTCCCAGGAAAAGACGAATCTTGATGCTTATTTTATGCGATTCGTCTTCCATCGTGCGCTTAGGAGTAATGTGTTAAATGGATCGTGGACAATACGATCTGGTCGATGGTTTATGGGAGTATATGAAGAGCTCGGAGTGAGGAAGGTCATCAACGCCAGCGGAACTATGACCCACCTCGGGGGTTCGATCCCTGATCCAAGGGTCATGGAGGCCATGAAGGAGGCGTCCCAGAGCTTCGTTATAATGATGGAGCTCTTGGAGAAGGCCGGAGAAGTCGTCGCTGAGGCCACGGGGGCGGAGGCCGGGATGGTGACCTCGGGCTCCTCGGCGGCCATGGTCCTAGGCGCTGCGGCTTGCATAATGAGGGGCTCGGGCCTCGAGGGTTTCGATGTCCAACCCGTGGAGCGCCTCAACCTGGACGGGGATTGGCGCGACCTCATGCAGAGGCTGCCAGAAGCATCTTGGACAAGGCACGAGTTCATCATCCAGAAGGCACACAGGAACGCCTACGACCACGCCTACAATGTGGCCGGGGGAAAGCTAGTGGTGGTTGGGACCAGCGAGAGCTGCTCGCCCGAGGAGCTGGAGGCGGCCATCAACGAGAGGACAGCGGCCATAGCCTTCACCGCCCGGACAGAGGACGTAGGCGTGCCACTGCGAAGGGTCGTGGAGATCGCCGGGAGGCACGGCGTTCCCGTGGTAGTGGACGCGGCCGCGGAGCTCCCACCAAGGTACAACCTCAGGAAGTACATAGCCGAGGGGGCCGACCTAGTGGTCTACAGCGGCGGAAAGCACATAGCGGGCCCCAACGACACGGGCATCCTCTGCGGGCGGCGAGACCTGATCAAGCTAGCGACGCTGCAGGCAGCGCCATACCGAGGCATAGGTAGGGGGATGAAGGTGGACCGAACCCAGATAGTCGGGTTTATCACCGCACTTCGTCTGTGGTTGGATAAGGATGAGGAGGCCGAGTTCGAGGGCTGGAGGGAGAAGGCCCGATGGATAGCCGAGGCTTTGAAGGACGCTCATAGGGTGTCGGGTTCTGAGGTCGTAGTCGACGGGCGCATGAGGTACGTGCATGCCCAGATAACCATCGAGGAGGACGACCTAACCGCAGCCGATGTCGTCTTCAACCTAAGGAAAGGGAACCCCAGCATCTGGGTTAACCACCTCGCCTCTAACAAGATAGGCATAGACACCTCGCTGATCAGGGACGGGGAGGAGAAAGTCGTGGTTTCAACACTGAAGAAGGTACTGGAGTAAATCGAAGGTAATGATGCACTAAATTGAATCGACTCGCCGTTTCACTTCTAAAATTTCTTTCCCTTTGATTTTTCTAAAGAACTTCTCGATACATTCGTAGTATAAGGACTTCAAATTTTGATAGATTATATTATATAGAAGACGTATCAATGTTTTTTGATATTCATGATTGATTATCATTCAAGGGTTCCATATGATTACGACGCCCGTGTGAAATACGTGGACGTTCCCTTTCCAGAGAAGGAATACATAGACCGCATCAGGAAAGTTCGGGATATGATGCGGGACAAGGGTCTGGCGGGTCTATTGGTTTACAGCTATCCAGTGGGTAAAGAGGGGGCCGGTCACCTTACTTATCTTTCATCGTTCTGGGGCATCGGGGGTGACGCGGTTCTGCTTTTACCGATGGACGGCGAACCCACTCTCATCTTCGACAGGGTAACCCACGGCGAACCAATACACTCCTGCATCTGGACGACCTGGATAAGGGACGTCCTCCCTTCGACTCGTGAAAATATCCCGTCAAATATAGGTTCTTGGGTCAAAGAGCACAGTCTAGATGGGGAGAGAATAGGCCTCGTGGGCGAGACGATGCTCCCGTGGGACCTGTGGAGCAAGACAAGGGAAGCCCTCCCATCGGTCACATGGGTCTCCGCTACAACTTACTTCCTAGACATCCAGAAGATGAAGAGCGAGCTCGAGATGAAGCTCATCCGAAAGGTCTGCAAGATGACGGACGAGGGGATGAGGGCGGGCGTGGAAATGGTCACCCCAGGCGCCTCGGAAGGAGAGATAATCGGGGAGGTTCACCGTGAATTCGCCAAGCAGGGAGCACACGATTTCTCCTTCATCTCCAAGATCTCATCAGGCCCCAGGGCAGGGTTGAAACACTCGTATCCGACCCCTAGAAAAATTCGGAGGGGTGACCTCGTATACATAGACATCGGGGCTAGATACTATGGGTACCACACAGACATGGCGCGAGTCGTCGTCGTAGGTAGGCCCACAAAGAAGCAGGAAGAGATTCTGGGGCACGTGAGGGACGCATACAACAAGGTCCTCGACGCCATAGAACCTGGGGTCCCAGTAACGGAGATACATGAGCTGGCTAAAGGCCTGGCTGACAGGACTGGAGTGTACAGGAAATACGGGGATGAGGGCGCCTACATCAACTTGGCTCTATCGCACGGCATGTCTACAGGGTATCACGAGTGGTCTTTGACTGATGGAAGAACGGTCATCTCTCCTAGACTGAGCCCCCTCGCGTTTGAGCCCATGATCTCGATAATGGATTTCGGTATAGTATTGATAGAGTCTATGGTATCCTTCACGAGAAAAGGTGCAGAGGTACTGACCCCATTGAAGCTGGAGTGGATGTAGAAGTTTAAAAAAGATCGAGACACGCATACCCCATAGCTTTTGGAGGGGCTTATTCAACCATCGACGAAGCCTAAAAACAAGTTTTTTTAAAAGGAGAGATCAATACATTGAATCTCAAGGCGATTCCATTGGAGAGCTGGAAAGAACAGTACGTTGAGAAAACGAAAAAATCCAAGGCCCTCTACGATAGGGCTGTAAGGGTCATGCCTGCGGGAGTTTCATACGCGATAAGGGACCTGAGACCATACCCCTTCTACGTGGACCGGGTAAAGGGCAGCCGCCTGTACGATATCGACGGAAACGTCTACACAGACTTCTGGATGGGCCATGGCGCTCTTATCCTCGGCCACGCCCCGAAAAGGATCGTGGATGCTGTTAAGCGCCAGATAGGGGAGGGCACACATTTCGGATACGCACATGCCCACGAGGTAGAACTAGCGGAGACGATCGTGGATATGGTTCCCAGCGCAGAGATGGTACGCTTCACCAACTCCGGCACGGAGGCCAACATGTACGCGGTACGCCTAGCTCGTACATACACGAACCGAACCAAGATCGCTAAATTCGAGGGGGGATGGCACGGCGGATACGACGCCCTGCACAAAGCGGTTCACCCCCCATTCACGATCCCGGAGTCTGCGGGTCTAGACCCTAAGGCTCTTGAGGACACCTTGGTACTCCCTTTCAACGATCTCGATGGAGTTCGAAGCGCAGTTGGGTCTGAGAGGTTAGCTTGTATGATCGTTGAGCCCGTTATGACCGCTTCGGGGTTCATAGCCCCGGAGCCTGAATTTCTCAAGGGTCTGAGGGAGCTGTGCGATGAGGAAGGGGCTCTGCTCGTTTTCGATGAGGTCGTAACGGGCTTCAGGTTCGGCCTGGGAGGAGCACAGGAACTTTACGGGGTGGAGCCGGACATCACAATACTCGGGAAGGTAATGGGGGGAGGCTTCCCCGTAGGCGCGTTCTGTGGGCGCGAGGACATATTCGAACACATCGACCACAGAAAATACCCCAGAATGGATGAGAGGAGCGCCCACGGAGGCACCTTCACCGGGAACCCCGTGAGCATGGTGGCCGGGACGGAGACCCTCAGAGAACTCGAGGACGGCAAGGTTCACGATCACATCGACCGTCTGGGCGAGAAAGTTAGGAAGGGCCTCCAAGCGGTTTTCCAAGACAGCGATATCGAAGCCGCCGTCACGGGGTTGAAGTCCACTTTCGGCATTCACTTCCAGAAGGAGAGGCCGCGCAGCGCGAGGGACTTGACCAAAAATGACGCCCACACGACCCAGGCATATTACAACTACATGCGCTCCAAGTGGATCACCTTCATGAGCCCGAGCATCCCTCACATGTTCGTCAGCGACGCCCACACGGACGAAGATATAGACGGGTTCCTTCGAGCGACAGAGGACTTCGCAAAGAACTACAAATAGACCAAAATCCTACACCAAGCAGAAAATATTTCCCATCATATCACGTAGAGATCAGATATAAGATGGATGATGCTAGGTTTTGTTTAGATCGAAGTATCTTTGAGGTATAGCCGAAAGGGGTACAAAAATTGACCTTAACAGCCAAGAACCGTCTGAAGCTATATCCCATACTGAATATTTTACTCCTGATTTCATTTCTAACGCCTTTTCAGCCCCATCTGCATGTATCCGCCCAACAAAGTGACCTGCATTTTTATGTCATCTCATGCGAAGATTGCCCAGGATACAGAGCCAGGGTGCAGATTCTAGAGGAAACTTACCCACAGGGAAAGGTAACCTTCTATGGGATCGAAGAGGGGGATAATGCTGAACGTTTCAAAAGGATAGGTGACACGCTGAATGAGACGCTCTACATGCCCCTGGTGGGCGTCTTCGTAAACGAGGACTTGAAGGCCATCACGAGCGGGGGCCTCTCGGCCGACGATTGGAGGATCGCTGTCGAGGGACCCGCTGAAGGGGTCAATGTCTATGTAGCTGACATCAAAGGGCACATGGATGTCAAGGCCGTCATTAGAGACCCGGAAAAGCTAGCAACTTTGACGAGGCTTTTCACAGAATCCGATATAGGCAAGATACCCATTCGAAACAACGTCCTCCAGCTGCTGTTTTTGGTTACGGCGGCTGCGGTTGCAGACGCAATAAACCCCTGCTGCTTCAGCGTCTTCGTGATTCTACTCACCTTCGTGTTCTACGGAGTCGGGAAAAAGGCCGTCTTGAAGGTGGGTTTAGCTTTTACTAGCGGTCTTTTCATCACCTACTTCATGATGGGTCTCGGTTTGAGCAGATTCTTTCAATACATACCAGAGGTAAAATACTTGATCACGATCCTTGCCTTCGCCTTCGGGAGCCTGAGGGTCTTCGAGGCTCTGGGTGTTAAAGTGAAACATGTTCCTAGCGCATTTGCGAGCAGGATATCAACAAGAATAGAACGAGTATCTAATCCTAAAAACGGCTTCGTAGCGGGGATCGTCACGGGCTCTTTGCTGCTTCCGTGTTCATCTGCGCCCTACTTTATAGTATTAAGTTTGTTGTCAGAGAGGGCTTCACAGTTAACTGGATTAGCACTCCTCGGCTTCTACAACATCATAATAATATTGCCTTTCGTAATTATTACGCTCGTCGTCCACGGCCTGACGCTGTCAACGATGCAACTAAAGTTATGGTCGATGGAAAATCGGAGATGGGTGAACCTTGTTATGGGCGTCGTCCTCATCTCGTTAGGGATAGTGAATCTCCTACGCTAGAGATCAGATCGCATCATGATCCTAGCTTCTTTTCTCCATCCCCGTCTTCGTTTATCGATGAGGCACCAGAGAAGGTGTCAGCGACCTCGAATTTAGGTTCGTCACTAAATAAGAGGGGAAATGGGGTTATCCTACTTCGAGGGTAGAGTTCAAGGACCTTCCTCCTCAAATCCATATCCCTCGCCGTGAACGGAGCCTCCTCCCTCTGGGATAGGACGGCACGGGTGGGTGATAGAAGGGCTTTGAGGGTATCAGCACTAACCTTGAGTTCTTCCCTGTGATCCTTGTACAAGGTGAGGTCTATGTCGCCCTCGGGCGTGTTCAAGAACTCGACATCGAAACCCTTGCTTAAATCCCTTGCAGCCTCATTCAAATCGATACCATGCAGCCATCTGAACCTGACATAGAAGTAAGGCTTTCCCATTGCCTTCCTGCCTAAATCAGGCGGCATTCTGATTAATAAACCATAGAGCACGCTTGAGTTAAAGGAAAAAGTGAAAAAGAAGGTCTGCCATTTACTTTGTCGTTATCGAATATCTGACCCCTAGAGGGGTCAGGGACTCGTCTATCTTCGTAATCAGGTTCTCCAACTGCTCCCAGGTAGGGTCAGTGAACCATTCAAAGTAGAAGTCATATTCACCGAGCTTTTGCCCCGAATGACTGATTATGCTGCTGCAGCGTTTTATGGAAATCACGGCGTTATGGGTGTCATTGAAATAGTCCCTTATATAATACGGATCGCCGAATCTACCCTGATCGGTCTCGATCATCTTATCCATTATACAAACTTCTGGAAAATCGACAGCCATCTTCTGCAGCGCTTTTATGGCTTCCAGAACAGGTGGACCATATAACTTAATTAAGCTCCTCAAGCTTCAACCCCAAGTAAATATTTTATTATAAGATAAAATAAAAATTTACCTATTTATTCATATCACTATGTTCGATTTTAATATTTTAATAATTATAAAAACAAATATCTGTCCTAAAACACATAATTTGAACAATATATGAAAGTAAATTTGTGGATATAGTACTTAGTATAAACTTCTCCCGTGTTTTTCGAAGATCTCCGCGACCTGGTCTAGAGGCAGCCCGTACCTAGTGTTACCGTCTCTTCCGACCATCGTCTCAGCCTTGAAGAGGGCGTTGATGATGGCCTCCTCGGTTGCGTCGGCGGCGGCTCTGTAGACGATGTTGAGGAAACCTTCTCCCAGGCCTCGACTGTATCTCTCGGGCATCATCTCCAAGAAGTCATCGACGCTTTCTCTCCCGGTCGTGAAGGCTATGACGAAGTCTCCGCTGGAGACGCCCCCGTATGATCCAGTGCGTGCCAAGCCCATGATCGCCCTCTTCGCCACCTTACCGAGCTGGCGAGAGGTTAGGGCGAGGTCGGTCGCCAAGATCATCATGATCGAGTTCCCTGGTTCCCTTCCCTCAGGCGAGGGCATCTCTATCTCCCTCCCCACAGGGACCCCGTCGATTCTTAGGTCCTCCCTCCTACCGCAGTTCAACTGTACGAGAGCGCCCAGGGTAAAGCCTTCGTATACCCTAGATGAGGTGCCTGTTCCGCCCTTGAAGCCGTAGCCCGTCATCGGTGTGCCGCCGCCTACGTTGCCCTCCTCCACAGGGCCCATGCCCTTGCTGCTCCTTGCAATGTCTATAGCCTTGAAGACATGCTCCTTACCGACGTGGCGGCCGAACGAGTCGTTGAGGAATCCTCCGTTCGTCTCGCCAACCACCGGGTTTATGGACAGTGGTAGGATGTCGTAATGCTCTCTGAAGTAGTCGAGAACTGCATCAGCCACGAGCCATGTGTTTAGGGTGTCCGTGAGCATGATAGGCGTCTCGATGACGCCCATGTGTATCACCTGTGGAAGCCCGGTGGACTTCCCGTACGCATTGAAGAGATCGACGGCACCCGTAACCTTTTCCTCATAGGGATTCCCTTGGTGGGGTACGATGGCCGTAACTCCTGTCCGAACCGGGCCCTCCCCCACCTTTAGGGGGCCATCGCCTCGGATCAGGGTAACCTGCCCCACGCCCACCCCTTCAACATCGGTGATGGCATTGAGGCGCCCTGGCTCCATCTCACCTATCTCAATTCCAAGTTCACGTGCCCTAACTCGTTTTCCCATAAGAATAACACCATATACCTATCAGTGTATGAATTTAAAGAAGGTTCAGAGGCCCCTTTCGACCTCTGTTATTGCGCTCTCTAGGATTTCCAGAGACGAGTCGGCCTGTTCCTTGTTAATGATTAGGGGCGGCGCCACCCTCAGGGTGCGGGTTCCGAAGGCGCCCATGTTCACCAGGTAGAGGCCCTTCTGGAAGGCTCTGGCGCATACCTTCTCCGCTTCCAGAACGCCCGGCTCCTTCGTCTCCTTGTCCTTGACGATCTCGACCCCTATCAAGAGGCCTATGCCACGGACGTCGCCCATTATCTTGTGGTCCTCCATCATCTCCGTCAGTCGATCCTTGATGTAGACGCCCATCTTGGCGGAGTTCTCCACGAGTTTCTCCTCGTCTATTATCTCGATATTCGTCAAAGCGGCTATGCTGCTCAGGGGGCTACCGCTGAATGTCCCCCCCGTCCAGAAGGATTCACCGGACTCTTCCCGCTCGCAGAGCCCCTCCCTTGCCACACAAGCCGCGTTGGGCACGCCGCATGAGATGGATTTACCCAGCAGTATGATGTCTGGCACGACGCCCCAGTTTTCTACAGCGAACCATTTGCCGGTCCTGCCGAAGCCCGTCTGGACCTCCTCAGCCATCAACAGTATCCCGTGACGATCGCAGATCTCCTTCAAAGTCGGTAACCAATCGTCGGGAGGGACGTGCCAACCCGCATCTCCCGCCACCGGCTCGAAGACCACGGTCGCGACCTCCTCGGGTGGAAGGTAGCTCTTGAAAGCGTAGTCCTCCATGTACCAAAGGCACGCGAGCCCGCAGTCAGGACACTCCAGCTTGAAGGGGCATCGGTAACAGTAGGGGTACGGCATGTGATATACGCCGGGCAGATTGGGATGGAAACCCTTCACCATCTCTGGCCTGTACGAGGAGACGGACAGAGCGCCGTACGTCGTGCCGTGGTAAGCCCCTGCGAAGGCGACGATGTAGGGCCGCCTCGTCGCCCACCTCGCTGTCTTTATGCCGAAGTCGTTCACAGCCGACCCCGACTGGGCGTAGAAGACCCTTTTCTTGAAGCCCCCCGGGGTGATCTCGGATAGCTTCCCGCTCAACTCTAATCTTTGAACAGTGAGACCATGGGTCCCTCTCTCTGATTGCGTCTTCAGTGCTTCGACGAACTTAGGATGGCTATACCCTATGTTGGTCACACAACGACCTGAGATGAAGTCGATGAAGACGTTACCATCGGGATCTCTGATGAAGATGCCCTTAGCATCTTCCATGATGGGCTGAGTATACAGGGAGGATCGTAGACCCCTCATTTGAAGAAGCTCTTTCACCTTCGGACCAGGTGGACCAACAACTATTTTTGGCGAATTTAATTTTCCTAAATCGTTCAATATTTGATCCCTCAGATATCGAGGATTAAAGTAGATAAAACATTTACCTCTATAGAACATTGCTAAAATTGGAACTATTTTTATGAGATTTTTCTGATAGTATTCAAACGAGGAATCGAAAAAACGACCCAACACATATTAAATAAGAATCCTCTAGACGTGTCGATGGGGTTAGAACGGCAGAAAGCGCCTCCAACCACTCTTACCGACCTCTTCCTCGGAGGATTTCTCGGCTTTTTTCCGTGCCTCTTCCTCTTTTCTGCTCTCTTCTAAAATCTTGATTAGTTTCTCGATGTTCTCCCTTTTCTCGAAGGTCTGAATGAAAGCATCTTCACGTTCTGTGATGAAAGGCAAGAGGGGGCCCAGGAAGTAGCGCCCAAGCTGCCCGCCGAGAGATACGAGGGGTTTAAACGTCCCTAGGAAAAGGATGGCCGGGACATCCATATCGTATTTTAGAATGATTTCGGCTGTTTTGTTGATCAATTCATCCTCTTTTTCGGGCGTTATCTCATCCCAAAACAATACAGACCATTAAAATTTGTCTTCACGCTTATTTTAAAGGATTTTTGCGTTGAGCCATTTCTC
>CAYGAH010000272.1:0-2093 GCA_964347685.1 uncultured Candidatus Bathyarchaeia archaeon | reverse complement strand
ACAGGAGGGAGGAGCCAGAGGACGTCAAGGAGAGGGAGGGGAGCTCCACGGCCTGGGGCGCGAGGCGGGCCGTCGAGAGGGCTGGGGGGGTGCCAGACCTCATATACCACCACGGAGACGT
Source organism: uncultured Candidatus Bathyarchaeia archaeon (assembly GCA_964347685.1). GTDB lineage: Archaea > Thermoproteota > Bathyarchaeia > TCS64 > TCS64 > CAYGAH01. The sequence continues at coordinate 1,972 of CAYGAH010000272.1, read as the reverse complement.
CGGAAAGGAGCCGATGATAGTCCTGATCGGGGAGACGGCCCTAGAGGTAGCTGAAAAGGCCGTGAGGCTGGCGAAGAGGCTCTCATGACCCTAAAGGAGATGGACCCCCTGGCCGCATACACCTTCGAAGGGCTGAAGGGTAAGAAGGCCCTGATAATCGGCGAAGTGAACACCGGGAAGACGAGGCTCACAGCGAGGCTCCTCGAAGAAGCGTGCCGCGATCTTCCCCACGGAGACATAACGATCATCGACATGGCCCCAGAGGCCTCTGGGAGTGGGATAGGGGGGCGGCTCAGGGACTTCACAGACTGCGAAGGCCTCAGATACCTAGCCCCTTCGAAGGTAGAGACCCCTAGGCTCAGTGCGGCATCGGCTGAGGAGCTCATCTCGATGGTCCGCCTCAACGAGGGTAGGATCAGGCCCCTCATCGACGAGTACGTCGCCTCCCCGACCCCAATCCTCTTCATCAACGACGTATCCATTTACCTACAATCAGGCTCGGCAGAGCCCGTCCTGAGGGCCTTCGGGGAGGCCGAGACCGCCGTCGTAAACGGATACTACGGCGAATACTTCGTCGATGACAGGGGAACGGGGGTCTCCAGGCTTGAGAGGGAGCTGATGGACCTACTGGCATCCAAAGTTGACCTTGTAATAAGGCTTTGATCGATGTATCTTGGGGAACGAGAAATCTAGGGGGGCCAACTTTCCTTCCTGTAGGCCATCTCCCAGAACATGTACTCGTACCGAGTGCTGAGCATGAAGTGGCCCCTCATCCTCTCCCTGATTTTGGGCCCAGACTCTTTTGCCAGGCGGTCCGTTAGGTCCCTGTACCACTCTATTAGCCCCCGGTACTCCTCGGACCTGTAGGTGGAGTGCCAGGGGGTGTATATTGGGTGGGGTTTGGCTTTTGACCCTAACATCTCTCCTATATCCATGTAGGACCACATGCAGGGGAGCATAGAAGCCAAGATCTCCCCAAGAGTCCCACTGTAGGCCACCTGGAGCAGGTGCCTCGTGTAAGCAGTGCTAGTCGGGGCGGCCTCGGACGCCCTGAGCTCGCGGGGCTCGATTCCCAGCTTCCCCCCCAACTTTTCCAGCATGTCCATCTCTACGGTCAGGGCCCCGTTCAGGAGGGAAGAGACGGCCCTCATAGTCTCAAGGTCCTCTGCCTTGGCCACTGCTACGCCCAGGCATCGAGCGAAATCGACGAGGTATACGTAGTCCTGCCTGACATAGAACTTGAACTTGTCTAGGGGGAGCTGCCCCTCAGCCATCTCGGCGAGGAAGGGGTGCTCCAGTATCTTTGACCAGATCCGGTCCGCTTCCTCCCTAAGCTCTTCGGAGAACGACTCGACGCCCATCCCAAACTCCTCTACGCGATCCAAGTTGCATTCGATATTGTCTTGCTGACCACCCTCATTATATTTGTTGCACAATCGAGGAATTTGGTGTCGCCCGGAAGGGTTTTAACCTCTCTCGAGCATCCTGATTCCGATCTCCGATGCCCCGAATAGTCGACCTAGGCAGCAGGACTCCCAGGCTAAAAGACGTCTTCCTCATCCTGGGGGAGGGCCTCTGCAGCAACACATACATCGTCGGCAGGGAAAAGGCCACGATAGTAGACACGGGCGTCGGGAACTCCATGAACCCCGTCTGGCCCCAACTCGCCGAGATCGGGGTGGGGCCTGAGGGCGTCGATAAGGTGATCATCACCCACGCCCACCACGACCACGCCATGGGGGTCTTCCTTATCCTCGAGAGGACCGACCCCAAGGTCTACGTCCACGGCAAGGACGCGAGGTACATAGCGACCAGCCTCGGCGACCACCTCGTGAGGGTGGTGGAGGGTAACGTAATAGAGACGGAGCTCTGGCCCCTTGAGGTCATATGGACTCCTGGGCACACAGCCGGAGGCATGTGCCTCTACGCCAGGGAGCAGCGCATCCTGTTCTCCGGGGATACTGTATTTCCC
>CAYGAH010000271.1:0-4324 GCA_964347685.1 uncultured Candidatus Bathyarchaeia archaeon | reverse complement strand
ATGGAGTGGATAGTCCTGGACTGGAACGAGCCGTCCATAGAGTTCTACAGGTCCCTGGGTGCCGTCCCCCTGGAGGAGTGGACGGTTTTCAGGCTGACTGTCCCGGAGATCAGGAAGCTGGCGGAGCGAGAGATCTAGCCCGCTCCCCCTCTCGGCAGAAAGAGGACCTTGCAGCCCGCCTTGGACCTGGCCACCCCGAAGGCCTCGTCCGCAGCCTCTAGGGGGAATCTGTGGGTGATGAGGTCCCCGGCGTTAACGGTTCCTCCCTCGATCAGTCGGATGGACTCCTCGAAGTTGGCTGGCCTCGCGTCGTAGGCACCCGAGATGGAGGCCTCCTTCCTAACCACAAGGGTCATGGGAACCTCCACTGCGCTGGGGAATATGCCGACGACGGTTATGTGCCCCCTCTTCCTGACGAGGTCGACTGCCTGGGCCACGGCTTGGGGCGCCCCAGTCGCGACGAAGGCGATGTCCGCCCCCCTTCCGCCGGTCATCTCCCCGACCCTCTCCACTAGGTCCTCCTCCTCGACGTTGACCGTCTCGAAGCCCAGCCTCTCAGCGATCCTGAACCTCTCCGTGTCGACGCTTATACCAGTCAGGAGGACCTCCGCCCCTGCAAGCCTCAGGAGCTGGGCGGAGAAGATGCCTATGGGGCCCACCCCCTGGACAACCGCGAGGTCCCCCTGCTCCACAGGGGTGATGTCCCTGACGAAGTGGAGGGCGTTGCTGAGGGGCTCAACGACCGCCGCCTCCTCGTACGACATACCCTCTGGGACCCTGTGAAGGAGCCTTTGGGGCACGGCGATGTACTCAGCGAAGCCCCCGTCTGCGTGTATCCCGAATAGGGTCGAGGCCTCGCAGAGGTTGCTCATCCCCTCCGTGCAGAACCTGCAGGAGCCGCAGGCTTTCACGGACTCGCTGAGGGCCCTGTCTCCGACGCCGAAACCCTCGACCCCGCCGCCGACTTCTGCGACCCTCCCAGAGAACTCGTGGCCCATGACCACAGGAAGCCTCATCCCCTTGTAGGCTGGGGTGTAATCGTATATCCCCAGGTCGCTCCCGCATATCGCCGCAGCCACGACCTCCAAAAGCACCTCGTCGTCGCCGATCTCGGGCACAGGGACGTCGACGACCCAGACGCCAGGCTCCGGCCTGAGCTTCACCACCGCCTTCAATGGGACCACCGGGACAGGGAACTGGGGGGCCCGACGGGTCTTAACGCTTTCCCAGGCGAAGGCCTAATCTCCCCATCCCCACAGTATAGTCCGGGATGGAAGGGGTCGAGAGGCGGGTCCTGGGCTCCATCGACTCGGAGGGGATGCTGGACTACCTGTGCGAGCTCATATCGGTGCCCAGCCACGGCGGAAGGGAGACAGCGGCCCAGATGAACGTGAAGGCCAAACTAGAGGCCCTGGGCCTAGACGTCGACACATGGATGATAGACTTCGAGGGGCTCCGAGGCCACCCCTCGTTCAGCATGTCCCTCGAGAGGGGGGAGGGGGTCGGGGTCGTGGGCTCTACGGGCGGGGAAGGACGCAGCCTGATGCTCAACGGCCACATAGACACCGTGGCGCCGGGAGAAGAGGGGAACTGGAGCTACCCGCCGCTTGAGGGGACAGTGGTCGATGGCCGGGTCTACGGGAGGGGGGCCTGCGACATGAAGGGAGGCCTCTGCTGCGCCATCTACGCAGCCAAGGCGATCAGGGATGCGGGCCTGCGGCCCAAGGGGAGGCTTATGATAGCAAGCACCATCGGGGAGGAGGACGGGGGAGTCGGGGCCCTAGCGACTGTTCTCAGGGGGTACGGGGCCGACGCAGCCGTCGTGATGGAGCCTAGCGGGCTTCACCTGGCCCCTGCCCACGCCGGGGCCCTCAGCTTCATGGTCTCCATAATAGGGAGGTCCGCCCACGCCTGCGTGAGGGAGGAGGGGGTGAGCGCCATAGAGAAGTTCGTCCCAGTCTTCGAGGCCCTCAGGAGGCTCGAGGAGGAGAGGAACAGTGGCCTGGAAGACCCCCTCTACTCCGGGTACAGGATACCATACGCCATCAACGTGGGAAAGATGAGGGGAGGGGAGTGGCCGGGCTCGGTGCCCGAGAGCCTGGTCTTCGAGGGGCGGATAGGCGTGGCCGTCGGCGAGGCAGTCGACGAAGCCCGGAGGAGCCTCGAGGAGGCGGTGGCCGGGGCCTCGGAGGCGGACCCCTGGCTCAGGGGGCACCCTCCCAGGGTGGAGTGGCGAGGGTACCAGTTCGAGCCCTCAAGCATCCCCCAGGACCACCCCATAATGGAGACCGTGAGGGGGGCCTACGGGGACGCCACAGGGAGGGCTCCCATCACTTCGGGTATGACCTACGCATCCGACATGCGCCACCTCGTCAACGTCGGGGGGACCCCCACAATGATCTTCGGGCCAGGGGACGTCAGGAACGCCCACTGCCCAGACGAGTACGTGGAGGTGGAAGACCTGATCGCTGCGACCAGGATCCTGGCGCTGACCATACTGCGCTTCTGCGGCTACGAGGAGTGCTGAGCAGAGGAGGACACGACTGAATGGGGAGGAAGAAGCTGGGCCTGATCGTGAACCCCGTTGCAGGGATAGGGGGCCGGGTGGGCCTCAAGGGGAGCGACGGCCCTGAGACCCAGAGGAGGGCCGTGGAGCTCGGCGCCGTGAAGACCTCCCCCGGGAGGGCGGTCGAAGCCCTCAGGAGACTTGTTCCGCTCAAGGATCGTTTCGATCTGATCACCTACCCCGGCGAGATGGGGGAGGAAGAGGCCATCGAGTGCGGGTTCTCCCTAACCATAGTGGGTTCAATAGCCGAGGGAGGGACGACCCCAGAGGACACAAAGAGGGCGGCCAGGGAGATGCTCTCCTTCGGGGTCGACCTCATCCTCTTCGCGGGCGGAGACGGGACCGCCAGGGATATCTACGAGGCCGTGGACGGCGAAGTGCTGGTGCTCGGTATACCGGCCGGGGTCAAGATCCACTCAGGCGTCTTCGCAGTGACCCCTGGGGCCGCAGGGGAGCTAGCGGCGAGGTACCTAACGGAGGGGGCCCGCCTGAGGGAGGCTGAGGTAATGGACGTCGACGAGGATGCCTTCAGGGAGGGCAGGGTCTCCGCGAGGCTTTACGGATACATGGAGGTGCCCTTCGGGGGGGCGCTGGTACAGAACCCCAAGGAGGCAAGCGGCCCCGCCGAGGATTTCGTATTGAGGGCCATAGCCGCCGATGTCGTGGACAACATGGAGGAAGACGCCGTCTACATAATCGGCCCCGGCTCGACCACGAGGCCAATAGCCGAGAGGCTGGGGCTGGAAAAGACGCTGCTGGGGGTTGACGTCGTCCAGGGGGGAGCGCTCCTGGCCTCGGACGCAAACGAGGCCAGGATTCTTGAGCTAATAAAGGGGAGGGAGGCTAGGATCGTCGTTACGGTGATAGGGGGCCAGGGATTCGTCTTAGGCAGGGGGAACCAGCAGATCAGCCCGGAGGTGGTCAGGGTGGTCGGCGTGGAGAACGTCATAATAGTCTCGACCCCTGAGAAGCTGGCCGCCCTCGGGGGGGCTCCCCTCCTCGTGGACACCGGAGACCCCGAGTTGGACTCCATGCTCCGCGGCTACCACAAGATAGTCACGGGGTACGGGAAAAGGGCCGTATACAGGGTGGGTGCTGGCTGAAACCCTACCTGGGACTGTAGGAGCCTAGGAACTCCTCCTGGAGGGTGTTCCCCCCGTCTATGACTATGCTCGCCCCGGTTATGTAGCTCGACTCGTCAGAGGCGAGGAAGAGCACGAGGTTGCCGACGTCCTCTGGGGTCCCCTGCCTGCACATGGGTATTCTGAGGCCGAACTCCCTCATCCTCTCCTCTGCATCCTCGGGGCCGAGGCTGCCTCGTGTCCCGAAGGCGCTGGGAGAGTGTACGTACCCTGGCATTATGCAGTTCACGTTTATGCCGTACTGGGCCACCTCAAGGGCCAGAGCCACGGTGAATCCCTGGACAGCCGACTTCGTTGAGGCGTAGGCTGTCTGGCCCCCGGCCGGGGTCCCCACCATGGGGCCCGTGACGCTTGACATGTTGACTACCTTCCCGTACCTCCTCCCCATCATGGAGGGGAGGACCGCCCTCGCGCACCTGAACATCCCGAAGACGTTGACCTCGAACATCCGGCTGAGAAAATCGTCGGGCATCTCTACCAGCTTCATCCGGGGGTAGATGCCGGCGTTGTTGACTAGGACGTCGATCCTGCCGTAAGACTCGAGGGCCTCCCTGACGACGCTGTTGACCCCCTCGGTCTTGGTCACGTCCATCACCCAGGAGACCGCCTCGAACCC
>CAYGAH010000270.1:0-4654 GCA_964347685.1 uncultured Candidatus Bathyarchaeia archaeon | reverse complement strand
AAGTACTACGAGATCGAGGGGGCCTACTGCTCCCCAAAGCCAGTCCAGGAGCCCCACCCTCCTGTAATGATAGGAGGGGGAGGGGAGAAGCTCCTGCTGGGAGTAGTGGCCCGCCACGCGGACGTCTGCAACTTCGCTGCCTGGAGGGGGACCCCAGAGGAATATCTGAGGAAGCTGGGGGTCCTTGAGCGCCACTGCGGAAGGGTGGGGAGGGACCCTGAAGAGATAAGGAAGTCCTGGGCGGCCTACGTCCTGATAGGCGAGGACCAGGAAATGTGGGAGATGAGCCTGAGGCAGTTCACTGAGAGGATGGCGGCTAGGTATCCAAGCCCGACGGGGAGCCTCCGCCCACCCATAGCCGGGACGCCGGAAGACTGCGTGGAGCAGATCCAGAGATACGTGGACTTGGGGGTCACCCTCTTCATCCTTAGGTTCATGGGAGAAGACCTTCCCGCGGAGGTAAGGCTCTTCGCCGAGGAGGTAGTCCCAGCCTTCAAGTAGCCCTGTGAGTGCCTAACCCTCTCGGCGGACCAGGCCCAGCTCCAGCCTCAGGCCGTCTACGTCGAACTCGCCCGTGTAGGCGCCCTCTGGGGGCTCTCCGTGGTGCAGGGCGGTGGAGAGGGTCTCGGCAGAGATGTACTCGGCCTCCTCCCCGAACGCCTCGACTACCTCCTCGTCCCCCCTGTACCAGGTCTCTATCCTGTCGTCTATGTCGAAGTCTGCCTCCTTCCTCAGGGCCTGGATGCGGCGCACTATGTCCCTTGCGAGGCCCTCGCTCCCCAGCTCCTCCGTTATCTCCGTGTCTACGCCGACCATGAGGCCCCCCTCCTCCACGACCGAGTAGCCACCGTGGGGGACGGAATAGACCTCCACCTCCTCGGGCAGGACCTCTATTGGCGATCCCTCCACGATCACGGCAACGGACCCTCCCGATGCAAGCTTCTCGGCTTGTCCTCGGCCCAGGCCCCTGAGGGCCTCAGCCACATTGGGGAATAGCCTACCGTGCTTCCTCCCCAGGAGCCGCGGGACCGGCCTGACGACCAGGTCCTGTAACCTGGACCTGTCCCTGGTGAGCAAGAGCTCCTTCACGTTGAGCTCCTCCCTCACAAGCTCAGAGACCCTCCCGAGCCTCTCAAGGGATTCTCCGTCGGCCACTATGACTGCCTCAGAGAGGGGCTGCCTCAGCTTCACGCCGCTCTTGCTCCTGGCCGCCCTGCCCAGGCTGCTTGCCTCCATGGCGAGGTCCATCTCCGCCATGAGCTCATCGTCTATCAGGCCGCGGTCGACCGAGGGCCAGTCGTTGAGGTGAACGCTCTCAGGGGCGTCTGGCTCGGCCCCCCTCACCAGCCTCTGGTAGATGGCCTCGGTGACGTGGGGGGTTATGGGCGCCATGACCTTCATCAGCGTCTTCAGGCATGTGTACAGGGTCGAGTAGGCTGCCCTTTTCTCGTCGTCCGCCTCGTTCTTCCAGAAGCGGCGGCGGCTCCTCCTGACGTACCACCTTGACAAGGCATCGACGAAGCGCTCCACCTCCTGGGTCGCCCCATATGCGTCGTAGCCGTCCAAAGCCTCCGTGGCTTCCTCGACGAGCCTGTTGAGCTTCGAGAGTATCCATCTGTCGAGGGTTGAGAGTTCCTCGGGCCTCTGGTCCGGGGTCCACTTGTCTAGCTCTGCGTATATGGCGAAGAAGTTGTAGACGTTCAGGAGGGGCATGAAGAAGAGGCGCTTCGCCTCCCCCGCCCCCCTGTACCCGAAGAGCATGTCGTTCTCCGGCTTCGTCGTGCAGTACATCCACCTCATAACGTCGGCGCCCATGGTCTCTGCGGCGTCGTCGAACCATATCGCGTTCCCCCAGCTCTTGTGCATCTCCCGGCCGTCCTCGGCGAGGACGGTGCCGTGGCCCAGGCAGACATCGTAGGGGGTCCGACGCTCCAGGATTGTGCTCATCGCCAGCATCGAGTAGAACCAGTTCCTGAACTGGCCCGCGAAGGCCTCGGTGATGAAGTCTGCCGGGAACCACTCCTCCCAGTAGTCCCTGTCGGTGCGGTACTGGAGGGTCGAGTAGGCGACTATCCCGGCGTCTAGCCAGGGGTTCCCCACGTCAGGTATCCTGGAGGCCAGGCCCCCGCACCCATCGCACATTATCTTCACGGCGTCGACGTAGGGCTTGTGGGGGCTGTGCCCCTCGAACTCCTCCCAGCCCTCGACGGCCCTCTCCTTCAGCTCCTCCCTGCTGCCTATCACGTCGTACCATCCGCAGTCGGGGCAGACCCAGATGGGGAGGGCGAGGCCGTAGTAGCGCTTCTTCGAGATCATCCAGTCGTCCATGTTCCTGAGCCAGTCCAGCTCCCTCTTTAGGCCGAACTCGGGTATCCACTTGACCTGGGATGCGGAGTCCATTATCTGGTACCTGAGGTTCTCCTCCTTCTCCTCAGGCGTCACATCCTCGTAGGGCTTTTCCAGCTTCTTACCCATCCTTATGAACCACTCCTCGACGAGCCTGAAGACAAGCTCGCTCTCGCACCTCCAGCAGACGGGGTACCTGTGGGTGTATGGCTCTGTCTTGAGGAGGAGCCCCTTCTTCTTCAGGTCTTCAAAGATGGGCTCGGCCGAGTCGTAGACGTGGGTGCCGGTGAGCCATCCGAAGCCTTCTATGAAGACCCCGAACTCGTCAAGGGGGGCTGGGGCCGGGAGTCCGTACTTCCTGCCAAGCTCAAGGTCCTCCTTTCCAGCGCCCGGAGCTATGTGGACCAGTCCGGTTCCCTCCGTCTCCCCCACCTCCCCCCACATGATGACGCGGTGCGCCTCGGGGACTCCGAGCCTTCTCACTGCCTCCAGTTCGTCGTAGGGTCCGTCGTAGGTCCAGCCCTCCATCTCAGCCCCCTTAAGGGTCTCAAGCACCTCGTACCCCCCATTGGGGAAGACCGCCGGAAGCGTCCCCTTCGATAGGTAGAGGACGTCCCCGTCGGCCCTCACTTTGACGTAGTCTAGGTCGGGGTGGGCTGCTACGGCGACGTTGCTCGTCAGCGTCCAAGGGGTGGTGGTCCAGATGAGGAGGCTCCCCTCCCTCCCCCTCAGGGGGAATCTGACGTATACGCTGGTGTGGGTGACCTCCCTGTAGCCCTCAGTGACTATCTCGTGCTGGCTTATGCCGGTGCTGCAGCGGGGGCACCAGGGCATGGAGTCCTTTCCCTTGTATATCCAGCCGCGTTCGTGGCAGCTCTTGAGGGCTGCCCAGATCATGTAGTTGTTCTCGTCGCTGAAGGTGTAGTAGCTTCCGCCGAAATCGTGGCTTCCCAGCCTCCCCACGAGGGACTCTGCGGTGCCCTCGAAGACGCCCCTGGGGGCGCGGTAGGTGGTCTCCTCCATGGGGTCCTCCATCGCCTCGGCGAGCCTCCTGAGCTCTTCTGGGTCGTCCCAGTCCATCCACATCCCCAGCCTCTTGGACTGCTCCGTCTGGATGGCTGCATACCTGAGCACCCTCTGCTTGCAGCGCTTGACGAACTCTGCGACCCCGTATGCCTCTATGTCTCGTTTGGAGTCGAATCCCAGATCCCTCTCGACCTCCACCTCGACCCACAGGCCCTGGCAGTCGAATCCGTTCTGGTAGCGTTCATCGTAGCCCCTCATAGCCTCGTAGCGCTGCCAGAGGTCCTTGTAGGTGCGCCCCCAGGCGTGGTGGACCCCCATGGGGTTGTTGGCAGTTATGGGGCCGTCTATGAAGCTCCAGCGGGGCTTCCCCTCGTTGAGCATCCTCCTCTCCTCGAAGGCCCGGGTCTCCCTCCAGAGCCTCTGGACCTCCCTCTCGAGGAGGGGGACCTCTATCTTGCTGTCTATCTGTTCGAACATCATGCAAGCACCTCCGCCGTCAGGGAAGTTCGCGCAGTTTCAGGATTCTGGTAACGGGTGTCCTCGGCCTCGCAGAAACTAAATTTTATGATCACCGGACACCATCGGCACCAACACAAAGGGGACATGTCAATGCATAAAAAAGTTTAGGCAGATCCATTTTCTCCTAGCGATAGGTTAGAGCGAGATGCCAGCTCAAGCACCCTCAGAGGGGTTTATATATTGTCATACTGTTCTATATATTTTATAATATTATAGATGATAAGTATTTATTTGAGCCCCTATGTCATCTAGGTTGAACAGAGGAATAGGTATGTCAACGTGTGAAAACAGTCTGGCTATCGAGCAGACAGGCACAGGTGCTTTGGGTGTTTTCAGCCCCAGGGAACTCAGGGAGCTTCTTATCCGGGACTCGGCTTCGAAGGACCTGACCGAGCTTCAGAAGATAATCCAGATGTACGAGGAGAACGAGATTACCCTGGACGAGGTTTTAATCAGGGTACTCGCAGAGTATTGTAAATGCGACTGAAGGCTGAAGACCGGATCAGCCAAACTTGACTCTATAAGCTATTCTTGAAAGCCTGATCTTGCGACGCTTGATAATTCTAGATTTTTCTTTAGACGCGAAAGAATAGTGGATTCAGGGGGTTATGGCCATCTTTATGCCCTTTCTGCCCTTCACCGTCTGGATAGCCCTCTCTGCGTCGGCCACACCGAACCTATGGGTGATCATCTCTGCCAGTGGTAGGACGTCCACAGCCCTTCTGAACATCTGGAGGGCGGTGTCGAACTGGGTGGGGGGGTA
>CAYGAH010000269.1:0-12749 GCA_964347685.1 uncultured Candidatus Bathyarchaeia archaeon | reverse complement strand
GGCTGGTGGGTTATGGAGCGCCACCCCGGCGCCAAGAGGAGGTACAGGCCCGGGGACCCGGCCCACCTCTGCGACATAGAGCACGCCATCAGGGAGTACGCCTTCGAGACCCAGACCTTCGTCATAAGCGTCAGCCAATACATTCCAGACGACGAGATGCCCGCCTACTGCAGGGACTTCAACATCGCCGCCGGAGGCAGCTTCATCGTCAATCCAGCCGGCGTCTACCTCCACGAGCCCGTCTTCGACAGGGAGGAGATAATCTACGCCGAGCTCGACGCCGACGACCGGCGCCACACCAAGGCCTACTTCGACGCTCTCGGCCACTACACCAGGTGGGACCTGCTCAGGCTCGACATCAGGGGTGAGCTGAACGAGCCCCTCGCGACGGGGAGGCCGAAGCGAGGGTTCGACCAACAGTTAGTGGAGCGCCTGGCAGAGAAGTACGGCCTGGAGACAGAGAAGCTTAAGGATCTGCTTGAGGAGATCGACCGATAGGATCGGAGGAATCTGACACCTACTAAACGATTAATATCCAGACGGCTCTGTAAGAGCGATGGGTGGATATGTTGTTTAAGGGTAAAACCGTCGTCATAACCGGGGCGAGCGGCGGGATCGGCGGCGAGACGGCGCGCAGCTTCGCCCGCGAGGGGGCCAATGTTGTTGTAGGTTACTTCTCATCGCAGGAGAAGGCGGAGGAGACGGTCAGGGATGTCGAGGAGATGGGCCGCGAGGCCTTCGCCTTCGGGGCCGATGTCTCGAACCCCGAGGAGGTCAGGGCGATGATTAGGGCAGCTCGTGAAAGATTCGGGAGGCTAGATGTGCTAGTCAACTGCGCCGCCCAGCACCCTCCACCGATGTTCGACTTCGAGAACCCCGACTGGGACCTATGGAAGCGCATGGCCCACGTGAACATAATGGGAATAATAGCCTGCAGCCGCAGCGCGGCCCCGTACCTGAAGGAGACAGGCGGGAACATAGTGAACGTCGTCATGGACTGGGACGCAGGCGGCATCGGCTACTCCCTCACCAAGACGGCGGGAACGCCCCTCAGCCGGGGGCTCGCAAAGCAGCTCGCCCCCATCCGGGTGAACGCCGTCTCCCCGGGGGCCGTAGACACATGGGGGATGACCGATGAGGAGAAGGAGTACTGGGTCGAGAGGACCCTCCTCAGGAGGGTTGGCCAACCGAGGGACATCGCGGGCGCGATCGTCTTCCTCGCGTCGGAGGCGGCTTCCTACATAACAGGGGCGACGCTCCAAGTCGACGGCGGCACGAGGCTCCTTGTATAGATCGGTGCGGATGGTGGTGAGTTGAGCGACGGGGAGAGCCTTTTGAGGCAGACCGGCAAGATGATTGACCACATCGTGAGAGGCCTCGAGGAGGTCGACGAGGAGACGAGGCTCAGGATCATGGAGAGGTGCGGCGAGGCGTGCGCCGAGGTCGGGGATCTGAATATTGCCGTGAAGATCGCCGAGGAGACCGACGACCTAGACGAGATCGTCTTCAGGGCGAACACCGAGATCGCCTGGTGCGGCGAATGGGTCCGAGAAGGAGACGAGATAACCGCCGTCTGCAGGCAATGCGGTTGCCCCCTAGTGAGGCAGGGAATCGTTGAGCTGACAGGCACCTTCTGCTACTGCTCCAGGGGATGGGTGAAGGCGATCTTCGAGGCGCTGCTCAAGCAGCCCGTGAAGGTCGAGCTCAAGAAGGCGATAGGCCTGCGGGACGACGTATGCAAGTACACGGTCCATTTCTGAGCAGAACCATCTAACTCCTAAAAGTGTCATAATAGAGGCTTACAAATGTCCGAGAGGCGCATCCTTTATGTCGCCTAAACGCGCACGATGTTGGAACGAAAGCCCACAAAACGATAACCGACCTCAGGGAGGTCCTGACGAAGCTCGAATAGGGGCCCAGAAGCCTAGCAGAACGTGACTAGCCCCTCATCTTCTCAAGCGCCGCGGCGACTATGAGCGGGAAAACTATCGTGACATCGCCGAATATCGTCGAGGTCCTGTCCCCCTTTACCTTCCCCCAGCTTACCGCCTCCCTCAGGGGGGCACCGCTCAGGCTCCCGTCGTCGGCCCTCGCGGAGCTTATCTGGACCGCGGCGTCGAGGCCCTCCCTCAGAGTGTTCATGTAGAGGGTGTGGTGCTTCGGAGTCCCGCCGCCGAGGATAACGGCCCCCGCCTTCTTAGCCTCGTACACCTTCTCTGCGAAGAGGTCAAAGTCCCTGACGGGGTCGATCCTGAGGCTGCTCCTCTTAGAGTACATCCACAAGGGGATTCCGAGCATCGAGTCGAGGAACCCCGGGCTGAAGATAGGGACGCCGCGCCTCGCGGTGTTAAACAGGATCGACTCCTCGTCCTCCAGCCGGAGCCCTATCTCCCTGAGCAGGCCGTGGATCGGGACGCCGACCCGCCCCTCCTCCGGGATGTCGTCCAGGATCCCACCGATGAACGCCTCCAGGTCGGCGAAGACGTGGCTCTCGATGAAGATGTCGTAGGCCCTGCTGATGCCCTCATCCAAGAGCCTGGCGTCGTCCGCCTCCACCCGGCCGACCACGTGGCTTTCGCCCATGGCCTCGACTAAATCGTGGACGATGTTCGCCCCGTTCGTGACCACGACATCGACATAGCCGCCTTTTACGAGGTCGGTGAAGATCCTCCGTATCCCGCCCGGCACGAGTGGCCCAGAGAGGGCAATGAACGTAGTGTAGTCCGGGTCCGAGAACATCTCGGCGACGATCTCGACGGCCCTGCCGACCCTTCCGGCGCCTATGACTCCGGCCTTGAGCATCTCCTTGGCGAGTTCACCGACGGTCATGCCGGGTCTCAGGCGCATCTGCTCAACGCGCTTCATCAAGAATCCTTCGGGCTAGCCCTTGATGCGCTGGATCTTGTACCGGCCCATAATCTTCCAGTACTCTACTTCTCTGCCGGCCTCTAGCCTCGAGGCGACCTCCTCTTCTTCGGGCTTGGCGACGTCGAAGACCTCGTAGGTCTCCAGGTCCATCAGCTGGACGCTCGCTGGGCTCACGGAGACGACCTGACCGCTCTTCTTGTCGACGATGGGGATCTGGATGCTGGCGTCTACTGGGCTGACGAAGCTCCTCTTGCTCCCGTCGAAGAGGCTTATGGCGCTGGTCCTGAACTTGGCGCTCCCGTGCTTCCCCGGCTTGCTCTTCTGGATGGAGACTATCTGGCTAGGCTCTCCGTCGATTATCGCGTAGGAGCCGACCTTGAGGTCCCCGACCCTTCCCATCTTGAAAGACAAACAAACACCCTTACCGATTTTTCAGACACACATCAGGGTTCAGTAGAGATAAATATTGTGCCGAGGACGATAGAGTCAGACGAGAGATTAAGAACCATTGAAAAAAGGGTATGAAGCCCTTTGAAGGGGGAAAGCCCGCCTGAGAAGGTCGAAACGCCCCTCCATGATAGCCAACTTCGCAGTGACGTACCTCTGCAACAGCAGATGCCATAACTGCAAAATATGGAAGATGCCCGACCCTTGCTCAGGGGAACTCAGCCTAGATGAGATCAAGGCCTTCTTTGGGGAAAACAGACGCTTCCTCAGAGACGTCAGATCCATCCAGATCACAGGCGGAGAGCCCTTCCTGAGGGAGGACCTCCCAGAAATAGTCGGAGAAATACGCGGGATCCTCCCTGGATGCAGCTTCTGGATACCCACGAACGGGATGAACCCGGAACTTGTGATGAGTACGACCAGTACGATGCTCCACAAACTCGACGGGAAAAGATTGGGGGTCAGCGTCTCCGTGGACGGCATCAGGGAGACCCACGACGCCATGCGGGGCGTCAAGGGCTGCTATGCCGCTGCGATGGAGAGCCTTTGTGCCCTGAGTTCTCTTAGGAGGGTGCACCCGGGTCTCCTCATTTCCGTGGGTATGACCGTTACGGCCGAGAACTGCCTTCAGATCGACTCTGTCTTCAGACTCTCGGAAGAGTTCGGAGCCGATTTCAGCCTAAGACCTGTGAACTTCAGCGATATATACTACAGGAACGAGAAGACTCAACTTGGCATAGCTCTGGATGAAATCGTACCCGTGATCCGCCGAGTAGCCAGGGCCCATGTCAAAAGACACGGCCTTTTAAAGTCGATTCCGACTCTACGCTACCTCCAGGGAGTGGTCGACTATATTAGGAACCCCAACGAGAGGAAGCTGCGCTGCTCCGCGGCCTCCGACTCCATGTTCCTTGACCCCTTCGGGAACGTCTACCCATGCATAATCATGGACAGGAAGATGGGGAACACAAGGGAGCAGCATCTTGAGGAGATTTGGCTCTCAGAAGAGGCGGAAAGGACCAGAGAGCTAATCGGTGACGGCATGTGCCCCAATTGCTGGGTCGAGTGTGAGGCCTTCAGGGACATCCGCAGGGACAGATCGGGGCTCCTAGTGACTGCCCTGAGGACGTTCACGGACCCCGTGAAGATGGGTATAAAATAAGGGTTCTAGGCCGTCCTCTTTATGATGTGGTATCCGAACCGGGTCTTCACGGGCCCCGAGACCTCCCCCTTCCCGAGGGAGAATGCTGCCACCTCGAACTCCCTCACCATCTGCCCCCTCCCGAAGAAGCCCAGGTCCCCTCCCCTCTTGCCGGATGGGCACTGGCTGTGCCTCTTGGCTAGCTCCGAAAAATCCGAGCCGCCCTTTAACTCCTCGATCACCCTTAGTGCTTGAGAGTGCTTCTCGACCAGTATGTGCGAGGCCCTTATCTTCGATGGCATCTAACCACTCTGAGGATCAGGGCACCAAAACCTCATAAGCTTGCGGGTGACAGGAGCTATTCGCCACAAGGTATATTAAAACCGGCAGTGTGGAGTTGTTGAAATAATTCTGTAGAAGGTTGGGAAGATGGGTGAAAGGTGGATACAGGAGTGCGAGGAATACCTGAAAATGGTCAAGGGAGCCCTCGAAACGGAGAACCCCGACAGGCTCGACCTGGTCAGGACGATCCAGGGGGCTCTGCTGGCTATAAATCACAGCGTCTTCGGCTGGCTCCAGTACGTGAACAACCCGGAGGTCATGGGTAGGTTCACTAGGGAGGAGCTCGACGAGATGAGCAGCACCCTCAACGGCTTCGCAGAGGGTTTCCTAGAGTACGACATAAAGGTGACCAAGAGGGGCATTGAGAAGGGGCTGAGCGAGCAGGAACAAGAGGAAGAATCCCAGCCCTTCTACGTCTAGGCTCCCTGATGCACGATTTTGTAGACCAGCACGTAGCTGTAATCAGATGCGAAGGCCAGCTTGAAGTAATCCGAGTTCGCTACTCGATACATGAGGTTGTATAGGGTCGTCTCATAGTACTTGTCCTTGTACTGCCCAGTACTAAAGTCGAGGTAATCTGACTCGTTGAAACCTCCGATATTGACCATCCACCTCCACTTCGCGTTGTCTCCCCAGGGCCACTCCGTCTGTGGGTTGTTGGGATTGAACGTGACGAAGACCACGATGTAGTCCGCACCGTACTTGTCCAGGAGCTTGATAGACTCGTTCTGGGGGAGGATCATCATATTAGCTATGTTGGCGATCTGCCATGTGTTCATTGTCGCGCCGTCCGCGAGGGTGGTCCTGTTGGCCATCGCCTCTATCCAGTAGCCGTAGTCCCACCACGAGACCACTATCGCGTCCACGGGCGTGTTGCTCCTGATCCACGAAAGGGCCTGCAACCAGTCCTGAGGGTATTCTCCCCCGAACCTAACTGGGATCGCTGACGAAGCCAGCAATGTCGGGTCATCAGCGTTGTTTGCTATGCTCCAGATTGTAGGTAATGAAGCAATGAGTAGAACCGCCACTATGATGAACCCCAGCTCCCTGCTGACGCCGAAGGCTTCCAGCCGCCTCCTCCTCCGCCTGTCAGGCGCCCTCTGCCTCATCATGTTGGCGAAGGGCTTTAGGAGCTCCACGAGACCGTACGCCGCCATGAGGCTGGCGGGGTAGGCGAGTATCAGAGCCAGCCTGCTCATCGTACCTGCGAAGTACAACGCCGTGAGGAAGAATAGGAGCCCATAGAGCTTCTTCTCCGTTAGGCCCTTCAAAGCGAAGTATGAGCCAAGCATTCCCAGGGCAAGGTTGAGGCCGAACCTGCCGAAGAAGTCTGTCCATGGAGAAAGCTTATGCTCCGCGACGGACTGGAACAGGGGGCTTTCTCCTCCTGCGAATGGGTTAAGCACCCTAAGGAACTTGCCTCCGAGGGGGGTCACGACACCAAGGACGGAGAGGACGAGGACGCCCACGATGAGAACGCCAACTACCCCCACGCCCATCACCCTCAGCTTTCCAGGGTCCACTCTTTCTTTGATCCCCTCGTAGGCGAGCAGCCCCAGCATCACTGCGAGGACTGCCACGTTTTCAACGTCGGTTAGGTACGCAGGGCCCAGCTTGGGGACCATCATAGCGATGGCGAAGCCGACCCCCATGGTTAACCCATATGAGGCGAGGACACGGTTGTCGTATAGTCCGAATACCAGGTCCGCAAACACGAATAGCGTTATCAGGCTGGGTATGTACCGGGCTGCGCCCCAGGAGGCGAATATGTACCCCATAGAGAGCCCCGCGCTTAAGGCGTAGAGCATCCTGTACTCGAATTTCTTGTCCCTCTCTATCGACCTAAGGAACAGGAGGGAGGTGGTCACCATCCCGAAGATGCCTATGTTCTCCGTGTCGAAGAAGCCCAGTGATGTCCTCCCTATAAAGGCTGCGCTCACGGCCATGAAGAAGGCTGCGAAGAGTCCCGTCGTCCTCCCTCCCAGGTCCTTCCCGAGGAAGTATGCTGCTGCGCATGTGAGGGAAGCCATCAGCACGGGGAAGAACAGGCAGACGTTGTAGACCGAGACCCTCATCCCTATGACGCTGAGGAGATGGTAGACGAAAGCCGCCGAGAAGGGGACCCCCGGATACGAGCTTTGGGCGATGTCCCGCCCCATGGGGTACCAGCTGAGGGTGTCGTGCCATGTGAACCATGAGGCGTAGCCGTTCTTGACGACGTACTCGGTCACCCTGTACTGGAAAAGGGGGTCGTAGGCCGTGAAGTAGGCCCCCCACCTGAGGGGGAGCACCCTCAGGAGGATGGCTATGACGACGACCAGGCCCAGTATACCCGTCGAGAGCGCCGTCTCCTTCGTCACCCTCAGGACGCCCAGGTCGATGTCCCTGAGGGCGCCTGAGATCGTGCCGCGGATTCCCTGTCTGGCTCCTGTCTTGGACATGTTCCCCGGAACTCCACATTAGCTGTGTAGGAGCCTTTTATTTATATTGCTATAAGGCGAAGAGGACCAGAGATGCTTATCGGGCTCATAGTAAACCCCATCGCAGGGATGGGCGGAAGGGTCGGCCTCAAGGGGACGGACGGGGACGAGGTTCTTAGGGAGGCTCTAGAGAGGGGCGCAGAACCAGTGGCAGAGGACCGTGCTAAGGATGCTCTCTCCATCTTGACGGATCTGGATGTTAGATGGGTGACTTGGTCGGGGAGCATGGGGGAGGACGTTCTTAGGTCTCTGGGGTTCGACTTCGAGGTCTTGGGGAGGGCCGAGGAGAAAATCACGACAGCAGAAGACACCAAGGATGCCGCCAGGAGGATGGAGGGGCTGGGAGTGGACCTGATAACCTTCGCTGGCGGCGACGGGACTGCGGCCGACATAATCGATGTCGTGGACATGAGGGTCCCCATCCTTGGGATCCCCGCGGGGGTGAAGATGTACAGCGCCGTATTCGCGTCGACGCCCAGGGCGGCGGGCAATTTGTTGAGGAGCTTCGAGGAGGGTGAAGCGCCTCTGGTGGATAGGGAGGTGATGGACATCGATGAAGGGGCCTACAGGGAGGGGCGCCTCTCGGCCTCCCTGAGGGGCTACGCGAAGACGCCTTTCGTCGCCTCTCTGGTGCTCAGCGAGAAGGTGGCTGGATCGGGGGCCGACGAGGAGCTGATGAAGGAGGCCGTGGCTGCGCGGGTGGTCGAGGGCATGAGGCCCGGGGAGACCTACGTCCTAGGCCCCGGCTCCACAGTGGCTAAGGTTGCCGAGGTCATGGGCGTGGAGAAGACCCTCCTGGGCGTTGATGTCGTCAGAAATGGGAGGCTGATCCTGAAGGACGCGGACGAGTCCTCCCTCCTCAAAGTCGTAGGTGGGGACACGTGGGTCGTCCTTTCGCCCCTGGGAGGCCAGGGTTCCCTCCTAGGGAGGGGCAACCAGCAGATCAGCCCGGCTGTTTTGCGAGCGGTTGGGCTGGACCACATAGTCGTCGTCGCTACGCCTGTCAAGCTTCGGGGGCTGAGGGCGCTGACGGTCGACACGGGGGACCCAGAGCTGGACGAGGGGCTCAGGGGGTTCATGCGGGTCATCGTGGGCTACCACGAGGAGAAGGTCATGAGGGTGGTCTAGAGGCCCCTGAAGAGCCTGGAGGCGAAGACCTCTGGCAGCCCCCTACCCCTTATCCTGGAGGCCACCTCATCGATGTCGTACCCGACCCTCCTGTGATCCACCCCCATACTGTCCAAGTCCAGCAGGACGTAGCTAGACCTTGGGTCCCCGTCCCGGGGTTGCCCGACGGAGCCAGGGTTCAACACGACGCCTGCGTCCCTCTGGATGGTGTAGGGTATGTGGGTGTGACCCAGGATCAGGATGTCGGCTCCCGTGGCCCTGAGGTAGCTGTCGGCCCTCATCTCCGCTTCCAGGGGGTAAACGTAATGGTATAGGGGGTCTCTGGGGCTCCCGTGGTAGACAACGACCCTCCTGCCGCCCAGGTCCAAGTTCAGGTGCAATGGGAGATTTCCGAGCCAGGCCCTGTCCC
Organism: uncultured Candidatus Bathyarchaeia archaeon; assembly: GCA_964347685.1. GTDB lineage: Archaea > Thermoproteota > Bathyarchaeia > TCS64 > TCS64 > CAYGAH01. Next base: position 3,934 of record CAYGAH010000269.1, on the reverse strand, counting down.
TCTTGCCCAAGAGGCGCCTGTTGTTCCTTATGGCCTCCTGGGCGGCGGGGTTGAACCAGTCGGTCTCCCTGGTTGCGACTGCGTGGTCGTGGTTCCCCGAGACGCACCTCATCCCCATCCTGGAAACGACATCTACGCACTCCGCTGGGTCGGGCCCGTAGCCCACCACGTCTCCAGCGCAAATAGCGGCATCGAATTCCCCCGAGTCGTCTAGGACCCTATTGAGGGCCGTGAGGTTGCTGTGGATGTCCGAAACGACCAGTATCTCCAAGGCTGTGGAAGATTCCTCCAAGACGTTTTTAACGGTTTCAGTTGAGGGATAGGCTTAACTGGTCAAGGGGCCAAAGAGTTGGTGGTATGAGCCTAGATTTCTCCACCACCAGCTCTGATTTCGGCGAAAAGAGGCTGCACGGGGCCCTGGCGGAGCTGGAGAACGCCGTCCTAGCCCTCTTCTGGGAGGGGGAGCGACCCAGGCTAGGCTCGATGGCCGTGACCCTCCCTGGCAGGGTCTCATCCCAGATCCTGGGTGAGAGGGACCAGATGCTGGCGAGGCTCATAGGGGAGCAGCTCTCGGCCCGCTTCAATAAGATGGTTGTCGTCTCGATAAACTTGTCCCTGGGGACCGGCAGCGCGGCTGGGAGGCTCCTGCTGGAGATGGCGATGAGGCTGGCTGAGGGAAGGGAGGAGGAGCGTGGATGAAGGACCTGAGGGCTTTTCTGGACGAGATCGAAGATGAAGGAGAACTGTTGAGAATAGAGGAACCCCTTTCGCCGGTGTACGATGTCCCGGCAGCTTTGAGACACTTCGACGGCGGGAAAGTGGTCCTGTTCGAGAGGGTTAAGGGATTCGGTAACAGCGTTGTGGGCGGGGTCTGCGGCTCGCGCGACAGGATACTGAAGGCGCTGGGCATGAGCGCTGAGGAGCTCTACCCACATTTTCTTGAGGCGACCAGGAACCCGGTGAAGTGCGGTGTGGGGGACGGCCCTGTGAAGGAGGTGGTGGAGGATATGAGCCTCTCCGAAATCCCCGTTTCAACCCATTTCGAGGGGGATCCCGGCCCATACATAACGGCGGGCATAGTATACGCTCGTACCCCAGACGGGTCTGCCGAGAACGTCTCCTTCCACAGGTTGTTGGTCCTCGACGATAAGAGGATGGCCATAAGGATCGTGCCCCGGCAGCTCTACAGGATCACCCAGATGGCTAGGGAGGAGGGCCTAAATGGCCTCGACGTCAGCATAAGCATAGGCCTCCACCCGGCGGTTATGGTGGCGGCCGCACTCCCAACCCCGTTCGGCGTTTCGGAGTTCGACGTGGCGAACAAACTCATGGGAGGCGACCTCAGTCTGACGGAGTGCGAGCACGTGGATGCGCTGGCTCCCGCCGATGCGGAGCTGGTTCTGGAGGGGAGGCTGAGGCTCGACGAGGAAGTGGCGGAGGGCCCCTTCGTGGACCTTTCAGGCACTTACGATTTGCGGAGGATGCAGCCTGTCGTCGAGCTGGTGGGCGCGATGCACAGGGAGGGCTACATGTATGAAACTATACTCCCCTCAGGCTCGGAGCACAGGCTGCTTATGGGTATGCCCAGGGAGGTGAAGATCTGGGAGTACGTCAGGAACGTGGTGCCCACCGTTAGGGGGGTGAACATGACCCCCGGCGGAATGGGCTGGCTCCACTGCGTCGTCAGCTTCGACAAGTTCAGGGAGGGGGACCCCAAGAACGTCCTCATGGCCATATTCTCGGCCCACCCTAGCCTGAAGCACGCCGTAGTCGTCGATTCCGACATAGACCCATACGACATGGAGCAGGTGGAGTGGGCTATAGCCACCAGGTTCAGGGGCGACGAGGACCTGCTCGTGGTCCCCCACGTTAGGGTCTCTAGCCTCGACCCCGCCTCCGACCAGGAGAAGGAGCTGGGCTGCAAGGTAGGAATAGATGCCACAAGACCAATGTACAAAGACCCTGAGGGGTTCAGGAGGCCCGAGATCCCCGTCTCAGGGGAGGTCAGGAGGCTTCTGGACCGCTACCCCGGCTAGTCACATTTTATAACTCCCCCTGCTTCCAGATATTCTGATTCCTTTGTACCTGACCAGGGAAGAGGAGGGGGTGCTGTCTGGGGATAGGGGGCCTGCGGCGGCCAAGCTCATGGAGCTGCTCGTGGCTCTGGGGGAGGTCTTCGGCGCCGAGAGGCTGGTCCCCGTTGAGAGCGCCCACATCTCAGGCGTCTCCTACAAGAACCTTGGGGAAGCCGGCCTCGAGTGGCTCGAGGAGCAGGCGGAAACGGGGGCCAGGGCAATCATACCTGCGACCCTCAACCCCGCAGGGATGGACCTGGAGAGGTGGGCGGAGATGGGGGTCCCAGAGGAGTTCGCCGACGGCCAGATGAGGATCATAGGGGCCTTCGTCAGGATGGGGATCGAGCCCACATGCACATGCACGCCGTACCTCGTCGGGCACGTCCCAAAGTTGGGTGCCCAGGTCGCCTGGGCAGAGTCCTCCGCCGTCTGCTTCGCCAACTCCGTGCTCGGGGCCCGCACAAACAGGGAGTCCGGCCCCACGACCCTGGCCAGCGCAGTGACTGGGCGGGCGGCCATATACGGCTATAGGCTCGACGAGAACAGGCGTCCAGGCGTCGTCGTGGAGGTCGAGGCGGAGCTGAGCGACGCGATGGACTACAGCGCCCTCGGCTACTGGACGGGGAGGCGGCTTGGGACCACGGTCCCCTACTTCAGGGGGCTGGGGCAGCCAGACCTGGAGTCGATGAAGGCCCTTGGGGCTGCATGCGCGACGAGCGGGGGCATAGCCCTCTGGCACGGGGAGGGGGTGACCCCCGAGGCGGGGGAGATGGAGGGGTACCTGGAGGGGCTTGAGAGGATGACTTTTACCAGGGCCGACCTTGAGGGGGTTGCGGCCCAGTTCACTAAGCCCCTTGAGAACCCTATCTACTGCCTGGGCTGCCCCCACGCCGGTCTGCAGGAGCTGGAGGAGATAGCCGGTCTTGTGGAGGGCAGGGAGATGGGGGGGAGGCTCTGGGTCTTCACCAGCCGGGGCGTATACGAGGAGGCCGAGAAGGCGGGGTACATCAGGGCGATCGAGGAGGCCGGGGGCAGGGTCTACAGGGACACATGCATGGTCGTTGCCCCCCTGAAAGAGATGGGGTGGGGCGAGGTGGCTACCAACAGCTTCAAGGCTGGGCACTACATGGCGGGCATGGGCCTGGGCACTTGCATGGCGACGCTGAGGGAGCTCCTGGGGGAGGAGGAATGAGGCTCAGGGGGAGGAAGGTGGTCGGGGGGACCGCTGAGGGGGAGGCCCTCGTCAGCAGGGACCCGGTCAGCTTCTACGGGGGGGTGGACCCAGAGACGGGAGTGGTCGTGGAACCCGGGCACGCGGTCGAGGGCCAATGCATCACTGGCAAGGTCTTCGTCTTCCCCACCGGGAAGGGGAGCACAGTGGGCAGCTACGTGATCTACAGGATGAAGAAGCTTGGGACGGCGCCCGCGGCCATCATCAACAGTGAGACGGAGGCGATCATCGCCACTGGCTGCGTCATATCGGGCATACCCCTCGTCGACAGTTTTGGGGAAGATCCTTTGGAAGCCCTGAGGAGCGGGATGCGCCTAAGGGTGGTGGCCGATGAGGGCTTAGTCGAGGAGCTCAGTAGCTCACCCTCGTCGCCGAGGCCTCCTTCCCGAACCTCCTCTGGGCGGCCTCCCTGACTGCTCCAAGGTCCTCCGGCTTCGCGTAGACCCTCAGTATGTCGAGGTAGCCTATCAAGGTGTCCCCCAGGGGGGAGAGCTCGCTGAAGGAGAGGGGCGTCTTAGAGCCGTCGGGGTTCCTGTGGAAGACCGGGATGTCCTGGGGGTGGCCCTGGGCCGCGTAGTAGGGGACCGAGGGGGCCGTCGAGACGTCTATGGCGACGAAGCTGCGGTCG
>CAYGAH010000268.1:0-1854 GCA_964347685.1 uncultured Candidatus Bathyarchaeia archaeon | reverse complement strand
CCCTCACCCTCTGATCGTCGATTCGGACGAAGGCCGTGAGGGGCGCGCCACGCCTCTCTGTACCGTACATGGGTATGGCCTGAGAGTACTTTCCCTCCTCGTAAGCGGCAGTTGCGATTATCCTAGAGGCGGTGACCGCCCCTTGGCCGCCCCTGCCGTGCAACCTTATCTCGATCAACGGTTCTCCCTCTATCGAATCGTTAACCACTATCGTCTTACGCTAAAAGGGTAACGACTCACAGATACGCTGTACACAAACATTTAAACTTTGACTCAGAGCGCTCCAGGGCTCGCCTGATCGAAGATTTAAATTAACCGATGTAATAGATGGTTGGACCCGGCGATGATGGCAGAGAGGGAGCTTGGCTTCAGGAAGATGCTGGAAAAGAGCATCGTCGAGAAGATAAGGATAGAGCACCCCGTGGTCCTGAAGGGGCAGTACGAGAAGGCCTACAGGCTCCTCAAGGACTCCCTGGACACAGGGATAACCCCCTGCCTGGTCGGCCCCCCGGGCGTCGGCAAGTCGCTACTGGCGAGGAAGGTTGCGGAGGACACGGGGAGGGGCTTCCACGAGGTGTTCTTCGACGAGAACGTCACCCCGAGCCGCCTGATAGGCTCCTTCGACCCCGCACTAGTGGTGAGGAACGGGAGGAACGTCTCAAGCTTCGAGCCGGGCCCCCTCATCCGAGCAATGGTCGAGGGGGGCCTATTCGTCGCCCAGGAGATAAACAGGGCTACCGAGTTCTGCCAGAACAGCCTCATAGCCCCCCTTGAGGAGAGGCACTACCACATCTTCCCCCTGGGGATGGTGAAGGCCCACGACAACTTCGCATTCGTCGCCACCCAGAACCCGATAGAGACGTCGGGGACCTACAGGCTATCTAAGGTCCTTGTGGACAGGATAGGTTGCTGGATAAGGCTTACTTACCCCAGCAGGGAGACGGAGCTTGAGATACTGAGGGAGAACACCCCCGCCTTCAGCCTCCCAGTGAGCACCCTGGAGAAGATATACGACATCGTAAGGGAGACCAGGGAGAACCCCGCCCTTGAGATCCCCGCATCCCCAAGGTCAGGCATATTCCTCACCCGGCTGGTGAACAAATACTTCGACCAGTTCGATGAAGAGGACGCAGTCATAAGGTTCTTCGCACCCGCGGTGCTGGGGAAGGAGATGAGGGTTAAGGAAGAGGGGAGGACGGTCGGGGGGATTATAGAGGAGATCCTGGAAAGGAGACTAGGTTAAGTGGCTTTAGACTCCCTGGAGTACCCCTTCAAGTACGCGAGCTACTTCATCCCCGAGTTCGTTCACAGGATGAGGAGGAGCCCCGAATGCCAGGAGAAGCCAAGCCCCAGACAGGCGATAACCATGGGTAGGCTCCTTCTGCCAGCCTACCTCAGGAAGGGGCACCTCCGATTCGAGGACCTCCTGAACGCCGCCGTCGTCACTTCTGTGGTGGACAACCAGAGGCTAGCGGAGAAGGTGGCAGTGGAGGTCCTACTAAACGCAGACTTCGAGGAGGAAGAATCCTATCAGGAGGGGGACGAACTTCTCAGCATTCTGGCCAAGAGGACTGACGAGGACATATACGTAACCCCCCACGGGAAGGGGGCAGAGAACGACTTCGCAGCCCGCCACGACTCGGACGCAGATGTATTCAACGCTTTCCAGAACAAGCCCGACATAGGTGTGGGCCCAGGTGAGGACGAGATACTGAGGGTAGGGGTCAGGGCTCTGAGGGAGAGGGGCGAGAGGAACAGGGAGATAATAGCCCGCCTCCTCAAGGAGAGGTTGATGAAGCTTGGGAGGGAGCTGGAGCGCAGGGAGGCATGGGAGAGGAACCCCACCCTTAGGCC
>CAYGAH010000267.1:0-6382 GCA_964347685.1 uncultured Candidatus Bathyarchaeia archaeon | reverse complement strand
GGAACAGGTCATCGAAGGCCTCGTCCGCCTCGAACCAGGGCTCGTGCCATATACTTCGAACGATGAGGACCCCCCTCTCTCGGTCCATCTTGGGCACCAACCTGCCTACGAGCCTGTCTCTGTATAGGATGGGGAGGTGGTAGTAGCCGTATGTCCGCTCGGCCTTGGGGATGTAGGTCTCGAGCCTCGGCTCGAATCCGAAGAAGTCTCGCACCCTATCCCTTAGCCAGAGCAGGTTGTCGAAGTATGTGTGGAACCTGACCCCCCCGAAATCGAAGTCTCCAGACTCAAGCTCCTCGATGCGTCCCGAGTCCTCAGGGAGGCAGTAGCAGGGCTTTTCCCTTCCTTCGACCCTGAACCTATCAGCTTCTCCCTCATCAACCAAACAATCGAGGACGGCCTTTAGCTGCTTGCTCGACTTCCCAAGCTTTACCGACCAGTGCTGGTAGTACTCCCGGATTTCAGAAGGCTCCACGAGCCCGAGGCATCCCATCGTCCTCCTCGAGAAGAAACGGGTGCGCTCCTCGTCGGTGGGCTCGGAGGTGTCCACCCAGCCAGGTAACACCCTCTCCGCCAGGTCGTAGTACCTCTGGAAGTTGTCCCTTCTGGACACGAGGAGGACGCCCGCCCCGAATAGGGCCTCCAGCGCGACCTTCGCTGGCTTCCAGTCCCACCAACCCTCCCTTGGCCTCTCCCTCTCGTGCTCGAAGTCCTTGGAGGCCAGGGGCCCCTCCTCCCTTACCCTCTCGAGGACGTGGTCCACCATCTCCCGGCTTGCGTTCCCCCAGCGCCTCAGGCGCCTGGGCATCTCTGCCTCCCTTACCCTCATGGAGTGGATGAAGTACCTGTAGTCCCTGAATGGGATGACTGAGGCGGCGTGGGCCCAGTGCTCGAAGAGGAGGCGGTCGTCGTCGACCAGCTCCCTGAGAAGCCCCTTCTCGTAGCATCCTAGCCTCGACCAGAGGGTGAGGTAGTGGGCCCTCTCCACTACGTTTATGGTGTCTATCTGGACGCATCCCAGCCTGTCCACCGTGTCGAACACGTCCCCCTTGCCTGCCTTTGATGGGATCGGGCCTATCCACTGCTTCTCCATCATGAGCCTGCGCGCCGCCTCGACAGAGATGCTCAAACCGAGTCCCCAGCCAATTGCAATTGATTAAACGTGGGAAGGTATATTTCAGATGCCGTCAGGAGCCGCGTCCAACAGCCTTGTCAACTCCCCCAGCCCCCTTATCGATTCTACACATGGATCTCGATTGTACCCCCTCCTGTCTATCAGTACCGGAGCAATCCCAACCACCGCCGGCCCAGCGATGTCCCACCTGGGGTCGTCTCCAACGAAGAGGCATTCCTCAGGGGGCGTCTGCAGCAGTTTTAGGGCGTGCTCGAAGATAGGCTTCGCGGGCTTCCTCCACACCACATCCCTGCAGAACACCGCGGCATCGAACCAGTCAGACAGCCCTGATAGACGTACCTCTTCCCGCCAGAGGCTGCCGGGGCTTCCCCATGGGGTGTTGGAGACTATGGCGGTCCTTAGGTCCCTGCTGCGGATTGTCCTCAGGGTTGGCAGGGTGTCTCCGAAGATGCGCCTCCTCGAGAATATGGGCTCAATGAAGCGCCCGCACATCTCCGTCAGAAGCTTGGGTTCATCGACCCCGAATATCCTGGATAGCCTGCCCTCAAGGGGCCTCACCCTATGATCAGGGGACTCGTGGTTCTCCCCCTGCACCTTTTCCCATATGTTCTCTTGAGCCCCTACCAGCAGCCCCTTCCGGTCTAGGAGGTCCGTGACTCCGTTTATCGCCTCCACTAGGACGTCCGAGAACTCGTGGCGCCGGTAGTAGTCCACGAGGGTCCCACCCAGGTCGAAAAGGACGGCCCTCAAACCTCATCCCATAAATGTTCTACACTATATTTTAAAGAGGCTGGGCTCTCATTCAGAGGGGTTGAGATGGCCGCAAGGCCCGCATGGGAGATCGCCAGGACCGTACTGATCAGGGCCGAGGAGGAGACCGAGCCGGGCCTAGGGTGCCCCCCCGACCAGAGGCCCCTCCAACAGCACCTGAGGTTCGGTCTCGCCATCATCGACAAGCCCGCTGGGCCGACCAGCCACGAGGTCGTCGCGTGGGTGAAGAAGCTCATGGAGCTTGACAAGGCCGGGCACGGGGGCACCCTGGATCCCAGGGTCACGGGGGTCCTCCCCGTCACCTTCGAGGACGCGACGAAGATAGTCCAGGCGCTCCTCGCCGCGGGGAAGGAGTACGTCTGCATCATGAGGACCCACGAAGAGGTCGGCGAGGGCAGGCTCGTCGAGGTCCTGAAGCTCTTCGAGGGGAGGATATACCAGAGGCCTCCGGTCAGGGCTTCTGTGGCCCGACGCCTGAGGATCAGGACCATCTACTGGATCGACTACTTGGAGGGGGACGGCCGCAACTGGCTCTTCAAGGTCGCCTGCCAGAGCGGCACCTACATCAGGAAGCTGTGCTACGACGTGGGCGAGGTCCTGGGGTGCGGGGCCCACATGCACGAGCTGAGGAGGACGAGGAGCGGCCCCTTCGTCGAGGAAGAGGCCATATCCATGCTCGACCTCGTCGACGCCCTCGACCTTTACAGGGAGGAGGGGGACGAGGAGCCCATCCGCAGGGTCGTCCTCCCCATGGAGAGGGGGCTCGAGCTGCTTCCCAAGGTCTGGGTGAGGGACTCGGCGGTGGAGGCCATCTGCACGGGAGCCCAGCTGGCGGTCCCAGGAATCCTGAGGGTTGAGTCGGGGATCATGCCGGGAAACCTTGTCGCGGTGATGACCCAGAAGGGAGAGGGGGTCTCCCTGATGAAGGCCGAGATGTCCAGCCAGGAGGTCCTGAACTCCGAGCACGGGATAGCCGCGACGCCCGTGAGGGTCCTTATGCCCCGGGGCACATACCCAAGAATGTGGTGAGGGTGTCCGACCACTACTTCTCCCGCCGCCCCTCCTCCCCCGAGAAGAGGGGCCTCATCAGGTGCAGGCTCCGGGGCCTAGAGTTCGAGTTCGTCACGTCTTCGGGCGTTTTCTCCCACCGGCGTATAGACCCTGGGACCCGACTGCTCATAGACTCCATGGAGCTGCCCGAGGCGGGGAGGCTCCTCGACGTGGGGTGCGGCTACGGCCCGATAGGGATCGTGGCTGCGCGGGTGAATCCCGGCCTCGAGGTCTGGATGACCGAGTTGAACGAGAGGGCTGTGGGCCTGGCGGAGGAGAACTTGGCCCGGAACGGCGTGGAGAATGCACAGGTCAGGCGGGGCCACCTGTACGAGCCCGTGGAGGGCTTGAGCTTCGAAGCCATCGTCTCCAACCCCCCCATCTCGGCGGGGATAGGGAGGGTCGTCGAGCCCCTGGTCGAGGGCGCTTTCCCCCGCCTCGCAGAGGGGGGTTCCCTCCAGCTAGTGGCCCAGTGGAACAAGGGAGGGCGAATTCTGGCCGGCCTCATGGAGAAGAATTTCGGCAACGTGGGCGTCCTGGGGAAGAAGGGGGGCTACAGGGTTCTCTTTTCCAAGAAGAAAGAGCACAGCTTTGATTAGGCTGTTCTCTCCTCCGGGGCGGCTGCGGGGGGCTAAACGCACCTAAGCTCGTCAGAGTCTTCTTCTACGGGAGGTGGTTGGGGCTGCTCCTCTTGGATGGCCTCTTGAGGCTCCACGCCCAAGTCCCCTCTCTCGGCGGCCGTGCTCTTGCTGGGCTTGAGGTTCCACTCTATGTCCTGTGCGAGCCTTATCTGCTCGCTCAGCTCATCGCCGCTCTCCTTCATCTGGGCTACGAGCCTGTTCAGGGTGGCCGACAGCGAATCCAGCTGGGATATGTTCTTCTGGATCAGGGCGCACTCGATTACCTGGCCTATTCCCTTCCTCTGGATGCTCTGCTTGAAGTAGAGCCAGGCCGCAGCAATACCCGCTGCGAAGCTCAGGGAGGCGCACACGATGTAATTCTCGATGATGTCTAGAACCATCTTCAAACGATCCGGGTCTACGAGGGACTAATATTAGTTGTGGTGATGAGAGTCCTCTGTCACCGGCTCCATGTCGAAGCCGTAACTGTTGGAGCCGTGGTAGGGGGCCTACGATCCGTCTCCGAAGGGTCTGTCCGGGGCTAACCAGATAGCTTTATCCTCCTCTTGGAGGGGTCGGGGCTCTCCCTGTAGAGGATGGCTACGTTGCCGATAAGGCCCACAAGTTTGCTCCCCGTCCTCTCCGATATCTCTCCGGAGAGTTCCCTCTTCTCCTCCCTATGCCCGAGGAACCTCACCTTTATGAGCTCGTGGTCCTCGAGGGCCCTGTCGATGTTCTCGATCTGGGCCTCTGTGAGGCCTTCCCTGCCCACTTGTACCAGGGGTTTGAGGCCGTGCGCCATGGCCCTCAGGCGAGCCCTCTCTGAGCCTGTGAGTCCACGCATGGTTGTTCCCCATTCCAACGTCGCATTCTTTAAAATATCTTCCTTCCGTTAGCCCGTCTTTTTCTCTATGACTTCCCTTTGGGTCTACAAGGTGGTATGTGAAGGCGGTGCTAGAAATGTCTCCAAAGGTATTCAAGGTCTCAGCTATACTATCCCGTGACGAAATTGCATCTAAAACCATGAGGCGGAAACGTAGAGCTTCATAACAAGTATCCATGACCTGACACATGACCTTTCTTCCTTATGGTTGGTGAGCGCAGGCCCCTTCATTTTTAAGCGATCCGGCACGGAGTGACCGTTTCACTTCTTGAAACGGCCGTTACGAGAACCGTCTAAATCCAGCCTTCTGACTAGGTTTATTCAGAAGGAAAAAGAGGTGAGAAATGTTGAGGAAGGGAATAAAGGCGCTCGGCGTCCTGGCCGCCGTGATGGTAGCCCTAGCCTCGGTGGGCCTCGTGCTCCCTGCTCTGGCCGACCTGTTAACGGACAGGCTCCAGACCAGGGACCAGCTGCAGACAAGCGACCAGACATGTGACGGCTCACAGGCCAAGGACCAGCTACAGGTACGAGACCAGCTTCAAACGTGTGATCAGCTGCAAACCAGAGACAGGCTTCATGAGTGCGACCCCACGTGCGACAGACTCCAGACCAGAGAGCAGTTACAGGAGTGCGACCAGATGTTCGAGAGGTTGCAGACCCAGGACCAGCTAAGGAACTGCGATCCGAGCCAAGAACAGCTCCAGACAATGGATCAGCTCAGGACAAGTGAACGGCTAGAGGCCTGTAGATAGGTTGGCACAGCGACCCGATAAGTCGCCGAAGGAAGCATCTACTTCTTTTTTAATGTTTTAATTGTTATCTCATAGGTGTTAATTGTGAAGATGTTTCTTAGCGGATTTGAATATTGGATGGGCTCTAGCTTTTTCAAACCTTCTTGACTTCGATTTCCTCCATCCTAGAGTATGGAACTTCCACTATGAGATCGGTTTCTATCAGGTATTCTATGGTCTTTCCATAGGGGCCCTTGTTGGATTCGTCGTTCAGCTGCGCGTTGAACCCCTTGACAGGCTTGAGGAACACCCCTTCCCTGTTGAGGGCCTCCTCCTCCCTGAGCAGGGTCTCCATGACCTCGACGGCCACCTCGTCTCTCTGGTCCTCGTCCTTGGCCATGACGTTGACATGGTATCTGAGTTTGAACCTTAGGCCCTTAGTTTCAAAGGGCTTTAGGTACCTGACGTATACGTTGTCTTCGCCCTTTTCAGGAGGGGAAGCGAAAGTGACAGCCCCCTTCCTGTAATCGACGGAGTAGCCGGCCTCCCCAAGCTTCTTTCCCGGTGGATGCTCCACGGCCAGGATGGGTCTTACGGGTTTCTCGGATAGGACGAACTTGTTCTTCTTTCCGTCTCCGCTGAACCTGTCCAGTTGGGTCGCGTCCTCACCGCCGATCGATCTACCGACCCCTACCTCGCCGATTTCAAAATCGACGTTGGAGACCGACACGGCAGGCAGTTTCGCGCCCGCTCCGGGGTTTTTTGAGTGTATGTTTTCTTTTGGCACTGTTTTAAGCTGTTCCTGTAAAACTCTGACTATCGTGGACTCGATCCTGTTAAACATAATATATTGCGACCTCAGGTGACTAGATAAGGATGCTCGGATTTTAGATAAATTTTTTCCCAGATAATATTTGCTTCCAAAGATAAATCGTCGATCTTTTCGTATTGGATAGGTGTCATTTTAAGATGGAAGCGATATGTGTGATTTTAAAAATATTAAGTAATATATAACTATAAATATTGATCGATTGGTATAGAATTATAGTGGGGCGTAAATCTGGATGTTTCCCTGTGTCTATGGCATCCGAAAGACAATTATGGGTAGTGCGTAGAAACATTATAATTGTGAGGAAAGATGCTCAGTTTTAAGAAATTTGCACCCATGCTAGTCTTTATACTGATTTCGGCC
>CAYGAH010000266.1:0-23893 GCA_964347685.1 uncultured Candidatus Bathyarchaeia archaeon | reverse complement strand
GCTGAGAATCGCCTGCATGTCTTTGATGCAGATCTGGAGGGTGTCCGGCGGTCGCCTCCCCGAGTTCCATGCCTCGCTGGGGCTCACCCAGGATGCTCGATGCCACGTCCTTGGCCACGTCCTCTCCCATCTCCCTGAGGGCGGACTCTCTCCCCTCCCTGAGGGCCTTCGAGGCCCTGGAGCTGGCGCTCCGGACGAACCCTGCCACCTTCTGGGCCTTCTCCGCAGTCTCGTACAGCTCCTCCTCCGCCCCAGTCCAGTGGGCCATGAGGGCGGCCATCGTGTCCCACTCTGCCATGAGCCTCCCGACCGTCCTTGCGTACGCCTGCCACCTGGGCCTGGCATCGTTGTAAAGGTCCTGGGCGTCTCCTATGGCCGATTCCAGTTCTTTCTGGGCTTCCAAGCAAGCCTCTCCCCCATTCTCCCCTCCCTTCCCCCTCATCACTCCCATCTGGGTGACCAGGAGCGCTATGACTGCGCCCGCGAAGCCAAGGAACATTGCTATGAGCAGGAGGTCTGGGCCCCCCTCGTCGGCCCCTTCGACGGGTGCCGCCCCGAAACCTGATTCAGGCGTCGTTAACTCGTTGAATCCGGGCTCCACATTACGTGGGTTGCGCTCCGCAGGCACCACCTTGTTGTGGCTCGTGTATGGGTCGGGGTGCGTTTCGTCCAGAGGGCCTGCTTCTTCTGTCACTGAGACGGGGGTGGTCTCGTTCGCGTTCACGGCGGGGTCGCCCAGAGACGCCGTCAAGACCATCAGCAGCAAAGTGCTTAGGATTATGCTCCTCTTAGTTTTACCTAGGGTCGAGTATTTACCTGTGGTCAAAATTAATTCGTTTCTAAATATATGTAAATTGTTTAAAAGAATTTGCAGTATAATTCGGGATTTTTTAACTTAAACGTGGCGTTTAAATGAGTTCTTTATGCTGGGGGGCTCCTCTTCCTCTCTGGGGGCTCTACGTGTATTGTGAGGGTCACCTCTGGGAGCTCCCTCTCCAGCTCCTCCTCTAGGTGGTCCGTCAGGTCGTGGGCCTCCTGAACAGTCAGGTCCCTGTCCAGGGAGAGGTGGAGTTCGGCGAAGACCCTGTTCCCGCTGCGCCTCGTCTTCACCTCGTGGAAGTCTATGAACCGCGGCCTGTGCCTCTCTAGGACCTCCCTTATCTTGGCCTCCGTCTCTGGGGATGACTGGTCCATGAGCCCCCTGGCGGACCTGATGACCAGGCCCGTCCCCATCCTGATTATGAAGGCGGCGACCAAGAGGGCCAGGACAGGGTCAACGAAGCTCCACCTCGTGTAATGGGCTACGAGGAGGCCCACGGCCACCCCCCCGGAGGAGAAGACGTCGGAGAGGAGGTGCCTCGCGTCCCCCTCGAGGGCTATGGATCCGATCTCGACCGCCGTCCTCGACAGTAACCTGGATATGGCTGCGTTCATGGCCGTCGCGAGGAGGGAGATCCCCACTGCAAGGTCCAGCTTCTCTAGCTCGAAGGGGACGAATAGGCGGCCCAACGCGGTGTTTATGATTAGGACGGCCGCGGCTAGGATGAAAAGCCCCTCTATGAGGCTTGAGATGTTCTCCACCCTCTGGTGGCCGTACTGGTGGGACTCGTCTGCTGGCATATCTGAGACGACGACCGAGAAGAGCATAAGGGCGGAGGCGACTATGTTGACGATCGACTCAAGCGCATCCGAGAGGAGGGCGACAGAGCCCGATATGAAGTAGGCTACCAGCTTGATCCCCAGGATCGCAACGCCCCCTATCAGGGCTGTGAGGGCAGCCCCCTTCTTCCGCATCCCAGATGGTTTAACCCTCCTCCCCTTTAGGTCTTACCTCCCCCCGACCGAAGGCCTTCAAGGCTCCTCAGAGGGTGCCCCCCGGGGGCCGGGTCGGGGTTATAAGGCTCCGAGCCCAGACCCAACGTGGTGTCCGGGCTGCGCCTTTGGTCGATCCACCCCAGTTACCTCGACAGGAGGGGTCTGGGGGCCCTATGGAGGGAGGCCCTCCTCGCCCAGGCCGTCCTCCTCGGCAGGACCAGGGGGTGGAGGGGGCACCCCCAGCTCGACAGGTTCAGGAGCCACCCAGAGCCGGTGAAGGCCGTAGGTTTCTACCTCCTCAAGGTGCGCGAGGAGGCCTCCAAGCGGGGCTACAGCTACGACGGGTCCAAGATCGCGGCGCCATCGGGGGAGGTTGAACTCATCCCCGTGACCTCGGGGCAGCTCTCCTTTGAGTTTCAGCTTCTCATGGAGCGCCTGGCTCAGAGGGACCCCGGGTGGCGGAGGAGGCTCCTCTCCCTCTGTGAGGGCCTTCCAGAGCCCCACCCCCTTTTCGCCGTCGTTGAGGGGGAGCCTGGACCCTGGGAGGTCTCCTACTGGAGGGGGAGGGACCTCAGAAGTTCATGACCTCGTAGCCCTCGCCGACCCTCTCGGCGACATACGCTGAGGCGTGGACGAGCTCTATCCCTCGGGACTCGAACTCCTCCACGAGGCCCAGCTGCTCGGCTATGGAAACGCACGCCGCCACCTCAACGCCGGCCTGCTCTAGGGCCAGGAGGCGCTCCCCGAACTCCTCGCAGTAGGGGCCGTGGGGGTCCACGATGCCCACCCCCGCACCGAAGAGGAGCACCCTCACGTCGTCGAGTACCCTCTCCCCGTAGGGGTGGATGAAGGTGTTGAGGGCCATCCTGAGCCCCCACTTGACCCTGTACGGGTCCTCTAAGCCGCTCTGTATCACGAATAGGAGCTTACCGCCCATCCCGATCAAGGGTATTGCTCTGAGCCGGGGTTATTTAACGGTCTCCATTTCCCCCGATCTCAAAAATCCTCAGGGCTCTGAGAAAAGGGGCGTCAGGGGTCCCTTGGCGCATTACCGAAGCAGAGTGCTCCCTCGCACAATCCGGCTACCCCCAGGAGCCTCGGCTCCTCGAAGGGCCTCCCGACGAGCTGTATGCCCAGGGGGAGCCCCTCCCCTGTAAGGCCTGAAGGCACCGTGACCGATGGGAACCCGCAGAAGCTCCAGGGGGAGTTGAAGGCCGGGTCGCCCGTTGAGTCCAACCCCCTGGGGGCTGGTGTGGGGGCCGATGGTGTGAGGAGGCAGTCGAACCCCTTGAGGGCCCTCATGGCCTCCTCGATGAACCTCCCCCTCATGCGCTGGGCCCTTAGGTAAGTGGAGGCTGGGACGAGGAGCCCCGAGGCGACGAGTCCCCTAATATTGAGGCGGTATTCGTGCATCCTCCCCCCGAAGCTCTCCTCATGGACCGAGGCCGCCTCAGCAGCCATTATCACCCTGTGGGATGAGTGGACCGCCTCGAAGCCCCCCGGGAGAGGCGCCTCAACAACGTCAGCCCCCGCCGCCGTGAGCCTCTCGACAGCATCAAGGGCGCCCTCCCAGACCTCGATGTCGGCCTTCTCCTCGAAGTACCCCCTGAGTAGGCCTATATTGGGCGCGGTGTCATCGAAGGCCCAGACGGATGAAGCCGAGAAAGATTCCCCGGCAAGGGCTTCGAGCAGGAGGGCAGAGTCCCTGACGGTCCTGGTGAAGAAGCCGACGTGGTCGAGGCTCCAGCTGAGGGGGTAGACCCCTTGGGTGCTGATGAGGCCGTAGGTGGGCTTCACCCCTACGACCCCGCAGAAGGCGGCCGGCCTGATGACTGAGCCGCCGGTCTGGCTTCCCAGGGCTGCTGGGCACATCCCAGAGGAGACTGCCGCCGCAGAGCCGCTGCTAGAGCCCCCGGGCGTGTGCTCCTTGTTCCAGGGGTTCCTGGTGGGCGCAGGGTCGGTGAGGGCGAACTCGGTTGTCTCTGTCTTCCCGGGGATGACTGCTCCCGCTACCCTCAGCTTGGCTACCGAGGCAGCGTCGTGGGTGGGCACGAAGCCTGCGTACAGGGGTGAGCCCATCGTCGTCCTCAGCCCCTCCGTGTAGAATATGTCCTTGACTCCGACGGGTATCCCGTGGAGGGGCCCCCTGAACTCACCCTCCTCGGCCTCCCTGGTCAGCTCATCCGCCTCGGCCCTCGCCCCCTCCCGATCTATAGTGACCCATGCCTCTAGGAGGGGCTCCAGCCTCTCGATGCGTTCCAGCACGGATTCCAAGAGTTCAGTGGGGGTGAGCTTGCCCTCCCTCATCAGCCCTGAGGCCTCGGCTACTGTGAGCCTGTACGCTTCCATACGGGTCGCTCCTCCCTGGGTTTGAGGTTCTCTAGGGTCGGGGGCGGGTCCATGGGGTCGAGGCTGAAACGGTCCACTTCCCAGACAGCCTCGGCGGTCCTCTCAAGGGTCTGCCTCATAGCCTCGGCCTCCTCTCTTCCCCACCTTCCTGAGGCGAGCGCTATGAACTGTTTGACCCTCTCTTCCCTGCCCTCGTCATCGACCATGCTCATCGATCCAATATGTTGAAGTAGGATACTTATCGGTGGCGCCCCAGATCGGTGTGAAACCTTATTCCTGACGGACCACAACCTAACGTAACATGGAAGCCGAGGAGGAGAAGGGCCTCAGGAACGTCTACGCCCTGGGTTTCGTCAGCTTCTTCACGGACGTATCAAGCGAGATGGTGTTCAGCCTCCTCCCCGTCTTCATCCTCGGCCTCCCGGGCTCGAGCAAGGCTCTTCTTGGGCTCATAGAGGGGACGGCGGAGGCCCTGAGCTACGGGATGAGGGCCGTCTCAGGGGTCTTCTCTGACAAGTTCAGGAAGAGGAAGGCTATCATCCTCATCGGTTACGGCCTCTCAAACATTGTGAAGCCCCTATTCGCCGTAGCCCACAGCGCCCTCGACGCCTTCGTCATAAGGGTCACCGACAGGGTGGGGAAGGGGGTCAGGACTGCGCCGAGGGACGCACTGATAAGCGAGTCGGTCCCTGAGGGGCGCCGGGGGGTCGCCTTCGGCCTCCACAGGGCCCTCGACCAGACGGGCGCCATAGTTGGGCCCCTAGCTGCCTCGGCTATCCTCTTCCTCGGCTGGACAGTGAGGGAGGTCTTCTGGCTCTCCCTCATCCCTGGGACCATGGCCCTCATAGTCATCCTGTTCTTCGTCAAGGAGAGAGTGGGCGGCGCCGGGGGGGAGTTCCGGCTCCTGGGGGGCGTCAGGGCGGTGATGACGAGGGACTTCTCCATGCTGCTCGTCGTTGTGGGCCTCTTCTCTCTTGGGGCCTTCAACTTCTCCTTCGTCCTCCTCAACGCCCAGGAGTCGGGGGTCACAGACGCCCTCATCCCTATAGTATACGCTGCTGTGAACGTCGCCCACACCGTCGTCGCTATCCCCGCCGGGGCCCTATCGGACAGGATAGGGAAGGAGAGGGTGCTCATCATGGGTTACGGCGTGTTCCTGGCCACGGCCCTGCTGATCCTCCTCTCCCCCTCAGGCGTCGCCTCGGCATACGGGGTGGCCCTCTCCTTCGGGCTCTACATGGGGGTCGTCGAGACGATCCAGAGGGCACTGGTCCCCCTATACGCGGAGGGAGGCCTCAGGGGGACGGCCTACGGGATATACTACCTTGTGGTGGGCTCGGCCTTCTTCATGGCGAACGCGATGGTGGGCTCCCTCTGGGGGGCCTATGGGTCTTCTGCTGCTTCCCTATACAGCATAGCCTCGACCTCCATCGCCATAGTGGGGATGTTTATTTTCCTGAGGAGAAGGAGCCAAGGAGCCTAACGACCCTACGAAATGGGCATGAGATTTGATCTCCGTTACGATCAAGCCCGTCTTAGGCTCCACCATCGATCCCGGTCGGGATAAATAGGTTTAAACAATGACAGGGAAGAGTATGGGGGGGACCCGTTGGTGCTGGAAGATGTATGACGGAAGCTCTATTTTCGGCAAGAGGCTCGTCCTGGTAATGGCCGTGGCTTGCGTCCTCATAGTCTCAGGATTCGCATACCTCTACTTCTCCGGGTTAGGGGTAGCCCCCGCCCCGAGGCGGAACCTTGTGGGGGTCATCAGCGTCGAGGGCTCAATAGTCTCCTCGAAGGATGCCTGGGAGGTGGAGGCGGCAATAAACAACGCCGTCCACAACTCTAGCATAAAGGCGGCCGTCGTGAGGATAGACTCCCCTGGGGGTTACTCCCACCTCATCGAGGAGATATACCTGGACCTTGTGAAGCTCGGGGAGAAGAAGCCCGTCGTGGCCTCGGTGGTCACCGCCCTCTCCGGGGGATACTACGTAGCCGTAGCCTGCGACTACATATACGCGAGCCCAACTTCGATGTTGGGGAACGTCGGCGTCATAGGGGTTGGCCCCGACATGCTCCTCCCCTCCGAGGTGACCCTTGAGAGCGGCCCGTACAAGGCCACGGGGTTCTCCCCCATCCTATTCCCATTCAACCTGAGCAGGGCCCTTGAAAACTTCGCGGGGGCCGTCGAGGGAGGGAGGGGCGACCGCCTCAGGCTATCCCAGAAGGAGCTCAAGAGGGGGATGATCTACCTAGGCGTCGAGGCGGAGAACTTCGGCCTCATAGACGGTCTGGCGTCCCTCCAGGGCGCCATAGAGAGGGCAGCCTCCGAGGCAGGCCTCACCCAGTACGGCGTGGTGGACGTCCAGCCAAAGTGGAGCTCATCGGGAGTCTCTTCCTACTCCAACGAGACCCTGCTCCAGTGGAGGGACATCACGGTCGATGCCCTGAACAGGATAAACCCTCCCCCCTCCGTCTATTACCTATACCTCCCCAGGGGGGCCTACACGAGGACGCAGTTCCCAGACAACGTGACCGAGGGAAACGTCACGAGGCCCCAGGTCTTCGGGAAGGGGCAGGTCATAGTGGACCTATCCCACGGGAACATGGTCTCCCACTGGGTCTTCGACGTCCTCTCCGCGGAGCTAGCCCCCAGGGGGGTCTCCCTCGGATACGGGACCACATGGGAGGAGGTTGAGGGGGGCCTTGACTACGCCTCGTGCCTGATCGTAGCGGCACCCACGGAGGCATACACATACGACGAGTACAAGACGATAGAGGCATTCGTTAACAAGGGACGGCTGCTGCTGTTGTTCTACGACCCTGCCTACGAGTTCATCCAGTACCCCTACCTCGCTGAGCCCGTCAACTCCCTCTCGAAGAGGTACGGCTTCTCATTCGGGAACGGCTACCTGTACAACGAGGATGAAAACTACGGGCTATACAGGAATATATACGTGAGGGACTTCGAGGAGTCATCCCTCACCCACGACATTGAGACCCTCGTGTTCTTCACCGCGACCCACCTCCACCCCACAGACAGGGACGCGGCCATCACCTCCCCAGACACCTGGTCCACGGTGGCGGAGAGGCAGAGAAGATACTCGGTCGTCTCCGTCCTGGACAGGAGGAACGGGACGGTGGCCGCCTTCGGGGACCTCACCTTCCTCATGGAGCCATACTGCTACCTGGAGGACAACTACCAGCTACTGATGAACATAGTCCTTGCGATAGCCGAGATAGAGATACCTGCCAACGAGGAGTGAAGCCCCGGAACCCTTCCTGATCGTACTTACCCCTCAACTAGAAAGGAAGGGAAACAGGGGCCTCCATCGAGGATGATTGCTCCGTCGAACA
The DNA here is from genome assembly GCA_964347685.1 of uncultured Candidatus Bathyarchaeia archaeon. Taxonomy (GTDB): domain Archaea; phylum Thermoproteota; class Bathyarchaeia; order TCS64; family TCS64; genus CAYGAH01. The sequence goes on along the minus strand of CAYGAH010000266.1, from coordinate 16,372 downwards.
GGCCTTCATCAGCATGGTCAACTTCTTCAGGGAGGCGCTCATGAGGGCGGAATGGAGCGATTTGTTCAGCGGGTTGAGCCCAGGCAGGGCCGCTCCCAATAGGAGACAGCTATATTCTTAACGTTCACCTTTTGTTATACGGTATTGGGGGTAATGAGGCAGACATGGTACCAGCTGACGGGTTCCCGTTGGGCTGAGCTTTGGACCATACTCCACCTCCCCTACACGCTCATGAGCCTGAGCTTCCTCGCCACAGGCTTCGGCCTTGCCGGTGTGCGCCGCTGGGACGCATTCTGGGGGATCGCTGCAGCCTACTTCCTCGGCCTGGGGCTGGCCGCCCACTCCTTCGACCAGCTGCCAGGAATGGGGAGCATCTACGTGAAGCGCCTGACCCCGAGGGAGCTGATGACTATAGGGGTCACGGCCCTGACAGGAGGCGTACTCCTCGGAGTCTACTGGATGGTGAGGCTCGGGGCATGGCACCTCATTTGGATGATACCCCTTCAGTCCTTCTTCGTATGGGCCTACCCCAACTCAGGTTTCATGAAGGGCTTCTTCCACGACGACCTCTGGTTCTCCTTATCATTCGGTTTCATCCCCGTCATGGTGGGCTCCTACGTAAACACCCTCACGCTCGACCCAGCATTCCTCCCCTGGGCGGCGCTGGCTGCCACCATCTCGGCGATAGAGATAACCCTATCTAGGCACGCTAGGACGATGAGGAGGAGGTCCGACGAAGAGCCCATCCTGATCCCATTCCTGGGCAAGCCAGAACTCGCCCTGAAGCTCCTCTGCCTTATGAGCTACCTCCTGGCGATCATAGTCATCACAGGGGGGCCCTTCTGAATGGACCCTAGGAGGAGGAAGCCGGGGTGAGGGTGGCCATCGCGGGGGCGGGCATTACCGGCGCTTTCCTCAGCAGGCTCCTCGTAGGGGAGGGGCACGAGGTAGACGTCTACGGCGTCGAGAAGGGGACGATGTGCGGGCTGAGTCCCTGCGCATGGGGGACATCAAGGGGCTTCACAGACCTGGTGGGGGAGGCAGGGCTCGACCCAGAGCGATACGTCCTCAGGCGGCTCGACCACTTGATGATGGACGAGGTGAGGGTCGGGGCTGAGCTAATGACCTTCGACAAGCCCAGGCTCGTGGGGGACCTGCTCAGGGGGACGGAGGTGAGACACTCGCCCCTGAAAGCGGAGAGGTATGACCGGATCATAGACGCGACGGGCGTGGCCCGCGCGTTCCTCCCACCCATAGGGGGCGACGTCATCCTTCCCTGTGTGCAGTACAGAGTCGAGGCGGAAGAACCCCTGGGGAACAGGATAAGGCTCGGGGGAATAGGATTCGCCTGGTGCTTCCCCCTCTCAAGGGATGATTACCACGTTGGCTGCGGGAGCCTAATAGCCGACCCCCGGGAGACCTTGGAGGGGCTGGGCTGGATCGGGGGCCCTCACCGCAACAGGGTGGTCTGCGGGTGCTCAGGAGAGGTACGCCTCACGGGGCCCCACGGCTCCCAACCCTTCTTCGTGGATGACGAGCCTACCGAGGTATGGGGAGTCGGGGAGGCAATAGGCTGCGTCGCCCCCCTGGCAGGGGACGGCGTTGTCCCAGGGATGAAGAGCGTGCGGATCCTGATTGAGATGTGGGACGATCCCGAGGGGTACACCGGGGCGATCCTCAAGGAATTCGGATGGATGGAGAGGGAGCGCGGGGTGATCGACAAGCTCGTCAGGTCAGAGAGCCTGGGCATCAGGGACGCGATGGTTTTCAGGGAGAACTCCAGGAGGATGGGGATGAGGATAGGCCTAAGGGAAGCCGCGACGCTGATGAGGAGGCTGAGGTGACGATCGGAGAAGGCAACGGATAGATGAAACCCCAGAGTGTGGGCCGTCAGGCAAAACTTGGAAAAGGTAACGGCATGAGGACCTTCCGAGAATACCTGGGCAAAATCAAGCCCGAGGTGGACGCGAGGATAGGGGAGATCGTCGAGGGGAAGGTCCACGACCCCGACACGGTGAGGATGCTCCTCAGGGGTAAGAGGCTGCGCTCGGGGCTTATGCTCCTGATCTTCGACTCGTTTCGGGGCAACCCCGACCGGCGGGGGGAGGCCCTGGACCTCGCCTGCGCCCTGGAGCTCGCCCACAGCTCAAGCCTGATGCTCGACGACATGCTCGACGAAGATGGGGAGCGCAGGGGGCTTCCGACGATCCACCTCACTAAGGGGTATAAAAGGGCGATGCTCGAGATCATAGGGCTCCTCAGCCTCCCTTACGGCATAGCGTCAAAGCACGGTGGCTCCTTCGTGGGGCAGCTATCCGAGACGCACCTTCGAATGGTCCAAGGAGTCGTGGGGGAGCTTTCGGAAGAAAAGGGGCTACCCTACGAAACCTACGACGCCATAGTAACAAACAAGACAGGGAGGCTATTCGGCCTTGCCGCCGTCTGGGGGTGCTCGCTCTCACTGGGGAGCGATCCCGGGGACCCCTCCCTCATCGGCAGTCTGACGGGTGACCTGCAGGCATATGGTCTGCAATGCGGCAAGGTCCTCCAGATAGCCGACGACATCATGGACCTGCAGAGGATCATAGAGGGGAGGAAATCCTCGGGATTCGGCTCTGAGATACTCCTGATGAAATGCGTGTATCCCCCCAGAATAGTTGACGGCCTCTTCCCAAAGGAAGGAGGAGGAATAGACCCTATCAAGACGGGGGAGCTTCTGTCTCGGGGACGAGCCAAACAGGGGCTCCAGGAGATGCTGCGCAGCGTGGTCTCGAAAGCCTCTGGCACCGTGTCAGGCATAGATTTTCCCGATTCAGAGTACGGGGGCATAGTCCGCAGAGCCCCTGGAGAGATCGCGGAGATGATGTTCCCCGGGGGCCTGGATAGGCCGTTGTGGTTCGGCAGGAAGATCTAGCCCCCCGGTCAAGGCTATGGATACCGGCCTGATGATTTGGTTTTTATTGAGTGTTTCCCCGATCATCATCGTGTCTCCAGGCGATTCCGTGATCCTGAACCGAAGAAGGATCGTCAGCTCCTTCTTCCCCGGGACCGCCGGGTCCTACGATTCCGTCGTCAGGATGTTCACCCTGGGGCTCGACTCCCTATGGAAGAGGGAGATATACAAGAGGGTTCCCCCCTCGAAGAGGATCCTAGATCTCGCGTGTGGCACGGGAATAGTCACCCTGGGGCTGGCGAGGCGTCAACCGGGCGCAGAGATCATCGGGGTGGACATCACGGACGACTATCTTGCCCTGTATGAGGAGAGGCTCAGGCGCCATCCCGGTGTCAAGGGCGGTTTCTTGCGGGGGGACGCGGAGACCGTTAGGCTCGAGGGGGAGTTCGACGCAGTGGTCTCTTCTTACCTGGCGAAGTACGTCGATCCAGGGCTTCTCCTTAGGAACGTTTCTCCCCACCTCAGAAGAGGAGGGGTCTTCGTCGTCCACGACTTCACCCTCCCGAGAAACTGTTTCTTCAGGGCGGCCTGGGACCTCTATAATCGGGTGATGAACCTCCTCGGGGGCAGGCTATTCCCCGAATGGAGAGGGGTCTTCGACTCCAACCTGACCAACTTGATCCGCAGGACGGCGTGGTTCGACACCTTCCCGACAGAGTTGGAGAAGAATGGGTTTTGCGAGATCCGTAAGAAATCCCTCAGTTTCGGCAGCGCCGGGTTGATCTGGGCAAAGAAGATCTGATCGATCACAGACCCACACAAGATGGACACGAACTCTCATAATCCGATAACCGCGTACCTGGTCGTCTATGCAGTGGGCTCTCCCATAGAGGAGATCGTGGACTAAATAGTTACCGCGTCCCCGCTTATTCAGCAAGGAACCCCCATCTTTTTTCTTACCATGCCTTCAGCCCGCAGACCTAGCCTATTCAAATGGAAAGGGGATAAACGTCCACATCCTCGGGGATGGGCTCTGTTAACCGGAAGGGTTCATGGGGGTCCGGCCAGCTCCAGGGCCAGAGCGATGTAGACCTTCGCCTGGTCGATGAGGCTTTCGACGTATACGAACTCGTCAGGACCGTGGGCGTGCTCCCCCCTGGGGCCGAATCCTATGGTCTGGACCCCTGCGTACCTGTAGAACCTCCCGTCTGTCCCCCCGGCCCACTCAACGAATAGCTCGGGCTCCCTCCCAAGGGCCCTGGGCACCGCCCTGTAGAATGCCCTCCCCAGCTCGGTGTCGGGGGCTGTGTAGCTTGGGGGGGAGTAGGCGTACCCCCCGCCCTCGTCCCTCTGGGCCACAAGCTCCCACCTCCAGTTGGGGTCCCCCTCCCCAGCCCCGTCCAGGGCCCTTGTGACCTCCTCGACCACGGTGTCCGCCGTCTCCCCTATGATGAGGCGGCGGTCTATGTCGATGGTGCACTCCGCAGGGACCTGGTTGGGGACTGTGCCCGCCTCTATGCTGTTGACGCTGAGGACCGGGCTCCCTATCCACTCGTGGTGCTTCTCGATGGGCCTCTCAAGGGCGAGGACGCCCTTCGCCGCCTTCGCTATGGCGTTTACTCCCTCTGTCCTGGCGTAGGCGGTGTGGGTGGCCCTCCCCAGGAACCTTATCTGGAATCGGAATGAGCCCCTCTCGGCGATGCGCACCTTGAGGTTGCTCTTCTCCCCTATCACGACGTAGTCGGGGCGCCTCAGGTTCCCCCTCTCCATCTCTCCGAGGAGCAGCTTGGTCCCGTGGGCTCCTCCCCTCTCCTCGTCTGGGACGAGCTGGGCCGTCACGGCCAGGTCCAGGTCGAGCTCTTTCAGGATCTCCATGACGTGGATGATAACGGCGCATGACGCCTTCATGTCGCATGCCCCCCTCCCGTATAGCCTCCCGCCCTCGACCACCGGGTTGAAGGGGTCCCTGGTCCATGCCTCTGGCAGGGCAACGGGGACGGTGTCCAGGTGGCCGTTGAGGGCCAGCATCCTCCCCGCGTCTGGGTTTATGGATGCGCTGACCACTGGGCGCTCCCCCGAGCCGTAGAGTTCTACGGGTATTCCCGACCCGGCGAGCAGGTCCCTCGCGTGGAGCATGACGCTCCGCTCATCTCCGGTGACGCTGGGTATCCCTATGAGTCCCTTCGCCAGCTCAACGATCCTGTCGCCGTCGATTAGGGAAAGGGCTCCTCCGAGGGTTGAGTCTTCCATCTTCGGATCCGTAATATTTGGGGTCTCTCTAATATGAGGCCTGCTGATTCGGGGCTTCGCCCATTAATTTTATTTGGCCTCTTCGCGGGTTGGCTCTCAGAAAAAGGGGTTTGGGAACTTTCTGGTGCCTATCTGTATCTCCTTCCGCCGTATCTCCTGCCCCTTCCGTAGTCCTTTATCTCCTTGCTTGAGAGGTTGTTTTCCAGGTTCACCTCGCCTATCTCATCGTCGTCCACAACTTCGAAGGAGCCCCTTCGCCCTATGTTTAGGCGCATGGAGCCCTTGAACAGGTTGATGTACCCGTTGTGGATGCTTATGGTCTGACCCTCCTCGACCCCGTCTATGTCCTCGTCCCACAGGGTCATGTATATGGCCCCCGTCTCGTCCCCTACCAGGGCCTCGGAGACCCTGTGGATGGACATGTCAGACCTGGACCTCACCTCCCTGGTCTCCGTCTTCGCAACCACCCTCACAACGGCGTCTACTCCCCTTGAGAACTGGTTCAGCTCATCGATCTTCATCTGCTGCGTTTCATTGGTTCCGTAATCAGACATACCTTTTACGCTCGGTGACTCGTTGGCTGATCCGCCTGTGGGGTTAAAAATATTGCCATCCGTCAACCCGATCTGAAAGAACCTGTTGCGACGACTCAGAATTGGTTGTCGTTGGCTCACATCGTTATGGTATCTTTGAAAGTCCCTGTTGAGTTAGCATATGAAATCCTCGTTCAACGCAAAGGGGATGTATCTATCCTCGTAGTTGATTCTAAAGTTCATCCAGACATAGACTCCTTCTATTACGTTCCATGTTCCATTAACCCATTCAGCCCCTATCAGGCTGTGTGAGATGCCACCTCCGGGGCCCATCGTTATCTTACCAGAGACACTGATCGTATACCACCCCTTATCGGGAAGACGAACCGTGTACCTCCCCGTCTCGGAAGCGTTCTCCTCCCAGAAAATGGGTGCGTGACGCTTGGAGTATCCATCCATCTTCTCGTAGACCGTTGCCGAATCGTTAAGGAAGGCGTTCCCCGTCTGGAGGGTGAGAGGCGCGTATAGCCCTGGCTTGGGGTATTGTATCGTGAGATCCAGTTCGAGCGTCGAGTTCTCAAGCCAGTTGTAGAACACGGCCGCAGTTGGACCCTCAAAACTATACCGTTCCTGCCCGACCCTAATGAACTGCAGGCGACAGCCTGACCTTATCGCTACGCCGTAAGGGAAAGGATACGTCGGCGGCGGCATGCACAGGTCGACGAGTTCAGCCATCTGGCTATGTTCCAAGGTTATCCTATCGAGTTCCTGTCGTTGCTCCTCGAGTTCACTTTCGACCCTCCTCAGCTCATTGTATTGGATGAAGTACATCACCGACAAGACAAGAACCGCTGCGAATAACGCCACCGAGAAGCCTTTCCAGACAGTACTCATTTTATATCAAGTATGCTTAACTCTCAGACGTATTTAACTTCCTTTTCTGCACGCTAGCAATTAGCCAATTAAACCTAGGTGGGGCATCTCCGAGAGCTTCGACTCTTTTCCTTAGTGTTTATTATGGTCTAGGCTGCGTACAGGTGTCCAAGGACCACGCGCCTCTTTGCCCCGGTCGCCCCTGGTATGTTTGAGGGGGTCCCCATCACGTGCTCGTTTGCCAGGACCGCCATTAGGACAGCCTCCTTCGCGTCGGATGGGACCCCCAGTTCGTCGCTCTTGTGGACGGGTATGGGTTTTATGCGGGAGCCCAGCGCCCTCATCATGTAGCTGTTCCTGGCCCCTCCCCCAGACACATAGACCCCGTCCACCCTCCCCCCGCCCAGGAGTTCCTCGTAGGCGGAAGCCATCGACTCGACCGTCAGGGCCGTTACTGTCGCCACGAGGTCCTCGAAGCCCAGCCCAAGCTCCCCGGCCCTGCGGATCGCCTCCGCCGCGAACGGCTCCCCGAAGTCCTCCCTCCCCGTAGTCTTGGGAGGCCCCCTCCCGAAGTATGGGTGGGAGAGGAGCTCCCCCAGGAGCCCCTCGTTTATGGTTCCCCTCTCGGCTATTCGGCCCCCCTCGTCAAGGCTCCTCTCCCCCCGGGTGTGGTGCCTCACGACCGCGTCTATCAGCATGTTCCCTGGCCCGGTGTCGAAGGCGATCACGTCGCCTGGGGAGGCCCCCGCTGGGATGTATGTTAGGTTGGCTATGCCCCCTATGTTCTGGAGGACCCTGCTCTCCTCACCGTGCCTGTGGAGGACGTAGTCCAGGTAGGGTGTGAGGGGAGCCCCTTCCCCTCCTGCTGCGATGTCGGTCTTCCTGAAGTCGGCTACCGTGGGGACCCGGGTCTCCTCGGCTATGACCGCCGGCTCCCCTATCTGGAGCGTGGACCTGGAGGGGTACCCGAAAATCTCAGGGCTGCCGGGAGAGTGGTAGATGGTCTGGCCGTGGGAGCCTATCAGGTCTATGTCTCCGCCTTCTAACCCGGCCTCCTCCACAAGCTTTAGGGCGCACTCTGCGAAGAACCAGCCCAGGACGAAGTTCATCCTGCAGACCCCGCCGACGGTCGATGTCTTGGGGTCGAATAGCCTGAAGACTTCCTCCCTCAGGGGAGGGGGGTATGGGTAGTTCCTGTGCCCCAAGATGCTGAGCCTGATTTCCGTGCCTGTGCCCTCTATCTCTGTGACCGCGGCTGAGACCCCGTCTGCCGAGGTCCCCGAGATGAGCCCGACGATCCTCCGGCTCCTCTTGTGCCTCAGCGCCCCTATGCGTTCGTAGGCGTCCTCGACCATTTACCCAAGTTGCCTCCTGTAGACCACGCGCCCCCCAACCATGGTGAGAAGGACGTCGAAGCCCCAGCCCATGACCGTTATGTCCGCGTCCATCCTGGGGGCCAGCCTCCCCTTCCTGTCAGAGAGCCCCAGGACCCTTGCGGGGGAGGAGGAGGCCATCTCCACGGCCTCGGTTATGGGGAGCCCGGCGGGCCCCGCCATGTTCCTCACGGCTTCGCAGAGCCTTATACAGCTCCCTGCGAGGACCCCCGACTCAGTGAGGCACCTGCCACCCTTGACGAAGACCCTCCGATCCCCTAAGCCGTACTCTCCTTCAGGGAGGCCCGCGGGCTTTATGGCGTCTGAAACGAGCACGGTCCTCCCGGCCCCCTTTACGGTGGCTGCGAGCCTTAGTATCGAAGGGTGGACGTGGGCCCCGTCCGCGATGAGCTCAACGGAGACCCTCCCGTCGGTGAGGGCCGCCCCTGCCGCTCCCGGCTCTCGATGATGGATGGGGCGCATCGCGTTGAAGAGGTGGGCTGCGTGTCTAACACCAGCATCTACTGCTGCCTCCATTTCCTCGAATGTGGCGTCCGTGTGCCCCGCAGAAGGGACGACACCCCTCGCCCCCAGCCACCTCACTGCTTCCAGGGCCCCCTCGAGCTCAGGGGCCAGGGTCACGACCTTGACGAGCCCTCCCGCTGCTTCGAAGACCTCACCCAGCTCCTCGATGCTTGGCTCCCTTATGTGCTCCCCCTGCTGGGCCCCCCTCCTCTCTCGGCTTATGTATGGGCCCTCAAGGTGGATTCCCAGGACCTCTGCACCGCCCGTCCCCCTCCCTGAGGCCTCCCTGATTGCCCCGACTACGCCAAGGGTGGCCTCCTGGGACGCTGTGTAGGTGGTCGCCAGGAAGCCTGTGACTCCCCCCTCTGCAAGGAAACCCGAGAGCCCTTCCATCGACCCCTGGGAGGCATCCATGACATCGTGCCCCCCTCCCCCGTGGACGTGGACGTCTATGAGGCCGGGAACGACCAGCGAGTCCCCGAAGTCGTATACCCTCCCATCGTGGCTCCCGTCGTCGGGGCCGACCTCCGTTATCTTTCCCCCCTCGACGACTACCCTTCCCCTGGATATCATCTCCCTGGGGGTCACTAGGGTTCCCTTGAGGACTATTGGCTCAGCCATCCCGGCCCCCCTCGGGGTAGAGCAGGTGCCCCTCCCTGCGTTCCATGAAGGATTCTAGACCCTCCCTCCACCCCTCGACGATCTCATCGACGGGGACCCCTCTGCTCAGGTCCCCCCTGGTCCTGTCCGTGCCCGCAAGGAGGTCGAAGTGGAGGCGCCCGTCTTCGCCTGGGGGGAGCCACCCGAATTCTTCTGGCCAGAGGGAGAGGGCCGTGGAGAGCATGTGGAGGGCGGTCTCGACGGGCCTGTGGTGTTCCCTGTATGTCACGTGGACCTGGACCCCGCCGCACCCCTCCCCCGCATACTTTGAGAAGGTTGGGGTGAAGTGGCATGGCCTGAATTTTACTCCTCTCAGCCCCAGGCCGTTAAGGGCCCCCGCCCACCTAACCCCCTCTATCCAGGGGGCCCCTATGAGCTCGAAGGGCCTAGTCGTGCCCCTCCCCTCGGATACGTTGGTCCCCTCGAAGAGGCAGGTTCCCGGGTAGACGGTTGCGGTGTCCGGAGTGGGTATGTTGGGGGAAGGCTGAACCCATGGGAGCCCGGTCTCGTCGAACCACATTTCTCGCCTCCACCCCTCCATCTCGACCACGCTCAGGTCCGCACCTACCTTTTCGTTGAAGAGCCTCGCAAGCTCGCCCACGGTCATCCCGTGCCTCATGGGTATGGGGTGGAGGCCCAAGAAGGATTCGAACCCCCCTTCCAGGACGTTCCCCTCTACGGAGAGGCCGTTCACTGGGTTGGGCCTGTCCATCACCACCATCGGGATTGAGTGTTCCGCGGCGGCCTCAAGGGAGTAGGTGAGGGTAGATGCGTACGTGTAGAACCTGGCCCCCACATCTTGGACGTCGAAGACGAGCGCCTCGACCCCCTCCAGCATCTCCTCGGTGGGCTTCAGATGCTCTCCGTATAGGCTGTGGACAGGTAGGCCCGTCGCATCGTCGAGTCCGGCCTCGACGGGGACCCCGTCCTGGGCGTCCCCCCTGGCCCCATGCTCCGGGCCGAATATGGCCTTGAGCCTTATTTCCGGGTGCGCGTGGAAGGCGTCTATGGTCGGGACCAGCTCCCGGGTGATCCCAGTGGGGTTGGTTATGAGGCCTACGCCCAGGGAGCCTACGGGCTCTGGGATCCTGAGGAGGACGTCGACTCCCGTCTCTACGCCGAGGCTCATCCCGCCGCCCCCCTGTAGGCTTCCCCTATCTCCTCCCAGACCCTATCGGGTTCCTCGGAGGCGAGGATGCTCCCCTCCCCCGCCCTGTAGGGCCATGCGAAGACGGAGTCAGCCCCAAACTCCTCGGCGATCCCCACCGCCTCCCCAAGCTCCCCCTCCCTCCCCTTTGGCACCCTGAATGCCTGGAGCCAGAGCTGGGACCTCTTCCCGTGCCTCCCAGCAAGCTCGACGCCTTTCCTGCCTAGGGTCCTGAAGAAGCCGAGGCCCTCCTCCCTCCCCATTCCAGCGTGGAACCAGTAGGGGTCTGTGGCGATGACGTCGATCTCCCTTATCGACGCGACCTTCCCCCAGTCGGTTATTCCTATGAGGGGGCTCTGGGTTGGGAGGAGGCAGGCTATTACGTCGAGGTTCGGGTTCGAGTCCTTCACGGCCTTGGACAGCTCCTCCAGGAAGCCCACGGCCCTATGCTCCCTGAAGGCGACCACCTCGGGGGTCAGCTCCCTGGGCATTGTCTGGCCGGTTTCTTCCTCGTATAGCCCCCGGCACGTGAGGCACCTGCATGCCCAGTCTGGGTCGTTCCAGTTGGCGTAGTGGGGCTCGTCCCAGAAGAAGCCGTCAACATCCGTCCCCTCCGCCATCTCCCCGATGCTCTGCTTCAGGAAGGATCGGAACCCATCGTGGTTGAGGCATGTGGCGTGGTACGTCTTCCCGGAGGCGGAGACCTGCCTGTGCTCAGGGTCCCTCATCAGGAAGAGGCTTGGGGGTTCCCCGGCCAGGGTCTTCCCCCACCCCCACAGGTCCACGTAGGCCCTGAGGCCTCTCTCGTGGGCCGTTGAAATGATTCGGGCCACGTTCCCCCTCCAGAACCACCAGTCGAACTCTGACAGGGCGAGGAGGACCGCGTTGCACCCGTGCCCAACCATCTCGTCGAAGTCCCCCTCCGCCCTGTCGGGGTACATCACCCCGTAGTACGATACGCCCCTCTCGGCGATCAATCCTTTTCCCTCAAACCTTCCATGGCCCTCCTCAGGGAGCCACCGCTCCTATGAAGGGCCTCCTCAGCCTCCTCCCGGGTCAGGCCCGAAGCGATGAGGACGGCGGCCCTAACGTCTCCCCCCGCCTCCCTCAGGGCCTCCCCGGCCTCGGCCCCTCCGACCCCGGCTATCTCCGAGACCATCCCCTCGGCCCTCCTCACCAGCTTCAGGTTCGTGGGCTGGACCCCGACCATGTGCCCGTCATAGACGAGGCCGAGCCTCGCCATGGCGGCGGTGGTGATCATGTTGAGGGCCATCTTCTGGGCGGTCCCCGCCTTCAGCCGGGTCGAGCCCGCCACCAGCTCTGGACCCACCTCCAGGACAATGGAGACATCGGCCATCTCAGAGACCTCCGAGCCCGGGTTGCATGTTACTGCGACAGTCTTAGCCCCAGCCTCCCGAGCCCTCTTCATGGCTCCTAGGACGAAGGGTGTCCCCCCCGAGGCAGTGAGTGCTATGAGGGCGTCACCAGCGCCGATGTTCCGCTTGGCGAGTGCTGCGCCTCCTGACCCCTCGTCGTCCTCTGCACCCTCGATGGAGCTGAAGACCGCCTCGGGGCCCCCGGCCATGACAGCCTGAATCTTTTCCTGGGGCAGGCCGAATGTGGGTGGGATCTCAGCGGCCTCCATCACCCCGATGCGCCCGCTCGTCCCAGCCCCGACGAGGAAGACTCGGCCTCCACCCCGGACAGCCGCGACTACGACCTCCACCGCCTCTGCGATCCTAGGTATCTGTCCCCCTACGACCCCGGGGATCTTCTCGTCCTCGGAGCTCATTATCCTGAGGACCTCCTCTACGGGCTTCCCGTCGATCCCCTTCGATCTGGGGTTCAGGGACTCGGTCTTCCCCAAGCCGTCACACCCCTACCTTCAGTGAGTCCTCGAGGCGCGTGAGGAGCCCGTCATCCACCTCTATCCCAAGGCTCTGCAGGGCTATGAGGGCGGATCCCACGGCAGGCTCGAACCGGGGCGGGGATATGAGGCAGTCTGTAGCTTCCCCCTTTATGGCCTCCTCGAAGGATTCCTTCACCGGCCCCATTCTGAAGACGCCACCCGTGAAGGCCACTGTGAACCCCCCTTTGAGCCTAAGCCTCCTGATCACCGAGAGGGCTGCGAGCCCCAGCTCTGCCCCTGCCTCCCTGAGGATCCCCTCAGCCACGAGGTCCCCCTCCCCGGCGGCCTCCCCCACGAGGGGTGCGAGGGCCGAGACCTCCTGGCTCCCCATTTTTAGGGGGTAGATTCGGTCGATGAGTTCGCCAATGTCTGCCAGCCCCAGGCGGGTCTTGAGCTTGTCAACGAGCCCGGTCGGGGGTGCCCTGCCGTCTTGGGCCCTCAGGGAGGCCGTTATGGCCTTCCGGCCGATGTCGTACCCGCTCCCCTCGTCCCCAACCATCCACCCCCACCCCCCCGACCTCGCGGACTCCCCCTGTTCGTTCAGTCCGTAGGCGATGGAGCCCGTTCCTGCGATGACGGCCACCCCGGGCCTGCATCCTGTAGCCCCTGCCAGGGCCGCAGCCGCGTCGGAGACGATGATCAGTTCTTCGCAGGGTAGGACCTTGGAGAGCTTCGATCTTACGGCCTCGCGCCCCGATGGCCTGTCGACCCCAGCCAGGCCCAGGCAGGCGGCCCTGAACCTCCGGACGCCGCACATCTCCGATGCCCCTTCCACGGCCTCTTTTATGGCTCCCGCCGCTTCTTCCAGGCCCACCGTGAGGTGGTTGGATGGGCCTCCGGAGCCCCTTGCCACCACCCTGCCCGATGTGTGTGCTATGACACACCTGGTCGCTGAGCCACCCCCGTCCACGCCCAGGACGTGCCCCTCATCCCTCGGCAACGGATCACTATCACTGGAAATGGGAGGATTCCCTTAAAAGGTCTGAGACCCCTCTGCCCCGACCTGTTGGGGCTTCTCCCCCTGGGCCCACTTGGATATGAGGCCGAGGTTCTCCGAGTACCTGCGGTCGAGGAGCCAGTAGTGGCACCAGTCGTTTCTGCCCCGGATTCCCCTGCCTATTGCCTGGTTCGCGGCCCTGAAGGCGTCCATGGTGTACCACCTCTGCCCCATCCCCCTGCTCCTCCTGTTGAAGTAGCCCATCTGGGCCCTGACGAGGGGGTCCCCGTAGTTGGCGTATGGGACCCCGACGAGGAAGATGCCCCTGGCCTGCTCGTCAGGGAAGTTGGAGCCTTCGGAGTTGCGGCCCCTGAAGACGCAGCAGAGGACAGCCCCGCCCGGGGTCACCGAGGCCCTCTTGTAGCGGGACACCACGCTCCTGTTATCCTGGGCGTCCCTCCCCTCGGTGAAAAGGGGCTTCCCCCCCAGGTGGAGCCTCCCACCCCTCACCTCTATGACTCCTTTGACCCCCCATGCGTCGAGGCACCTGTCCATGAACCCCCTCTGGGGGAAGAAGACTAGGGCCCCGTTGGGAACCCTCTCAAGCCCCGAGGCTATCGCCCTTCCTATGCTGAGGATCATCTCCTCTCCCCTCTCCCTGTACGTGGTCGTCACCCTGCCGTCGATGACCATACCGACGTTCTCGGGGCCCTGGATCGGCCTGTAGGACCTCATCTCTGCCCCCTCAAGCCCCACAACCTCTGCGAATAGCTCCAGGGGGGAGAGGGTCCCAGACATGATCACGGTCCCAGAGGCGGCCTCGACGACCGGCAGGACTGCGAGGCTGGGGTCCAGGCACCTGTATTCCAGGACGTCCGCGCCGTAGTAGTTGCGCCGGTAGACCGCTACGTAGCTCTCCTTCCTGCTGGTATTGAGGAGCTCCAGGAAGCCGAGGACGCCGCTGAGGTAGGAGACTGGGGGGTCTCCCGCCTGCAGCTTCAACGCCTTTATCTTCTCGACTGCGCCAGCGTACCGCTCCACGAACATTGTGAGGTCCGAGCCCAGGGCAAGCTCAAGGTCCCTCTCAAGGGCCTCCCCCGACTTCAGCTTGGGCTTATCTGAGGTCTCCTCCTTGAGGTGCTCCGTGAGCCTCCCTATGTGGGTGGAAGGCACCCTTATGGACCTGAGCTCCTCAGCTGCGGCGTCCAGCGCCCTCTCGCTCAGGGTGTCGCTGAGGACGTCCTGGCCCACCTTGTCTATGTTGTGCCCCTCGTCGAGGACGAGGAGCCTACCCTCAAGGTCTAGGCCCACGCTCACCCTTATCTGTGGGTCGAAGACGTAGGGGTACGGGGCGACGACTAGGCTGCACCCCTTTGCGAGCCTCCTTGCGAGGAAGTAGGGGCAGATGGAGCGCCTCCTCCCAGCCCTCATCAGGGCCTCCTGTGACATCACCTCCGGGAGGCCCCTCGGCGGGCTCTGAATTTCGGACTCGTAGGGGCAGTCTTCTTCTGCCCTGAGCGCGTGGCAGAGCTCCTGGGCATCCCTATTGGGCAGGTCCCTGCACTCGGGGTTGAGGCAGAGGTGCCCCCTGCTCGCAAGGTTCACTGCGGTGAAGCCCTCGCCAGACTTCTCGTTTATCCTCCTCGTCTCAGAGAGGACCTGTCTGACCTGCTCGTGGGTCCTCGTCGCGTATACGATCTGTTTCCCCCTTCCCAGGAGGGCGGAGAGGGCCGAGGCTGTCTTCCCGAAGCCGTTGCATGCCTCTGCGATGAGGACCCCGCCTCCCCCCACGATGAGCTCGACGTCCTCCATGAAATCCACCTGCTGGGGGTAGGGCTCGTAGGGGAAGAGCACCCTCCAGCCTCCGCTCGCCTTACCCGCATCCACCCTGAGGAGGGCTCCGCAGCCCCTGCAGAACCTATCCTCCTCGTACTCCTCCATGGTGTGGCTGCGGCCGCATCTGGGGCAGGCTAAGGCCGGTGGCATTTCCCTTAGAGTAGTGCCTGGGTCTCTATTAAACGGCTTGTCGGGGTCAACCGCCGGATCCTTCCCTGGCGGGGCGAATGAGGCGGAGGAGCCTACGGATGGGGGAGCGGAGGTTCCTCAGGGTGCCCATTATCCCGCCGGGGTTCAGCATGAGCACGAAGAAGATGAAGAGGATGGGGGTGAGCCCCTCGTACCCCCCTATCCAGACCCCCACGAACCTCATTAGGAAGCTCGGCAGGACCCTCTCGGCCAGGGCGACCCCGAGCCCCCCTACTATGGCCCCGTATATCTCGTCGAGGCCCCCTACGACGCTCCCCGCCATGACGCTCACGAGGAGGGTGTCGGTCATATCTATGCTCGTGGGCTGCCATAGGGGGAGGATCGCCCCCGCCAGGGAGGCTAGGGCTCCAGACATGAACCAGGAGGTGACGTGTACCCTGAAGGTGTTCACCCCGAGGGCCGATGCCAGCCTCTCGTCCTCCGCGGTCGCCCTCATTGCTATCCCGTAGGTCACCCTGGTGAAGAAGAGGCGGAGGCCTACTACTAGGGCCACGCATGTGATGGGGGCGACGAGCATTACGCCGGGGTACCCCATGTATTTGAAGTCGTAGCTCCTAAGGAGGAAGCTCCCCGTCCTGTACCCCTGGGATATGAGGACCCAGTATGAGAATATGGCCAGGACCGAGCCTATGACTCTCGCGATGGCGAACATTGCGAAGCTAAGGGTGATGCTCCCGCTCCCCACGCTCTTTATGGGCCTGACCACGAGGAGGTATAGGGCCACGCCCAGGCAGCCCCCAAGGATGGAGGCCGGGAGCCAGGTCGTGTAGGGGTTGCACCCGTAGATCCTGACCATCGCGTACGTGAGCATGGTGCCTATAGTCGCGTACGATGTGTGGGCGAAGTTGGGGAACTTATCCATCATGTACGTGAAGGTGAAGCCTATGCAGAGGATCACGAGCATCCCCGCGTATATGGCTGTGCCTATCGCCAGAGGCAGGAGCATCCATCGATCAACGACGAAGGAAGTTTATAACAAGATCGCACGGGGCTGATGGCCCCTCTGATCCGATCCTTCATGCTAGACCAGGGCTTCGCCAAAACGCGCGCCCCGAAGAAAATGTGTCGGGGAAGAGGAAGGATGACCGGGAAACGGCCCTATATGTCGAGGTTCAGGGCGTCCTTGAGCCCCTTGTACCTGTTCCTTATGGTGACCTCTGTGACCCCGGCGGCGTCTGCTATCATCTTCTGGGTCCTCTTCTCGTCGTTCATCACGCAGGCTATGT
>CAYGAH010000265.1:0-1907 GCA_964347685.1 uncultured Candidatus Bathyarchaeia archaeon | reverse complement strand
CAGGAGGAGATAGACGCCCTCCATACGGGGCTGAGCCCGAGGGGCTGGAAGAGGAGGTACGAGTTCATCTACCAGAGGGCGAAGGAAGAGGACGTTGTCACCGTCATGGGCGTTGCCCCCGTCCAGACGGGGTTCGCAAGGTACGTGAGGAGGGCCCACGGAGTCTACCCGAGGGACATCTGGGAGATAAGGGTCGTATACAGCACGAGCGTCGCCAAGATACAAACAAGGTACGCCCCCTCCCTGAGGAGGATGTACGGAGAAGTCCCCGTCGTGGAGAGGTATACCGCTACGGAGGGGGCCTTCGGACAGCAGAGGGATGAACTCCCCTACTTCGTCCCCAACTTCGACACCTACCTCTTTGAGGTTAGGACGGGACGGGGTTACAGGATGCTCCACGATCTGGGGAGAGGGGAGTGGGGGAGGCTGGTCGTCTCAACCTCCATGCTCCCAAGGTACGAGATAGGGGACCTCATAGAGGGGATGGGGAAGAACTACTTCAGGGTCTTCGGGAGGGACAGACTCAGGACGGTCGCGGAGCACCTGCTCTACAGGGCGGTTTACGGGTGGTTCCTCTAGGGAGGTGGGTTCCTCCTCCTCTGCATGAGGACAGAGACTATTATGAAAGCCCCACCGAGGACGAAAATGATGGCCCACCAGTTCCTCAAGTTGAGGATGTTGGCGACCCCCACGAGGGAGAGGATGCCTCCCCCTATTACAAAGCCGGAAGAGGCCGGCCAGTTCTTCATTCGGCTGTACATGAAGAGGCCGTTCAGGATCAGTATGGCCCCTAGCCCCAGTATGAAGTAGGCCCACCAGTCGGCCCATCCTATGTAGCCGTATGACCTGAGGAAGAAGGTGACCCCGAGCCATATCAGGACGAGGCCCCCAATGAGGGCTCCTCCTGCCTCACCCTTCTCCTCCTTCTCCCTCTTCTCGACCTCCTTCTCCCTTTTCTCCCTCTTCTCGGCCTTCTCCCGCTTCTCCCCCTTCTCCTCCATCCGGCGGTACTCGGGGGCCCTCCCCTTTAGGGGGTACTGGCAGTTGGGGCAGAAGACGTCCTCCTCTTTTACCTCCTTTCCACAGTTGGGGCAGTATGGCATGACAATCACCGCGATGATGTGTTAAAGTTTCATCCCGGATTTAAAAACGTTCTCGAATCCCCCCGTGGGCGAGCCGCGATCCTTCTTTCCCCCGGCCCCAAATCATTAGGGTGAGGGCGGTCCCCGCGAACATCAATCCAGATAGGGCGACCCAGCCCGCGTCGTATGAAAGGGTTTGGTCCCTCACGTACCCCAGGAGGAGGGGAAGGGCGAAGGCTCCGAGGGAGGCGAAGGTGTTGTGGACCCCCGATAACCCCCCCGCCGCCTCGGGCCCGAATAGCTTTGGTATTATCGTGAACGATGGGGTGCGGACGAAGTTTATGAACCACCCCAGGAGGAAGATCGAGGCGTAGATCAAGGGTCCAGCACCGAGGCCCGTGAACAAGAGGACGCCTAGGGCAAGGAGGGCGAAGGAGGCCAGGAGGACGGGCCCCTCACCGACCCTGTCAGAAGCCAATCCCCCCAAGGGGTTCGCAGCTATCCCGGCCATGTTGAAGAGGGAGAGGGCCGTCCCCGCCATGACGAGGCTGAACCCGTGCTCCTCACGAAGCAGAAGCGGAAGCCAGGCTATGAATGTGTAGTAGGAACCAAGCCTTAAGAACTGGACGCCCCCCAGGAGCCAGAAGCTCCTCGACCTGAAGGCTCCGGAGGCATCGCCCCGACCCTCATCGCTCGACCCCTCTACGGGGTCCCTGAGGGAGAGCCAAACCAAGGCCGCCGCCAGGACCCCCAGGAGGCCGAAGAGCACCATAGAACCCCTCCAACCCAGACTGATGGCCAGAAAAGGCGCAGCCCAGGAGGCTG
>CAYGAH010000264.1:0-5724 GCA_964347685.1 uncultured Candidatus Bathyarchaeia archaeon | reverse complement strand
GACGCCCACCTGTACCAGACCAAGAGCACCACGATCGACCTCGCTCAGGGGACCCACACTCTTGAACTCCACTATTACAACGTGGCGTCCTACGCAAGGGCTTCCTTCAGCTGCGACCCAGACATACTGATGTGGCAAGAAGAGCCGCAATGACCGATCCACACCACGCTCACAATTCTTTTTCAAAATCCGTGCATGAGCACCTCGCCCATCGTCCTCTGCGAATCAGAAACCGATCACCGTAACCGGGACATTTCTTTTGACCGCGCAGAACGTCGAGGGGCGCGTGAAGCGTCATTGCGTGCTGCGATCTTATATACCCATTTCGAGACGGAGATATAGGTGAAGCAAGGCATGAAAATAAAACTGATAGTAGCCCTCTCGGCAATCACCCTCGCGTCGTTCCTCCTGCCCATCCACCCGGCCTCCTCTAACGAGGCGCCCCAGGCCTATTGCGTCCACGTGGGGGAGGAGAACTGGGCTCGGGCATACCAACTCGTAAACATAGTCTTGAGGGCTGGCGTACCCGCATACTTGGCGGGTGAACCCTTCGAAGTCGATGGGGGGACTTTCTTGCCCGGCGACTTCCTGATCCCGGTCTCTGCCGTGCCCGTAGAAGAAACAGCGCTAGCTCCAGGCGAAGCGGACAGCTTGATCAATTACTTGTCTCAGGAGCTCGACGTTGATGTCGCCCCCATCGCCACGAAAATGGAGATCAAGGTATACGCACTGAAAACCGTCAAGGTCGCTCTGTACGGCGGGCAGTCGGGCCTCCCGACCCCCTACCTGGAGGTCCTCAGCACTTTGGGTTTCGATGTGGAATACGTCAGCGAGAGCAAGATCAGGGTGGGAAAACTGATCTCAGAAGGTTACGACATCCTAGCGGTACCCGGAGACGGTTCCACAGGGGAGCTCGTCGCGCTTGGCGAAGAAGGCGGCGCAGCGGTACAGGAGTTCGTGGGTGGAGGCGGAGGATACATCTCTAGCTGTGCTGGCTCGTGGGCAGCGGCCCTGGGAAGCGTGGGGTGGGAGGAATCCTATTATCTTCAACTGGTAAGCGCGAAGAACTGGAACGTCGTCGAGGGCTACGGGGGCGTCTTCAGGAAGCTTTACCCCGGGAAGGGCGTGATGGTCTTCGAGAACGTCAACCCTGACCACCCCGTGATGTGGGGAATCCCCGAGACTTTCGAGATGGTCTGGTGGCAGGGCCCCATATTCGAGATAGTCTCCTCAGACCTAGAGTACCCATCCACAGTGGAGGGCTTGGTGGTCAGCTATGCCTTCACGGACTCCTTCACAGCCGCCGAGTACTACTCGGACGTCGCCAAACAAGAAGAACTGGGATTCAAGGGCACAACCATCTACAAGGCCCTTTCACAGGGGAGGCCGGTGGTGGTCTCGGGGACTTATGGAAACGGAAAGGTCGTGCTCTTCGGGCCCCACCCTGAGTTCAGGACAGAGCTGACTTTGGACGGCTTCCAGTACGTGCCCGCAAGGATGGTAGCGAACGCGGCTTTGTGGGAGACTTCCAAGGGCCCATACATATTCGCAACCCAAAATGCGGGGGCGTCCCTCACGAGCAACCCTTCCCCCCCGACCAGTCAGAGCAGCATACTGGTATCAAATCCAGATCCGGCGACCGTGGACAGAATGGAACTGGATAAGGTGCTTTCGGACAAAGAGACCATACTGGGGAAGATGGAGCAACTGAATCGGATGTACGTCGAAAACAGCAGACCGGGCTGGCTGGTTGGCCTTGAATCGTCCTGGGGATTGACCCCAAGGGAGGAGTTCGAATACAACATAGAAGAAGTCCCGAAGCTGTGCGCCGAACTGGAAGCTGCGTGCATCCATGCCAATCAGGTCGTGACTGATCTGACAGACACGTATGATGACCTCCTATATTTGGAGGACCAGTTGAAGGGGCTCAGGACCGAATTCAACGTAGAACACCTGCTGGACGAGGTCCAGAACACGAAGACCAGGGTGGTCTACTCGTTGCGCCTCATCAACGAGGGCGTCAAGATGGTTCAGGGGCCAACCGTGAACTACGGGGGGACCGAGGGAGTCCTGGACCTGACCTCCAAGGCGATAAGCAAGATCGAGACTGCGATAGAGAACTACGACGCAAAGAAAACCACCGCCTCCACCGAGCCCTTGATGAACATAGGCACGTACGGTGCCGCAGGCTGCATAGTCCACGCGCTGAACACCCTGAGGGGGAGGTCCTCTTACGCCGACGGGGAACTCTTCTACGCGGCCTACGTAGTAAACGAAGTCGCGAATGAGTTGGGCGAATTACAGGCTCTAACATCTAATGAAGATTTGATGGCGACGATGGAGGGTCTGAAGGCGACTGACGAAGAATTGATGAATAAAACAGAAGAGCTGAAAATGGAAGGTGAAAATCTGGGGAGACAAATAGAAGACTCGACCAATGCTCTGAAAACGCATGTTTCGCTCATCTACATCTATGCAACGGTTATAGGGGTAGTTTCTGCAATAGCCACGAGCGTAATAATACACTTGGTTACACAAAGGAAAATAGGATCAACTATTTTTCATTTTTTTAATCTTTTCTAAAGGTCGGCATTTACAACCTTCCCGCGCTACAAGAGGTCTACCTCAAACTATCCTTAGATTTGGTATCACCATTAAATTGAGATTCGTACATGCTTCAATTGGACTGGTTAACTTTGGGACTGCGCATGGTGTAAAACCCGGAACCGATGCCAGAGAAGCGCTTGAGGGGCTCGGCTACAGGGTAATGTACGTCCCCCACGACGTCATCTGCAAGTACAACGCGAGCTACAAGGTCTCATACGACGGAAAGGAGATCTTCCCCCCAGCCGCAGATGAACTGGGCATCCCTCTCAACGAGATCTGGATATCCGAGAAGTACGTGAGGTACGAGAGGTACATACTCCACCACGAGCTCGAGGAGATAAGGCACAGGGCCGAGGGGCACGACGCCGAGTCAGCCCACGGGAAAGCCATGGAAGACGCCGAGATCTGGGAGGGGGAGGGGCTCTGGGAGGAGCTTCAGAGGGAGATCAACCTAGCATCCCTTGAGAGTCTGTGCAGAATCCCCGGGAGCGGCAGGAAGTTGGCGAGGAGGATAATGGAGAACAGGCCTTACCGCAGCATGAAAGAGCTCCTTGGGGTGAGGGGGATCTGCGGGAAGAGGTTCGATGTTTTAAGAGATAGGTTTTTCTGCATAGCTGAAAGGCCCTGACATCTTCGCCACGTTAGTTCAACGAACGACCCCAACAATGTGATCGTGACCCCTGGATCGGTGTCAAGTGCACTGCGATGGATGAGCATGTGGCCTAGCGTGATTTTTTAAACAGCCTATATAATTAAAGTCCGGTGACTTTATGCCCAGATTTTCAAGGCAAAGGGTTATCGAGGAGATCCTGGGAGCAGGGCTGATCCCCGTTTTCTACGACGACGACATCGAGGTGGCCAAGAACGTGGTGAAGGCGTGCCTCGGCGGAGGAGCCAAAACGGTCGAGTTCACCAACCGTGGCGATAGGGCCTACGCCGTTTTCAACGAGCTTTCCGGGTGGTGCGACGAGGAGCTGCCTGATGTCGTCTTGGGGGCTGGCACAGTCGTCGATCCAGCGACTGCGACGATGTACGTGAACGCGGGGGCGAACTTCATCGTGGGCCCTTTGTTCAACCCCGAGGTGGCGAGGGCCTGCAACCGCCGCAAGGTGCTCTACATTCCCGGCTGCCAGACCCTCACCGAGATCTCCTTGGCCGAGGAGATGGGTGCGGAGATCGTCAAGCTCTTCCCCGCCAGCGTCTTGACCTCGAGGTTCGTGAAGGCCATCCTGGGCCCCTCGCCTCAAACCAGGGTGATGGCTTCCGGCGGCGTCAGGGTCGAAGAGGAAGACGTAACCGGATGGATCGAGGCTGGGGCCGTGGCCCTCAACATAGGCTCGGATTTGATCAGGAGGGACCTCATTGAGGGTCGCAACTTCGATGCCATCAGGGAGAACGTCGAGCGCTGCATCAGGTGGATAGGACAGGCGAGGGGGAGGCGGGCTCCTTAGGTGCGGGGGCGAAACGAGATGGTTGAGGTTGTAACTATGGGGGAGACGATGGTCCAGCTGAACGCCTTCACTCCCGGCCCCCTGAGGTACGTCAACTACTTCGAGAAGCACGCAGCGGGGACTGAGTCTAACGTCGCCGTTGGAGCCGTCAGGATGGGTCACTCAGCCGGATGGATAAGCAGGCTGGGAGACGACGAATTGGGGAGGTACGTCCACAACTTCCTGAGGGGCGAGGGGGTCGACGTCTCGAGGGTGACCTTCGACACCGAGGCCGCGACCGGCCTATACTTCGTCCAGAGGGACTACCCCGTGCCCGGTAAGAGCGTCATCTACTACTACAGGAAGGGCTCCGCTGCGAGCAGGCTCTCCCCTGAAGACATCGACACTGGGTACGTGTCCTCGGCCAAGGTCTACCACACGACGGGGATAACCCTCGCCCTGAGTGGGTCATGCAGGGAGGCCGTGGACAAGGCTATAGAGGCGGCCGTTGATGGCGGGGCTGAGGTTTCCTTCGACACAAACATCAGGCTCAAGCTCTGGAGCCCCGAGGAGGCAAGGAGGGTGATATCGGGTTACATCGGCTCCGCCGACACCCTTTTCACCGACACCCAAGACTCGGAGATACTGGTAGGTGAGGGAGACCCTCCTGCCGCGGCGGAGAAGCTCCTCTCTATGGGGCCCAGGACAGTCGTCGTGAAGATGGGGGAGAGGGGCGCTTACGCGGCCACCTCAGAAGGAGAGAAGGCTATGAGACCCGCCTTCGAGGTCCCCGTGATCGACGTGATAGGAGCGGGGGACGCGTTCGACGCGGCCTTCCTCTCCTGCAGGCTCAGGGGCCTCGACCTGGACAGGTCTCTCGTGGTAGCTAACGCGGCAGGCGCACTCTGCGTCACTGTCCGGGGCGACGTCGAGGCGATCCCTTCTTTCGAAGACGTGCAGAGGTTCCTGGAAGGCAAGGAGCACATATTCAGATAGAGAAGCTAAAGAAGAACCGGAACACGGGCGCCGAGGGCGCCTAATAACACCCTCGGCGTGCTTTTTCAGCCCCGTTCCTGGTGGATCATGCTACACGACCAGGCTCAGTCGCAGATTACTGTGAACATCTTTACCGGGGCGCCGCAGAAAGTGAGCGCAGAAACATTAAACAATTAACGCATCTCACCTGGTTCACCATCGATCTTCGATATGAAGGCCCTGACGGCATTCTCGAACTCATCCGGCTCGTCCTGGGGGACCATGTGTGTGGCCCCCCGTATCGTAACCGAGGCGAACTCTGAGATGCTCTCCCTCATCCTAGCCAGCTTCTCAGGCGTGACTAGGGTGCTATCCGCGCCGATCACGAGCAGGGTCGGCACCCTTATCCTCTCCACGTAGGGCCAGAGGTCCGTGGACATATCCCTCATGTAGTCGTCCCCTGCGGGCTTTGGCAAGAGGGACCCGTCGGGAAGCTCCCTGAACCCATACCTGAGCCTGTTCTCGTAGTACTCAGGCGCGAACCGGGGGTACCTCTCCCTCAGGTAGGCTAGGGCCTCCCCCCTGTTTTTGAATCGGTCTGGCGCCTGCTGCCTCCAAGCCCTTGGGGATGGGTCGGGGGGAGCTATGTCTACGAGGATGAGCCCCCTTACCTCCGAGGGGTGCTCCGCCGCCAGTATCATTCCCATCCTTC
>CAYGAH010000263.1:0-4739 GCA_964347685.1 uncultured Candidatus Bathyarchaeia archaeon | reverse complement strand
GTCGAGGCGATAGACGAGTATAACTCGGGGCTGAGCACCCGTCACGGCATATACATTCGGTTCTCACAGGCCGTTCCACTTGTATTTACTATAGACAGGGAGAAATGCATCGGATGCGGGATCTGCGGCGAGGTATGCAAAGCCGAGGCCGTTCGATACGATGAGGAAGACATGGAGGAAGAGCTGCATGTAGGTTCCATCATCGTCGCCCCGGGCGTGGAGACATTTAACCCCAGGACGCAGTCTGAGTATGGATATGGCAGGTATCCGAACGTCGTCACAAGCCTCGAATACGAGCGCATCTTGAGCGCATCGGGGCCGTTTATGGGGCGTATTCTCAGGCCCTCCGACGGGGATATACCGAGAAAGGTCGCCTTCATACAGTGCGTCGGCTCAAGAGATAGCAACAGAGGGAACACCTATTGTTCCTCGGTCTGCTGCATGTACGCTACGAAGGAGGCAGTTATCACAAGAGAGCACATGAGCATAGTCGAGCCTACCATCTTCTACATGGACATGCGCGCCTATGGAAAGGACTTTGATAAATACGTCGAGAGGGCGAAAAACGAATACGGAGTGAGGTTCGTAAGATGCAGAGTCTCCAACTTAGACGAGGATCCAGAGACCCACGATCTCCTCATCACTTACTGTGAAAATGACGAGCTGAAGCGCGAGACCTTCAACATGGTGGTTCTGTCAGTTGGGTTTAATCCTTCAAAAAGCCTAAATGATCTGTCGGAGAAGCTCGGTATGGAGCTCGACGAGTATGGGTTCTGCAAAACTAGTGAATTCAGCCCGGTGGGAACGTCAAGGCCTGGAATATTCGTCTGTGGCGTGTTCTCAGCCCCTAAGGACATACCCGAGACGGTGACGCAGGCCAGCGCCGCAGCATCAAGCGCGGGCGAGCTTCTATCCCCCGTTCGAGGTACCCTTGTTGAAAGGAAGCAGTACCCAGAGGAGCTGTATGTGAGGGGTCAGCCACCCCGGATAGGGGTCTTTGTTTGTCACTGTGGTATAAACATAGGCGGGGTCGTCGACGTTCCCAGCGTCGTGGAATACGCTGAGACGCTGCAGAACGTTGTCTACGCATGTGAAAACCTCTATACCTGCTCCTCCGACACGCAGGAGAAGATCAAGGAGGCGATCCATGAACACGCCCTCAACAGGGTCGTCGTGGCGTCGTGCTCGCCCCGGACCCACGAGCCCCTCTTCCAGGAGACGATCAGGGAGGCGGGCCTCAACAGGTACCTCTTCGAGATGGCGAACATAAGGGACCAGTGCAGCTGGGTCCACATGAGGGAGCCCGAGGCCGCCACCGAGAAGGCCAAAGAACTGGTCGGGATGGCCGTGGCCAAGGCTCGGGGCCTGGAGCCCCTTGAGAGGCCAAAAGTGGGGGTCACACCAAGGGGCCTCGTGATAGGAGGCGGCGTATCGGGAATGAACGCCGCCTTGGCATTGGCCGAGCAGGGCTTCGAAGCATACCTTGTAGAGAAGGAGGAGGAGCTGGGGGGTTTTCTAAGGAAACTATACTACTCTCTTGACGGCGAAGACTTACAATCTTATCTTCGGGAGTTGACCCAAAGGATAGAGGAGAATGACCTCATCAAGGTCTTCTTGAACGCCGAGGTTGAAGACATCTCCGGCTACGTGGGGAACTTCAAGAGCATCGTTGTCTCCAACTCGGGCAATCAATCGAGGGTGGAGCTGGAGCACGGCGTCGTAATCGTGGCCACCGGCGGCGAGGAGCACATCCCCAATGAGTATCTCTACGGGGAAGACCCCGGAGTGATGACCCAGGCGGAGTTGGAGAAAAGGCTGGCAACCGGCGACGACAGAGGATTAGGCAGCGTTGTCATGATCCAGTGTGTGGGGTCTAGGGATGAGGGGCGCCCCTATTGCAGCAGAGTATGTTGCGGGGAGGCCATCAAGAACGCCCTGAAGGTGAAGGAGACAGATCCGGATGCGAACGTGTTCATACTCTACCGGGACGTGAGGACTTACGGCCTGATGGAGGAACACTACGAAAAGGCCCGTGAGGCAGGGGTCCTCTTCATCAGATACGATGAGGATAACAAGCCGAAGGTTTCGAGGGGGGGAGCCGAGGGTGACGAGAAGTTGGAGGTCTCTGTCCTAGAACCCGTACTCGGGGAACCAGTCTCGATCGAAGCCGATCTCGTGGTGCTGAGCACCGCCGTAGTGCACTCCGGGGACAACGAGCGCCTGGCCAAGATGCTGAAGGTCCCCATCAACGAGGAAGGCTTCTTCTTGGAGGCCCACGCCAAGCTCAGACCGGTAGACTTCGCCACGGATGGAGTCTATGTGTGCGGTATGGCCCACTCTCCGAAGTTCATCGAGGAGAGCATTTCCCAGGCCAAGGCCGCTGTTTCCAGGGCCTGCATGGTTCTTTCAAAGGATGAGATAGAGGCAGAGGGCATCACGGCGAGGGTGAACAAGAGCCGGTGCTCCGGATGCGGCCTATGCGTCCTTGTCTGCCCATACAACGCGTTGGAGATCGATGAGGAGGAGAGGGTGGCCGTGGTGAACAGGGCCATGTGCAAGGGGTGCGGGGCCTGCTCGGCGACCTGCAGGAGCTCGGCCATAGACGTGATGGGCTACACCGATGGGCAGGTGTATGCTGTCATAAACGCTCTGCCAGGTGATTGAGGGTGACCGCCAGAAAGGAGATGCCAAAAATTCCTGAAAAAATCGGGGTGGGGGAAGGGTTGCCCATCCTGCTACGTTTAGGCGCATCCCCCATAGTGAAGGGCGGTTCAAATTCTGTGGATGGTGGCTGATTTGGGAGAAAAGAAAGGAATCAAAATCTCCAAGGACAACATCGAGTTCAGGCGTCAGCTGATGGAGACACCGGGAGCCGAAAGGATAATGCTCTGCTACCAGTGCGGCGTCTGCACCGCGGACTGCCCTGTTGCGATGAGGGTCAAGGAGTTCAGGCCCAGGAGGATCGCGAGGCTCGCAGCGTTAGGCCAGAAGGATCGGCTGCTGGGGGGAGACACCTTGTGGCTCTGCGCCGGCTGCTACACCTGCTACGAGCGCTGCCCCGAGCAGGTCAGGGTCTCAGAGATAGTCTCGGCCCTCAGGAAGCTGGCCTTAAAGGATGGCATCGTCCATCCGACTTACAGGGCCCTGATGAACAGCATCGCGGAGATGGGCTACATCTACGAGATCGACGACTTCCAGAACGAGATGAGGGAGGAGGAGGGCCTTCCTCCCGTGCCCGAGCCAGACACGGAGGAGCTTGAGGCGATAATGAAGAAGACGGGGTTCCTCAAGCTCCTGGGAGGAAGCATGAGATGAGATACGCTTTCTTCGCAGGATGCACCGTCCTCGCCCGGCTCTGGGGCTATGAGATGTCGACAAGGAGGGTCGCCGAACGAGTTGGCGTGGAGCTCGTGGACATGCCGGGTTCAAGCTGCTGCGGGACTACCTATCTGGAGACCCTGGATCACGTCACGGCCCTTGCGGTGGCCGCTCGGAACATCTGTATAGCCGAGGAGATGGGGCTTGACATAGTCACCATCTGCAACGGATGTACGGAGGTCCTGACTAAGGCCAACAAGGAACTCAAGGAGGATCGCGGGCTTAGGGATGAGGTCAATGGGGTTCTGGCCGAGGTGGGGAAGGAGTTCAGGGGGACCGTCGAGGTCAAGCACTTCGTCAAGATGCTCAAGGAGGACGTGGGCCTCGAGAAGATCGGCGAGATGATAGAGCGCCCTTTGAAGGGTTTGAGGGTCTGCACCCACTATGGGTGCCACATTCTGAAGCCCTCGGACGTCATGGCGTTCGACGACCCCGAGGTCCCGACGACCCTCGACGAGTTGGTCAACGTCACAGGCGCGGATAGCATCGAATATCCCACGAAGCTTGATTGCTGCACCGGCCCCATCATGGGCGTCCGGGAGGACGTAACTTGGGCCGTAGGCCTAGAGAAGGTGGAGACCGCCAAGAAGTACGCGGACATCATGGTGACATGCTGCTCCTTCTGCTACATCACATATGAGAGATGCCAGCTGGTCCAGGAGGAGCCGTCCGATTTTCCCATCGTCCACTACCCCCAGCTGCTGGGACTCGCTCTGGGCATAGACTATGAAGATCTTGGATTCGACGGCAACAGGATAGACGCCTCGGTGATACTCGAGCTTATAGGGGAGTAAGGGGCAGATCGAAAAAATCAACTGGAAGGAGGGGCAAGAAATGAGTGTCGTTGAGGAGGGCTCTGAACCTTCGAAGAACATCGGCTCAGAGGGATGGGAGCCCAAAATAATCGCCTTCCTGTGCAACTGGTGTAGCTATGCCGGTGCGGATCTGGCTGGAATCAGCAGGATCCAGTACCCCCCAAACATAAGGGTCATGCGCGTCCCCTGCTCGTCGCGTGTGAGCCCCTACTTCATAATAAAGAGCCTGCAGCGGGGTTGGGACGGAGTCCTCGTCTCAGGATGCCACCCGGGCGACTGCCACTACATCAGCGGGAACCTCGTCGCAAGGAGGAGGTTCGCGGTCCTAAAGGATATGCTGGAGTACATGGGGGTCGAACCTGGAAGGGTAAACTTTTCATGGGTCTCCGCCGCAGAGGGTGAGAGGTTCTCGAAGGTGGTCAGGGACGTCGTCGAGAAGGTGAAAGCCCTAGGACCCGCTAAGAGACTGGTCAAGGTAGGCTGAACGATGGTAGGCTCGGAGAACTCGGTACGGGAAGTTGCCAAGAGGCTGCTCAGCGAGGGGAA
>CAYGAH010000262.1:0-17281 GCA_964347685.1 uncultured Candidatus Bathyarchaeia archaeon | reverse complement strand
CCTCACCCGCCTCGCCATGTCCTTTGAGACGATGTCGTCGACGGTCGTTATGCTCCACCTTGTGGGCACGAGCCTCCGGTTCTTCTCTATGCCGAAGCTGCCCATGCTGAAGGCCCTCTGGATGCTGGAGACGGGCACCCCCTCCCCGTAGAGGATCTTCGTCGCCTCCGCAGCCTTGAGGTCTGTGTCGTAGTGGGCCTCCTCCATGTGGCGCTCCCACCTGATGTAGCCTATGTCGACCCTCTCCACGGGGGCGGTGGGTCCTATGGGCTGGACGTCGCCGTCGACGGTGAACCTCTTGCTTGGGCGCTTCGTCAGCTTCATCTCCGTCTCCACGTAGTGCTCCGCGAGGGCCAGCTCCTTCGTCTGGTCCAGGATGCGCCCCGCCCTCTCGGGCTTCCTCACGTGGACCCGGTGCATCCCCCTCACGAGCTGGCTCCTGAAGTCTATGATCTCATCGATGCTCCTGCCGAACCACCTCTCGGGCATGTCCAGGAGGGAGGTGTCCCCGTAGTAGTTGGGGGCCATGGGGCCTACGAAGACGTAGGGGTAGCCGAAGTGGCCCACGAAGACGCTAGGCGGGGAGGAGCCGTCCACCGAGAGCCCGTCTATGCTCCTCCAAATCTTGAGGTGGGAGCTCACCCTTGCGACCACGGGGCACCTAGTCTTCCCGCAGAGGAGCTTGGAACCCTTACATACGCTGCAAAGGCTGCTAGAGGGAGCCCTCATGCGGAGGTAGTCCCTAGTATAGTCTAGGCCCACCCCTAGCTTGGGGTCGCTTGAGACCAGCTCTTGAACCCAGAGGTTCTTGGGCTTGAACCTCTTAGCTATGCGCTTCGGCAACTTGGATGATGATTCGGCGGGACCTGTTAAATAGGTTGAGGTGACGATTCTAGGGGAGAGGTGGGTGAATATGCCGCCTCACGAGGTGTCATTCAAAACAAGGTCACAGAGACGACGCCCGCCACTATCAGGACGCATCCGGCTATCACCCTGAGGCTCAGATCCTCCTGCCCCCTCAGGAACACCCAGCTAAGCAGGAGGCTGAAGAGGGGATAGGAGAAGACTATAGTGGTCACCACCGCTACGGTCCCCATCTCCATCGCCACCATCAGCGCGAACCATCCCAATGCCTGGGTTGCGCCTGCGGCCGAGTAGTAGCCGATCCCCCTCCTGTGAGCCCTGACTTCTCCAAGCCTTCCCGTTGTTAGGAGGTAGGCGAGTAGGCAGAGCGAGCCTGCCATAGCGCCCATCTGGGCTCCGAGCGTGGGGTCGGGTTGGAGGTTGAGGGCGGCCTTCCGGATCACGTTGGCGAGGCTGTACGAGAAGGCCGATAGGAATGGAACTACCAGAGCCCCTCCACCGGTGGTCTGCCTAGTAACTCCACTGAGGAAGCATATGCCCACCACGACGAGCAGAGCCCCCACGAAAACTTCGAACATGAACCTCTCCCCCAAGAGGAAGATGGCCAGGAGCGCTGAGATCAGGGGGTTGCACCCGATTACGGCGCTGCTCACCGCGAGCCCGATCCGCCCCACGGCGACGAAGTACAGGAGCCTGCCTACGCCCAGGGCGAACACCCCGCTGAGGGCGAAGAGGGCCACGGCCACCCAGTTCAGCGACGGAAGCTGGAAGATGAGGAAGGTGGTGAGGATCCCCGCCTGAACCGACGTGCTGACGAGGGCCGCGCTGAGGGCGTTAGAGCCCCTCATCCCTTTCGAGATGAACAGCGCAGAGACCGCGTTGGTGAACGAGGTCACGAGAGCGATGCCTTCAACGAGCAAAAGGATCCCCCGATGTATGGACGGATTTATCTCCGTTTGAATAATTAAGGGATCGCACATTGATCGGGATGGAATACTATGTTTTTAGCCAGAAGGTACATATTGAAAGAGGCTCGCCATGAGCATAATCGTAGGAAACGTCTCCTTCAAGAGCGAAGGGCACGAGCTCATCGGCAGGATATACAGGCCCAACGATCAGGGGAAGCTCCCCGCCGTCGCCATCTGCCACGGCTATCCAGGTGACACAAAGAACATGGACCTGGCGGAGGAACTCGCCCTCGAAGGGATCGCCGTCCTCGTATTCTACTACCGAGGTGCCTGGGGGAGCGGAGGGACCTACAGGCTCATGAACCTGGAGCCCTCGACCAGGGACGCGGCCTCATACCTCCGCTCCCTGCCCTACGTGGACCCTGAAAGGGTCGGGCTAGTCTCCCACTCCATGGGCGCCGTGCCACTCACAAGGAGGATGAGCCTGGACCCGACGCTGAAGGCTGGGGTGCTCATAGCCCCAGCATCAGACCTGAGCCTCCTAGCCGCAGACGAGAGGCTTGAGACTGTTGTGCCTGTCTTCATGAAGATGGCGGAGGGGAAGCTTAGGGGGCTGGAGGCTATGCAGCTCAGGGCCGACCTGAAGAGGGTGATGGAGGAGCAGAACCCCGTTGATGTCGTAAGGGAGGTGAAGGCGCCAGTGATGGTGGTTGTGGGCTCAGACGACGAGGTTACGCCCCCAGAGGCCTGCAGGGCCCTCTACGAGGCCGCCAACGAGCCCAAGAGGTGGGTGGTGATAGAGGGCGCGGACCACGGGTTCTCGGAGCACAGGTATCCGCTCTTCGACGCAGTGCTTGGCTGGCTGAAGGAACACCTTTAACTACACCGACCTTTAATATGAAGCCCCGTCCGAGGGCGCTGCAGTTACCAACTGGGTCGATTCCCTAGAGCCTTGCCCGTCCGGAAATGGGACACCGCCATGGTAGAATCTCGAAAAATTATAGGATGGTGAGGGATTCCAGGTCCCTGGGGTAGTAGGTGACCAGCTCCGCTCCCTCCTCCGTGATGACGGCGGTGTCACTGTGGCGGAAACCCGCGTAGCCCAGCTCGTAGATCCCTGGCTCTATGCTCACCACCATCCCAGGCCTCAGCTCAGCTTCGTTGCCTACGTCCAGCCACGGGGGCTCGTGGCCCTGGAGCCCTATTCCGTGGCCAGTGTGGTGGCGGATGAGGCCCATCAACCCTGCGTCCAGGAGGACCTTTGTTGCTGCCCTGTCCACCTCGCTGCACCTTACTCCTGGTCTCAGGGAATCTATCGCTGCCTCCTGCGCCCTCAGCATGATGTCGAAGTATTTCTCCTGCTTCTGGGTGGGCTCCCCGACTATCATGGTCCTCTCCAGCTCGCTGTGGTACCCTCCTATGTCGGCTCCCGCTCCAGTGACTAGGACGTCCCCATCCTCGATAACCCTGCCTATCCCTATGCTGTGGGGCATCGCAGACTTCCAGCCGACCTGGCCGCGGAACCCCGCAGAGGCTGGGGCCCTCCCTCCCCTGATGGTCTCGTACTCGGGGCCCAGGGCCTTCTTCATGGCGGATGATGCGTCAAGGCTCGCGGCGAGGGAGACCTCCACGTCCCAGAGGCCCGGGGCCGTGTACTCCTGGAGGAGCCGGTGGGCTAGGTTCCCCCACTTGGCGCTCTCCCTTATGAGCCCCAGCTCCTCCTCGGACTTTATTAAGCGCATCTCCCAGACGACCTCCCCCACCTTCACGAACTCAGCTTCGGGCATCCTCTCGTTGAGATGTGGCCCAGTGTAGCCGTAGGTCCCTGCAGCCCCGGCGGGGTTGTCCGCGCCGATCCTCGCCTTTCCCAGGCCCATGCCGGTGAGCCAATCGGCGAAGAGGTCTATTGGGTGCCTCTCCCCTGGGTAGTCTAGGTAGGTGTGGACATCCCCCACGATGGGGGTCTGGTGGCGGAGGTGGTCCGCCTCTAGGAGGGGCCCCATGAAGACTGGGTCCCCCTCTGGGAGCACCAAGAGGGCCGCGGGGCGCTCGGTCACCATGTGGTAGAAGTGGCTGAGGTAGAATATGTTCACCCCGTTGGTGACAAGGAAGGCGTCCAGGTCCTTCTCGGTCATGACCCCCCTGACCCTCTCTATCCTGTCCCTGTACTCTTTCCAGCTGATCCTAAGCTTGGGCAATAAACTCACACCCAAACCATTGTCAGAACCCGATAAAGCACTATCGACAAATAAGCAATCGTACAAGGGAACCTAACCTTCTAAGAATGGTCTTCTAGAAAACGGAGGGAGAGAAGACGCTCCCATCATTGTATTTTGTCTTTGAGGCTGCGTTCTAAAACGTAGTATTAAATCGACCACCGTGAAGATAGGGAATGGGGATGGGGACCGATTATGGTAGTAGGACTCTGTTCCTAGTCTACCTCCTAGGGCACAACCCACGTGTCTGTCGATATCGGAGGAATAGGATTCAGTATCGGGGGCTTCATCGACGTAGAGATCGTATGATCCCCATCGACGGCTCAAACGTTCATCCATTTAATGGAGCCTGCTCGGAGGCACGAGAAGGCTGTCTTCAATGAGGGTCACGATCGCGAAATGCTTCTACTCGGTGTCTTGAAGCGCCTCCTATAACACCGGTTTCTTCAGGCTCAGCCCGACGTACTTACCCCCCGAGAGGCGGGCGAGCTCCATGAGGAACTGGGTAGGGGTGAGCTTGATCCTCATCCCCTCCTCCACGACTTGGGGGGCCTCAGCCTCCGATGCTAGGTGGTTCGTGTTCACCACCTGGACCCTGTACCCCTCCTTGGATATCAGCCGGGCCACGTCGAGGGAGTCGGCCTGGGCCTC
The DNA here is from genome assembly GCA_964347685.1 of uncultured Candidatus Bathyarchaeia archaeon. Classification (GTDB taxonomy): domain Archaea; phylum Thermoproteota; class Bathyarchaeia; order TCS64; family TCS64; genus CAYGAH01. Next base: position 12,642 of record CAYGAH010000262.1, on the reverse strand, counting down.
GCTCGTGTACCTCCTCCTCGTGAGAGGGGAGCGGGGCTCGTCCAGGGGGACGTTGACTATCCCGTCGGAGACGACGACTAGGTGGGGGACTGCGTCCCTGTTCCTCAGCTTCTCCTGCTTCAGGGCCTTCCAGGCCTGGAGGAGGCCTGCTGCCAGGGGGGTGTAGTCGCTAGCTCCAGCCTTCCTAAGCTTGTCGACGACCAGGTCCAGGTTCTTTGTGGGGTGCTGTAGGGTGTAGGCCTTAGACCCCTTGAAGACTATGAGGCCCACCCTGTCCCTCCGCCTGTAGACGTCCCTGTGCAGGTCGTAGATGGTCTGGACGACGTTCTCCACCGACTCCGTCATGGAGAGGCTCATGTCCACGAGGAGGACTATGGAGAATGGGGCCCTGTACTCCCTCACCTTCTCCCTTACGTCCTCGGGCCTTATGACCACCCTAGGCCCCCTACCCACCCTCCCGGACTGGTTGAGGGCGGCCGCCCTGAGGGTGGGGACGAGCGCCACGTCCCTGGGCCTTCCCTTGGGCACCTGGTACCAGGCGTACCTCCCCCTCGACGAGGAGGTGGACTTGGTCCTCCTCCCTCCCCCGTAACCTCCCCCCCTGATCGGCCTCGCCAGCCTCCTGAGTCCTTCAGCCTTAGGCCTCCTCTGGAAGCCCTCCAGGTACCTGAGGATCTTGGAGCCGTATTCTGGGGCCCCATCGTCCCCTTTCCCGTACCTGACCTTGGCGGGGGCGAATCCCCCCATCCTCTCACCCATGGGAGTGTCTGGGTTGGACAGCCTACCCTCGGCCTCTATGTTCATCTTGTCCATGTCGATGAGGCCCACGGCCACCTCCCCCCTCCTCTTCCTCGGCATCAGCCTGTTTATGAGCACGTAGAGGAGGCCTCCCCCAGCGGCCTCGAGGAGGAGGGTCAGGGCGTTGGGGGGTCTTGGGCTCAGCGCGCTCCTGAGCGTCTCGAGGGTGTAGGTGACGGTCAGGACGAGGACGCCGAACATCACCAGGCCGAGGAACGTGCTCCTAAAGGCGCTCCTCATAAGCCTGTCGAATAACTCCTTGGGGAGCTGGATTATTCCACGGACCTTGGGCATCTTTAAGCCGAAGCTGAGCCTGAGGGCCCTGCTCTTGGCCCTCCTCAGAGCCTTCCGGATCTCCCTATGGGACGGGGGCGAGTCCATACCAGAGCGCCTCGTCCTGTGGCCGAGTGCCAGCTGGACGGAGAGGGACACTTCCTCGGAGGCGACGGCCCTTCTACCGTGGAAAGCCGCCAGGGCCTTAGCAGCCCTCACTGAGACGATGTCCGGGCGGAATCCGTCCACCCTTAGCCTGGAGCAGGTGTCGGCGACCGTGGAGAGGACCTCCTGGGGCGCATCCACCTCGCGCAGGATGGTCCTGGCCGCCTCTATCCTCGACCTGAATCCCTCGGTCTCCCCCATGTACTTGGAGATGAAGGCCGAGGGGTCTGCGATGAACCCCTCGTTCCTCTCTAGGATGAGGTGCCTCATTCCAGGGTCCTCCATGTTCTCCGTCTCGGCATATATCCCGAATCGGTCTAGGATCTGGGGCCTCAGCTCCCCCTCCTCCGGGTTCATTGTGCCCACCAGGATGAAACGGGAAGGGTGCTGGACCGAGACGCCCTCGCGCTCCACCGTGTTCCACCCGGATGCAGCGGCGTCGAGGATGCTGTCCGTGATGTGGTCCGGCATCAGGTTGACCTCGTCTATGTAGAGGATGTTCTGGTTGGCCTCCGCGAGGAGCCCCGGGCGGAAGGACCTCACCCCCTCCTCGACCACCCTGTCCATGTCGATGCTCCCAACGAGCATGTCGTCGGTGACGCTGAGGGGAACCTGTACGACCCTCATCCTCGCCCTCTCCACGGGAAGCTCCTCCCCCGCCTCGAACCTGGATAGGCATGTGGGGCACATGTTGGTGGGGTCATTCGGGCTGCAGTGGAAGGGGCATCCTGCGACCTGCTCTATCTCTGGGAGTATCTGGGAGAGGGAGTTGACTATGAGGGACTTGCCCGAGCCTTTGGGGCCCGAGATGAGGACGCCTCCTATGCCCGGGTCTATCGCGTTGAGTATGAGGGCCGTCTTCACCGCCTCCTGGCCGACTATTGCGGCGAACGGGTACCCTGGCCTAGAACCTAGCTCCCTCTCTTTCAAGGACTCCATACCTAGACTACACTCTCGCCCCAGCGCCCTGGGCAAGCTCCACGGAGGCGGCGAAGACCTCCCTTATGTCCTGAGGCTTGGCCGGCTCCTCGAACCCGAATCCCCTGGTCCTGTAGCCCACAGCCATGACTGCGACCCTCATTACGTCCTCCACGTTTACCTCCTTCCTCCCATCAAGGGCCGCCAGGGACTTCGCCGCCCTTATCGTGGCTATGTCTGGCCTGTGTCCGTCCACGTGGAGCCTCATGCAAGCGGAGGCTACCGCCCTCATCACGGGCTCCGGCACATCGACATATTTCAACAGCCCCCTCGCGGCGATGACCCTCTTCCTCAGGCCCTCCTGATCATCCTCCCACCGCTTGGAGAAGCCCACCGGGTCCTCCCCGAACTCGAGGTTCCTCCTGATGATCTCTACCCTCTGCTCCTCGTCGTAGATTCCCTCGACTGATAAGTGGAGGGAGAACCTGTCAGCGAGCTGGGGCCTCAGCTCCCCCTCCTCGGGGTTCATGGTGCCCACCAGGATGAACCTCGAGGGGTGGGAGACGGAGACCCCCTCGCGCTCCACCGTGTTCCAGCCCGACGCTGCCGCGTCGAGGATGCTGTCGGTTATGTGGTCCGGGAGGAGGTTCACCTCGTCTATGTAGAGGATGTTCTGGTTCGCGTCTGCCAGCAGGCCCGGTTGGAGGGCCCTTATCCCCTGGCTGATTGCCTTCTCTATGTCGAGGCTCCCTATGACCCTGTCCTCCGTGGAGCCTATGGGGAGGGAGACTACCCTCATCCTCCTGTCCTCTTCCTCCAGGGCCTCACCGTTCCTGTACTTCTCTAGGCATGTGGGGCACATGTTGGTGGGGTCTGTGGGGCTGCAGTTGAAGGGGCAGCCCCTCACCGCCTCGACGTGGGGGAGGATGTCGGCCACGGCCCTCACTGAGCTGCTCTTCCCCGTCCCCTTCTGCCCCCTGATGAGCAGCCCCCCGATCATGGGGTTGACGGCGTTAAGGAGGAGGGCTAGCTTGAGCTCCTGCTGGCCCACGATGGCCGAGAATGGGAAAACGAGCCTGCGGATGGACACGTCGAATAGTCTTTAGTCGGGGATGGAAAAAAAGCCTTCGACGGTCTTTGGAGGGGCAGCAGGGGGCTCCTCAGAAGGTCAGACCCCCCAGGGTCCTCCTAACCTCCTTCACGTGACCGGCTATCTTGTTGACGATGCCGAGGTATTCGGGGCTTGCGTAGGTCTTGTTCAGTTCATCCGTCTTAACCCAAAGGCTCCCGCATATCCTCATGGACTGCCCCCACCTATCGCTCGCCAGGGAAAGGTTAAGGGGCTTCTCACCTCCTCCAAATGCCGTGAGGAGACCCATCAGGTCGGCGTCCCCGTTCAGGGCCTCGGTGAGCCTCTGATGGGGGCCCCCATCCCAGACCTCCCCGGGTCCCGGAGGGAGGCCGTCGTACACTACGTGGATGTAACCCTGGGCTTCCCTCGCCTCCTCGGGGGGGACCTCCCACCTCAGCCCCTCAAGCCTCCTCCTGAGCAGCCCCCTCGTCTCATGCACCAACCTGGAAATGATCCTCCCCTGAAGGACGCCCCTTACGGTCCCCCTCACGGCGTAGTCGAGCCTGTAGAGGGCTCTCGATTCGCCCGCGAAGAGGCCCTGAAACTTCCTGGCGAGGAGGACTGCCGCGTCCACCCCCTCCCCCCTCTTGAGGTCGAAGCAGGCGAGGCCTCCCCTTAGCTCGTCGATCCTTCCATGGGGGACAGGCCTGGGCTCCAGCTCCAAGCCTCTCAGGGCTTCCATGGCGATGTCGAACGCATGTGCGTCGGATTCAGCAGACGCCATCATCATGCCTCTAGGTGGTGTAGAAGAAAAGGGTTGTCAGGATGGGAGGTGCTTAAAAGCGAGGAGACAATGCTCGCTCACCTGATGGGCGTCATCTATCAGGCACTCTAATTTCCTGGTCTTTCTCCCCTGAAGGTGAGGCCTGTGAGTTCGTCCCTCTTCACCCGTACCCTCGGCCCCTTGAGGAGCTTCGTCGGGTTGTGAAGCTCCTGCAGGGGCGTCGGGAGGCTCTTCAGCCTCACCCTTGGAAGTGAGCTTGGCTTCGTCAAAGACGCTCCTGACTTAGGTTGGCGGGTCTGTTATTTGTTTTGCTTTGGATCACGATTCGATTAGACGGATACCTTCACGATTCCTTTGAAGCTACCGAACGCGAAGGTTCTATAAACCAGAGCAGCCATCTGGTATGTTCGGGGAGAAGAAATGCTCGATCGTTTCAGCGACAGGATGAACGAGCTAGAGGCGATCGTTAGGGAGGTCGCCATAGACATCACCACGGGGACGGTCGTGGAGAGGCTCCCCCCGAGGAAGATATGGGAGCGAGCCGGGGACAGGGTGAGCATGATGGGCGACCTCATGGTGGAGCTCAACGAGTACCTATCCATAATGAAGCCCGAGAAGGTGCCCACCATAAGGAGGGAGGTCCAACAGATAAATGAGAGGCTCAGGGTCTTCAGGGAGACCCTCGGCGACCAGTCGCTGGACCCGGAGGCCAGCAGCAGGAGGGCCGTCGAGGAGCTGAGGCAGGCCCTGGTTGAGATGTCCGACTTCCTCTCCCTATGCAAGGAGGTGAGGGCTAACCCCTCCCCCGTGATAAGCGCCATCTTCGAGACCAGAGGGACCCAGGTCCTTGAGGTGCCCCCGGAGACATGGGAGAAGGTGGAGAGGCTCAAGGACCTGATAAAGGCGACCCAGGCAACATACGCCGACGTAGCGGAGCTCACGGCCCGAATCGAGGGGCAACTCGACGCGATAAGGTCGGAGTACGAGAGCCTGGTCTACAGCCTCAGGGTGAAGGAGGCCGAGTAGCTCAGCCCCTAAGCCACTCCACTTCCTTTTCTTCGAGCCCCAGCCAGCCCGATATCTCCTCAGCCATCCCCTCGTCTGCCTTCATGATGACCTGCATGAGGGGCATGACCTCGGAGACAGCCTCCCCGGTGGAGATGTGGCACCTCTCTGCGACCCTCTCCGCAATTCCCTGCATCCTCCTCCTGCTGTGGTACGTCCTTATGTACCTCCACTTGAGCTGGGGGGCCCTGAAGTAGGGGAACTTCCAGACGTTCTCGTCGTATGCCCAGCTGCCCCCCATGGCCCTGAAGGCAGAGTTCACCTCCCTCCACCTCTCCTTCCCGAGCCACTTGTTGGGCTTTACTGTGAAGCCTTGCGGCCCCTCTATCGTCGTGAAGGCGCTGGGCGGGAACCCTAGGGATGCAATGGCGGACCCTACCTGCCTTATCAGGCCCGTCCCCTTGGATCGGCCGCGGGCTAGGGCGACTCCCCCCGTCATGTCGTTGAACATGTACTTGAGCAGCCTGTATTGCTGGCTGCTCTTAGCCCTGTTCTGGTGCGTGTCGGCCTTGGAGAGGGACTCCAGCCCCTCGTATAGGTCCCGGGGGTCGTCTAGGACGAGGGGTGTGTTCTCGTATATCCAGTCGAATAGGTCGTCGTAGTTTATGTAGGCCTGGCTTATGGCCTTGCGGGCGTCCATCAGGGTCCTGGCCGAGAACATGTTCATGAGGAGGTTGGGGGTGTACTCCTGGCGGTCCCTCTCCCCCAGCCAACCGATGTCCTGGATCGTGACCCTCTCCTTCCCCCGGGCCACGGACTCTAGGTCGTTTATGGCGGACCTAAGGTCCCCCTCGGCTCTCCCTGCTATGGTCTCTAGCACCTCCTCTTCGACCCTGACGCCGACCTCTGAGGCGATCTCCTCAAGCTTCCCCAGGACCTCGGAGAAGGGGACGGGCTTGAACTCTATGAAGGTGGATAGATTCATGAGGGGCCTGAACTTGTCCTCCATCCCCTCGGAGACTGTGGTGGCTATGAGGACTATGGGGCTCCTGGTGTCCTTGATGATGCCAGCTATGGCTGAGATGCCCCCCCTGTCCTCCCTCCCGCTTACTCCCTCCATCTCGTCGAAGAGGATCATCCGTCGGCGGCCGAAGACGTTGACGGTCTGGAGGGCCGCCCTCCCTATTAGCTCCTCCATCCTGTTCTTGGTCCTGTAGTCGCTGGCGTTGACCTCTAGGAGGTCGTAGCCCAGCTCCCCGGCCACGGCCTGGACTGCTGCGGTCTTCCCGGTGCCCGGGGGGCCGTGGAGGAAGGCGGCTTGCTTCTTGGGCGCACCCTTCTCCCAGGACCTCAGCCACCCGAGGAACTCGTTGACGGCCCTCCTGTTTCCCGTTATCTCGCTGATGCGTCTGGGCCTGAACCTGACGGCCCAGGGCTGGCTCTCCTCGTTCATCTGCCCATCTCTTCCCCGGCGAGGGCGAGCTTTGCCAGTAGGGTGCTGAGCTGGATCTCTGGGCGGGAGCCCTGTGTTAGCCTGTAGTCCACCTCCCCCACCGCGTCGCTGAGCCTCACCTTCCACCTCTCGGGGAGGTTCATCCTCATGAGCTCCGAGTAGACCATCCTCAGGATGTCCTCCGCTGCCAAGCCCTCGTCTATGAGGAGCTCCCTCAGTACCTCCCTAGCCTCTAGGAACTCGCCCCTCAGCCCCAGGTCGATCATTTCCCTTACCAGGGTGGGGCTCACCTTGCCCAGGACGCCGTATATGGCTACGTCGTCCACCTCTCCCCCCTGGACGGCTGCTGCCGCCTGGAGGAGGTTTATTGCCTTCCTCATGTCGCCGCCCGAGGCCTCGTATATGGCGTCCAGGCCCTCCTCTATCAGGTTGACCCCCTCCTTGTGGGCGATGGTCCTGAGCCAGTCCTTCACGTCATTCTCTGGGAGGGGGCTGAACCTGAAGATGCTGCAGCGGCTCTGGATGGGGTCTATTATGTTCTCAGAGTAGTTGCCTATGAGGCAGAAGCGGCATGTTCGGGTGTACATCTCCATGGTGCGGCGGAGGGCGTGCTGGGCTGCGCTGGTGAGGCTGTCCGCCTCGTCCATGATGAGGATCTTGAAGGGGACATCGCTCGCGATGGCTGCGGTGCGGGCGAAGAACTTCACCTTCTCCCTTATGACGTTGATGCCTCGTTCGTCGCTGGCGTTCAGCTCCATTATGTAGCTCTGGTACCCAGAGCCGTACAGGTCCCTGGAGAGAGCTAGGATGCTCGTCGTCTTTCCCACCCCCGCGGGGCCGACGAAGAGGAGGTGGGGGAGGTTCCTCTCCTTGACGAAGTTCTTCGAGCTCTCCACTATCTCCCTCTGGTCCACCATTTCGTCGAGGGTCTGGGGCCTGTACTTCTCAGCCCACATGCCGCTGCCGCTCATTTCCAAGCTCCCTCCTATAGGGGGAGCCCTTGGTTTTAAGTCTTCAAGTCCCCATCAATATGGCATAATATGGATTTGGAAAGGGTCAACCGCTTCGTCCTTGGAAACATCACCTGACCGAGGGCCAGTTCATCTCTGAGGGTGAAGTTCGATTAAAGGAATGTGACGGCATGGTCCCCCTGACCAAGAGGAAGGCCGGAGGTGTCATGTCACCCCTCAGGAATTGCTAGGCATCAGCGGAGGGTTCACCCGGTAAACGCCTCTACCAGCCTACCTATGTAGGCGTTCGTTGAGACGTGGAATATCGAGCCGGGCACTATGTCCCCCGCCCTCAAATAGATGTAACCCAGGAGCAGCCCGCCTAGGAATGTCTGAGCCCCTGTCATCGCGTCTCCGAGGAGGTAGTCGAACCCGTGCTGGCTCACCCGAGAGACTATATGGGAGGAACCGAATACGGCAGCGCTGAGGAGGAGGCCCCCCCTCTCCCCGAGCCAGTCGCAGAGCCTCCTCATCAGGTATCCCCTGAAGAAGACCTCCTCGGCGAGGCCGATGTAGACGATCTGATCAATGAACTCGGAGATCAGGCTTGCGTCAACTTTCACGAGGAAGGCGGGGAGCACCAGCCCCACGAAGGCGTAGATGGCGTAGGCGCCGTGCTTCTCCCTCCCCACGGCAAGACCCAGGGAACCCAGACCCCTCTCCTCCACCGTATGAACGATCAGGACGGGTAGTGCCCAGCTGAAGATCACCCCGGTCAGGGGTATCACGGGCAACCTCTGGAGGAGGGCTACGCGGTCGTCGAAGACGAATATCAGGGAAGATACGATCCTATCGGCAAAGAAAATGAGTAGGGCTATTAGGGCGAACCTCTCAGAGTCGCCGGCGGCCCTCTCCATCCCTACGACTCACCCCTGAAATGGATCGAACACGACCATCGGAGCAGCCTCAAATCGATCCTGTGCGATTGTACCCGAAAATAATTAAAGATGCTACCCAGCCCCTTGTGGGTCTAATCGGGCTTCCTTATGGAGACCTCGCCCTGCCCCACGGGGACTCTCTTCACCCTGAAGACGACAGGGCGCTCAGAGTCGGGGCAGCTGTAGTACTTTATCCTGTCCATGTAGTCCCAGGGCTCCGTGACCTCCCTGCACATGGCCGAGGTGAGGGGGAGTATCGCGCTCAGGGCCGCCAGGCACACGCCGTCGGTTTCCTCGAGGACGAGGCGGCCCGAGTTTCCAGTGACGGTGATTCTGTCCCCCACCCTGTAGACCTTGCACGGCCCCGAGACGTGGGTGGGCTCCCCGTCCAGGCTCCTGGGCTCGTTCACCTCGACGACCTCGAAAACAACCTTGTACATGTTGCAGGTCTGTTGGACCCTTGGCTGAAAAGTTTTACCCCGTGCAGAAGAGTTCAAAATCTAAGAGGAGTGGGGGGGTTTCAGCCACCGCCTACCGGCGGGAGCATCGAGAGGACATCCCCGTCCTTGAGCTCCGTATCGAAGCCCCGGAGGCTGTGGATGTTTACACCGTTGAGCATGTACGAGAGGAATAGCTTGAGCCGGCCCTCTCCATCGTATATGTGGCGGCGGAAGGCGTCCCCGTAGAGGTCGGTGAGCCTTTTCAGCAGGTCGGAGACCTTGGAGCCCTCGGGCAGCTCAACCTCCTCCGTCTTCCTCCCAGTCGCGTCCCTGAGCATGGCGTAGTACTTTACCCCGACTTCCATATCAGACTACACCCGGGGGAGCCTCAGATTTATAGGTTGCTAGGCTGAGTCAGACCCATGCGTATAGGGGTGAGGATGCTGGGCACACTGAGGGACGCTTCCGGCGTGGGCGAGAAATCTCTGAACGTCAACGAGGGCTCCGATGTGGACCATGTGATCCGGCTCCTCTTGGAGGAGAGCCCGGGCCTGAAGAAGGTGCTCATCGATTCAGTGCTGGGGAGCCCCCTGCCCAACGCCCTCATCCTCCTCAACGGCGTGGAGATAGGGAACCTCCAGAGCCTAGAGACGCCCCTGAGGGAGGGGGACGAGCTGGTCCTCCTCTCAGTCACCCACGGGGGCTGAGGCTCATCCTTTATACGCCGCCCGGGGTAGAACTTCCTGAGCCGGATTGAAGGCGCCCCTCTGCACCAAGTGCCACTCAGAGCCCTCCGTCTACCACCGCCCCTACTCAGGAGAGCGCCTCTGCGGGGGCTGCTTCGTCGAGTCCATGAGGGGGAGGGTGCAGAAGACCATAGGCCGATTCGACATGCTCAGGCACGACAGCAGGATAGCCGTCGGAGTCAGCGGGGGGAAGGACAGCCTCAGCCTTCTCCACATCCTCTCAGAGATAGAGGAGGGGCACCCCAACTCTGAGCTGGTCGCCGTCTCCATAGACGAGGGGGTCGAGGGCTACAGGGACGAGGCCCTCAGGCTGGCGAAGGGCTACTGCGGGGAGTTGGGGGTGGAGCACCACGTCCTAGGATTCAGGGAGCTCTTCGGGGTGACCATGGACGAGATCGCCCTCAATCCAGGGGAGTTGACCCCCTGCAGCTACTGCGGAGTGCTGAGGAGGAGGGCCCTGAACGAGGCAGCGAGGCAGGTGGGCGCTGACAGGCTGGCGACGGCCCACAACCTGGACGACATGGCCCAGTCCGCCCTCCTCAACCTCACCCGGGGGGACCTGAACAGGCTATCGGCTATGCACCCAGGGGGATCTGAGCTTGAGGGGTTTGTGCGCCGCGTGAAGCCCTTCTGCGAGGTGCCCGAGAGGGAGTCCGCCATGTACGCCTACCTGACTGGCATAAGGTTCCAGAGCGCCCCCTGCCCATACGCGGAGGAGGCCATGAGGTCAGACATCAGGAGGTTCCTCAACAGGATGGAGGTGAAGCGCCCCGGAACCAAGTTCATCGTCTACAGGACCGCCCTAAAGCTGATCCCGAGCCTAGGTAAAGCTGAGGTCAGGGGCACCTGCAGGCTCTGTGGGGAGCCAACGACAGGGGACACGTGTAGGGTCTGTGAGTTGCTCTCCAGAAGAGGTTGACTCTGGCAGCTTCCCGGTCCATAGATTCTAATGTCCAAGAGGGTGTATGTATTTCCGACGATTTGGAGGGTTTTGAGAGGGGTGACCAGCATCCTGATCAGGGGCGGCTACATAGCCACGATGGACGGAGATAGGAGGGTCTACCCTAGGGGCAGCGTCTACATCGAGGACGACCGCATCGTTGAGGTCGGCAAGGATGTGGAGACTCCTAGGAGCCCCGAGTACGTCATCGAGGCGGGGCACAAGGTTGTGATGCCCGGCTTCGTAAACGCCCACGCCCACCTCCAGCAGTACTTCAGGGGCGTATACGAGCTCATGGGGGACTTCTTCGAGACCAACCTCCCCCTGGAGGGCTACCGCAGCCCCGAGCAGATGGAGACCCTGGGATTGGCCTCTTGCGCCGAGTTCATCTACGGCGGCTGCACCACGAGCACGGTCATATACACATACCCCGACGGCTACGCCAGGGCAGTGGCAGAGGCGGGGAACAGGTGCATCCTGGCCGGGGACATAGAGCACGTCGATCTGGAGAAGCTGAAACACGGGGTCTACGAGTACCTCCCAGAGAAGAGGGAAGCCGCCGTGAGGAGGGCCATGGACCTCTACCACGACTGGCATGGGAGGGCGGAGGGGAGGATCACCGTAGCCATGTGCCCCAAGGCCCCCGACATGGCGGAGCCCGATGTCTACCTGGAGTGCAAGGAGTTCGCAGACGAGCATGGGCTTAGGATGACGACCCACCTCAGCCAGAGCATGAGGGAGTACAGGCAGGTGACGAGGCTATACGGGAAGACGCCCCCCCGGCTCCTCCACGACCTTGGGGTGATGGACGAGAGGCTCTCGGGAGCCCACCTCACCTACGCGACCCCCAAAGACATGAAGCTTATAGAGAAGACGGGGATGGCCGTCCTCCACTGCCGCGCCGTAGAGAACCCACTGCTCCACTGGATGGACAGGGGGATCCCCTTGGGCCTGGGCACAGACGACTACTTCCACAACATGAACGACCTCGTCAGGGAGCAGAGGGCTGGAGCCCTCGACAGGGCAGGCCTTGTGGTGGGCTGGGAGGGGATGCTCGCGGGCAGCCGCAGTACATCTAGGCCCACCTTCTACGAGCTCCTGGAGCTGGCGACGAGGAGGGGTGCCGAGGCGCTGGGCGTCGGAGGGGAGGTGGGGAGGATAGAGCCCGGGAAGAAGGCGGACTTGATCACCTTCGACATGGTGAACCCCTACCTGACACCCACGAGGGACCCCATCACGAGCGTATTCCTATACGCCACACCCGGAGACATAGATAACGTTGTCTGCGACGGGCGGTTCCTCAAGAAGGATGGGGAGCTCACGACCATCGACATGCGTGAGGCCCTGACTAGGGCTCAAGGCACTACGGACGGGATCATCGACAGGTTCTTCGAGGAGCACCCGGACCAGAGGGATGAGTGGGAGAGGAAGGTCAGCAGGTAAGGGCTCCTCCGCTTTGACCTGTCAGAGATAGAGCTCCTCCACGTCCCTCCATACGAGGTCCCACCAGTCGTCCTCGGTTATCGTCTCCCCCCGAACGAGGACCCTGAGAACCCTCTTGAGGAGCTCGTGGTGCCTCCTCTCGTCCGCCATTATCGCCTTCAGGAGGAGGGAAACCTTCTCGTTCTCCACCTTCGGAAGCATCTTCCTGAGCCTCTCTATGAGCAGCTCCTCCATCTCTATGTGCCTCTTGACGAGGTCCGTCTGCATGTCGAGCTGCTCCTCATCTAGGGCGGGCGTTCTGTGGGTCAGGAGGGTTATCGCTGAGCGGTACATGTCCGCGTGCTTCACCGAGTTTAGGGAGATCCCCTTAAGGGCGCTCCTGACCGCCTGGTTCCTGATCCCCTCAAGTGACCTGTTGAGGGAGGAAACTATCTCGTCCTCGACCTCCACCTGCCTCGTCATGAAACTCACCAACTCGTCGGCAGAAACCAAACTTACACCTCCAACCTCAGTTGAAACTTGGGGTCAATAAAACCTAACTGAAATGAGGGCCCTCCGACCTTCATATGTAAAGAAAAATAGGGACGGTCATTCCGGCTCGAAGAAGTGGGGCGGAGGGTACCTGGGGAGTTCCCTCATGAAGGTCTCCTCGGGCCAGAGGTAGTGGAGGACCATGTGGGTCACCTCGGCGGGGATGGGTATCTCCCTCCAGGTCTT
>CAYGAH010000261.1:0-2978 GCA_964347685.1 uncultured Candidatus Bathyarchaeia archaeon | reverse complement strand
TCGCTGAATACGAAGTGGAAGTGCTCCCCGTAGGCGTCCCTGAGGACCACGTTTGGGTCCATCTCAGGGGTTATCTCTGCTGCGTGGACCTCCCTGTTCACGGCCAGCACCTTGGACATGCGGCAGAAGACTGAGGTTAGGTCGTGGCTGACGTTGAGTATGGTGGTCCCCCTCGAGAGGTTGAGGTCGCTAAGCTTCATGTAGAACCTCTCTGACGTCTCTGCGTCTATCCCGGTCACGGGCTCGTCGAGGATAAGTATGTCTGGGTTCCTCACCATGGCCTTGGCCACGAAGACCCTCTGCTTCTGGCCTCCTGAGAGGTGGCCTATCCTCCTGTCTGAGATTTCCTTTAGGTCCATGAAGCCTAGGGCGTCTTCAACCCTCTCCCAGTCTCCCCCGCTCAGCCTCCTTCCCAGGTTTCCCTTGTTTATCCTCCCCAGACCCACCAGCTCCCTGACGCTGAGGGGGAACTCCTCGTCGAAGTTTATGGAATCCTGGGCGACGTAGGCGACCCTCCCCCAGTCGGAGAAGGAGTCGAGGTCCTCCCCGAAGAGGCGGATGGTTCCCCCGGCCCTTGGGATGATTCCGAGGACGGCCTTTATGAGGGTCGTCTTCCCTCCCCCGTTGGGGCCGACTATCCCTATGTAGTCCCCCCTCTCGACCGTGAAAGTTGCGCCCCTTATGACCTCTGCCCCGCCCCTCCTAACGGTCAGCCCCTCGACCTCTATGACGGGCTCCCCGCTTCCCTTCTCATCCATCCTCGCTCAGCCCCAGCTTGAGGTTCTTGAGGTTCTCCTCCATCTGGGCCAGGTAGTCCAGGCCGTCGGTGGGCCCCAGCATGAGGTAGAGCTCTAGGACATCGACCCTCCGCCCACTCCTCCTCTCGAGCTCTTCCCTGAGGGTCTGGGCGTACTCCTCGCTGTAGACTGGGTCCAGGTATATCACGTGTGAGCCCTGCTCCTCCATCTCGTTCACTATCCTTGAGACCGTTGATGTGCCGGGCTGCTCGTCCGCGGATATCCCTATCACCCCTACCTGTTTGAATCCGTACCTCTGGGCGAGGTATCCGTATGCCGCGTGGGAGACGAATATGGTCCCTCCCTCGCCCAGCCCCTCCTTGTAGGCGGTGTCCAGCCCCTCCAGCCTGCCCCTTAGAGCATCCCACCTCTCCCTGTAGTAGCCCTCTCCTTCCTTGTCAGCCTCCAAGAGGGCCTCGTATATTTTCTGGGCCTGCCCCAGGGCCATGTGTGGGCTTATCCAGGTGTGGGGGTCGTATGGCCCCTGGTCCTGCTCCCCACCGCCCGCCTCTATGAGTTCCAGGCCCTGGGTCGTGTCCACCACCTGCTTCCCCTCCAGGCTCAGGGTGGGGAGAATGTCCTCCTCCATCCACCGGTCGAGGCCTGCACCGTTGTAAAGGATGACCTCTGCATCCTGGGCCGCCGCTATCTTTGATATGGAGGGCTGCCACGAGTGGACCTCTGTGTTGTGGGGTATGAGGGTCTCCACGGCCACCCTCTCCCCTCCTATCCCCTCCGCCATGTATGCTAGGGGATAGAACGTCGCCACCACGATCACCTTCCCCTCCCCGCCTCCGCCCCCGGGGGCCCCTGCGAGCCCCCCAGTGATGGTGAGCAGGGCGGCGAAGGCGACCGCGGACAGGAAAATGGCCTGCCTCCTGTTCATAGCCTTCTACCCGGCTTCCCCAGATCAGTCTGGAGGAGGGGTTAATAAACCTATGACAAAAGGTTAATAATTTAACCCTGTGTGGAGTCTATTTGTTATTAAGGTAGTCTGTATGCCCGTCGTGAGCATTTCCATGAACGAGAGGCTCCTCGAGGAGCTTGACAGGATCCAGGGGGAGATGGGCTACTCGGGGCGCTCAGAGGCTATAAGGGCGGGGATAAGGATGCTCGTCACGGACTCCAGGGAGAAGGAGAGGCTGAGGGGTGAGGTTAGGGGGGTCCTCCTGGTGATCCACGACCACGCCGCCGAGAACATGATAAACGACGTCAAGCACATGTACGTGGACGTCATCCACACCCAGCTCCACAACAGGATAAGGGACGGGAAGTGCCTGGAGGTCTTCATCCTGGACGGGGAGGCTGAGAGGGTGAGGGGGCTCACCAGGGACCTACAGAGGGGGGAGAAGAACGAGTATGTCAAGCTCCTCACCGTCTGACCAGTACCTGGGGTTCGGAAGACATTAAGCCTCAGTACGCCCATTAAGAACCGATGGCAATGCCCGATTTTGACATCCTGATAAAGAACGCCCAGGTGGTAGACGGGACGGGCGCCCCTCCATTCAGGGGGGCCATAGCCGTTGAAGGGGGACGCATCGCCGCCGTCGGAAGGGTCGAGGGGGACCTGAGGGGGGACGCCGAGGCCGTTATAGACGCGGGGGGCCTCGCGGTCACCCCGGGCTTCATAGACGTACACAACCACGGGGACCTGAGCATCCTCTACTACCCCGGGGCCGAGGGGTTCCTCCGCCAGGGGATTACAACCTTCGTTGGGGGCCACTGCGGTACTAGCCCCGGCCCATACGGTGAGTACGTGGACCAGGCCTACTTCCTCTGGGACGTATACTGGAGGATAGCGCCTGACATGTACTACCCGGAGAGGCTCCAGCCGAGGGAGAGGGTGAACGAGGTCCACGGGGAGGTGTACGGATGGGAGATAGACTGGCACACCCTAGGGGAGTTCATGAAGAGGGTAGAGGAGAGGGGAATCAGCCCCAACTACGTCCCCATAGTGGGCCACGGAGACATCAGGTACCTCGTTATGGGTCGGGACTACAGGAGGGAGGCAACTAAGGATGAGGTGGAGGCGATGGTGGAGCAGGTCCACCTTGCGATGGGGGAGGGGAGCAGGGGCCTCAGCGTCGGGAGGGACTACGCTCCGGGGTACTACGCCGATAAGGATGAGCTGGTCGCATGCGCCGAGGCGGCGGCTGAGCACGGTGGGGTCTACACTAGCCA
>CAYGAH010000260.1:0-1866 GCA_964347685.1 uncultured Candidatus Bathyarchaeia archaeon | reverse complement strand
AACGACCAAGGCGTTCGTCACCTCAGCGGCCGCGCCGCTGACCACGCTCAGCCTTATGATCTTGAAGGCGACCGTCTCTATGACCCTTGGTCCCAGCAAAAGGCCGCCTACCACCACGCCTATGCTCCCGAAGACGGATAGGATGAACATGACCTCCCCCTCTGGGGGGCACCCTATGACCATCTGGGTGACTGTGACGTAGACGCCCGTGGCGTTGGCTATGTCGTTGGCCCCGAAAGCGTAGGCGGAGTAGCAGAGGAATACCTTCAGCAATGAAGCCATTTGATTCTCAAGAGACTCGTGCCTCATAGTCAGGGCCGTCAGGAGCCTGTGTAGCGAGAAGGAGACGAGAGCAGCCAGAACTGGGGACGCCACCCAGCTCATCAACACCTTCGAGATCAGGTCCCAGTTGATACCCCCCGAGCCGTAAGCCGCCAAACCGTATCCCAAGATGCTGCCTATGATCGTGTGGGTGACGGATATTTCCAGGCCCCAACCGTTGCACAGCATTATCCATATGAAGGCGGTGAGGACTATGATCATGGCCCCCAGGAGGTCTATGGATGGTACTATTCCCGTGCCCACGGTCTTCATGTTCATGAACCCCTGGGTGAGGGCCCCCACCGTGGCGAACACCGCGAACAGTATTATGGATTGCCTGACGGTCAATACCCTGGCTCCCACGACGTTGGCCGTCGGGGAGGCCGCGTCGTTCCCCCCAGGGCTATCGACATGAGGAAGGAGAGGAAGAACCCAACGAGTAGGGCGACCTCTGAGAGGATCATCCCCGTCTCATCCATCCTTGAGAATGTTCATTTGGGCAACCCCCTTGGGTCAGGCAGCAAGGATAGCGTAAAAGACGAATCGAAGGCGAGGATCTATCCCCACTGTCCGAACTCCCTACCAAGCCGCTCTATTTTAGGAATCCTAAGATCGATAAAAAGCCGATACATCAAGCTACATGGAATTTTCGGGCGGATCTAACAAAATAGTTTTAAATTAAAATAAAAATAATATTGATTGAGAGGTCCATGGAAGAGAACCCAGGGTTCATCCTGCGCATCAGCAGCGACGAATGGGTTAGGCAGGTCTACGACCTCCAGAAGTACTACTCGGGCGTCATGAGGAACTGGAAGAGGGGGACCAAGATACTGCTCGCCAAGAAGGCGGAGGAGGGGGACTCCTTCATAGGCTACGGGGTAGTAGAAAAGGTGGAGCTGCTCTGGGAGATGACCCCAGAGGAGGAGGAGTACTGCAGGGGACAGAGTTGGAGGTGCGCCCTCACGTTCAAGCCCCTCCACAGGTACGGGAGGCCCTACCCGATAAAGGAGTCCATCCTCACCGAGGACCCCAGGAAGGGGAGCTTCCTCCACGGGGCCCGCCTGACGGAGGACCAGGTGGACGCCATCCTTGAGGCTGCTGAGGACTACCAGAACGATGAAGGTTTATTACGCGCCACCCCTGAAATGATTCCAGGCGATCCCATGAGCGAACTGCAGGAAGAGCAGAAAAAGATACTGAAGGCAATGACGGGGCTGGAGGAGCCCGCAGGTTGCAAGGAGATAGGCGAGGCCTCCGGCGTCCCCTGGAGGACCGTTATGGCGAAGCTCCGGGGGCTGAAGAACGAGGGCTACGTGGAGAGCCCCGAGAAGGGAAAGTACGTCATCACTGCCAAGGGGAAGAAGGCGGCGAAGTAACCACCGGAGCATGAACACCCGATAACCCCATATTCCATCGCACCTTTTTCTACGCCCAGATGGGGTTCATAGCTGCTGTCCTAAGCAAGGCTGGCTACGACGTCTCCCCCGAGCTCCTCAGGATGCTCAGGGCCTCCTCGAGCCTCAGGGCGGACAGCAACGGTGTAGC
>CAYGAH010000259.1:0-4446 GCA_964347685.1 uncultured Candidatus Bathyarchaeia archaeon | reverse complement strand
CAAGCCTCTCGTATGCTATGTCTCTGCCCACCCTGAATATCCTGGAGCCGACCCTCTCGCAGGTCTCCCTGAAGAGGGCGTAGACGTCTTTGTCCTGGGTCGCTGTGACGAGGACGCCTTCCGGCTTTATGATCCCGGCCTTCTCCTCCGCTATCTTCAGGACGGTGTCGCCTAGCGCCTCCATGTGCTCAAGGCTCACGTTGGTTATCACGGAAACCAGGGAGCCCACGACGTTCGTGGCGTCCAGCCTCCCACCCATCCCCGCCTCCAGGACCGCTAGGTCAACCCCCTCCTCGGCGAAGTACTCTAAGGCTATGGCTGTGGTGACCTCGAAGAAAGTGGCATGCACGGGCTCATGGTAGCCCCCCATCTCGTCCAAGAGGGGCCTCACGCCCTTAAGGAGCCTGACCACGTCCTCTTCAAGGATCCGCCTCCCGTCCACGACTATACGCTCCGTGAAGCTCTCCAGGTGGGGGGATGTGAAGAGGCCCACTTTGAATCCCCCAGCACGCAGTATTGAGGCAACCATAGCCGATGTGGAGCCCTTCCCGTTGGTCCCGGTCACGTGTATCGACCTGAGATCGTCTTGGGGGTCCCCCAGCAGTTCGAGTAGGTGACGTATGGGCTCCAGCCCCCTCTCTGCCCCGGACCGCCGAAGGGGAAAGAGCCAACTAAGGGCCTCATCATAATCCTTGGCGGACATGACGTCGGATCTCCATCACGGAGCATCGCTCCAAAAATATAAGGGTGCCACCCGGACAGCCTTGGTGGCGCGCAGAAGGGGGGTCGTCAGGCCTTCCTGAACCTAGGCTCGAGGGCTTTAAGGACCTGTGGGAGTGTTGTGTACTCCATCGCCCCTGGCCCGAGCCTCGCCGGCTCGAACTCCCCCATCCTCCGGAGGTGGGAGGCGAGTTCTAGGGCCTCCCTCCGGGCCTGTTCGAAGGCCGGGTCCTCGAAGATGTCCACGACCATCGGGTTCCCATCGTCGTCCGAAGCGAGCTTCCCGTCGGCGATCTGGATGCCGAGCGCCACTATCCTCGGGGGCCCGTCGAAGACTGTGCACTTGCTGTCCCTGAGCCCAACTGGCATGAATGGGCCCCAGTGGCTCCCCCTCATCCAACCCGCCACGAGGTATGTGTGGAGGAAGGGGGACGTTATCTCTCCGACGGAGGGGAGGCCGCTCTGCCCCCTTACGAGGCAGACCGGGTCGTCCTTCCCAACGTACTTCCCCGCGATGAGGCTGAGCTTCGTCGTGCTCGATGCGGCGGCTATCTCATCGTCCTCGGCCCTCCAGACCCTGGATATCATGTATCGCTCGGTAGTTCCTATCAATGCGATGAGGCTGTATGACTCCTCTGGGGTCTTCAGGACTACGGACTTGCTCTCGTAGGCGTCGAAGACCTCGAACTTGAATCCGGCCACCATCCTCGGGTCTATGACTAGGCCCGCGGTGTTGAAGGGGTCTGCGAATATCCTGTAGAGGAGGTAGTTGAAGGCTGCTGGCTCTGTCTTGTCCGCTGCGTAGACAACGACGGGGTCGCTCCCCCTCTCATCGAACTCCAGCTCGGCGACGCCGGGGCCCATCCCCTTCACGTTCCCGCTGAAGGCGTCGACGAGGAGGTCCTGCCCTGCCCCGTAGAGCTTGAGCTTCTTGGCCTTCTCCGCCGCCGCCATGAATGTGTCCCACGCCAGCCTGTGGACCTCCTCGCTGTTCTCCCCCTTGAAGTGGGTCATGAGTAGCTCCAGGTCGTCTCCGGCGTTGAAGACGTAGGAGCTGTTGATGAGGCCCGTCTCCCTTGCCTCTGCCATCTTCTTCCTGGCGATCTCGAAGAGGGGCTTGGCGACTACGGTGTGCCCCGCCACGCTCCCGATATCTGCCTTGATGAGTGATACGGTCGTCTTGACCATACTAAATTCCTCTGACAAGATGATCGTAGATTCTTATTTAACGTTGTTTTTGGAACCGCACGATTCCAATCCCACATCTACGACTCAAAGTTTGAAAGGGTATCCCGGGGCTTTCAACCTGTCTCCATTCGCTGAGTTAGCCCCGTTGCGCCTGTTCTATGACTGGCGTCTTTCGGCAAGTCGACTAATTTTCTGGTTCCGGCACCCTCCCTAACGGCTCGGTCCTTTCTATGATGCCTATTCCCTCGGGGACCAGCAACATCTGCCTCAGATCCCTCGTCTTCAGGCACATCTTTTCGTCGTCGACGACGTCTTCGTCGACGGAGAGGGCTACGACCCTCCCGACGAAGACGATCGCGCCGTCCCCTAGGCTCTTGTGCCAAACCTTTTTGCATTCGGCGTGCGCCTTGCATTCTCCGACTCTGGGCGGCCTCACCTTCGAGGAGGGGATCGCCGTAAGCCCGGCTTCCTCTATTTCGTTAACGCCCTTCGGGTATGGGGCAGCCGTTATGAAGGTCTGGTCGAGGATTTCCATGCCGGGCATGTTGACGACGAACTCCCCAGTCTCCAATATGTTCTTAGCGGTGTCGTGGTTGAGGTTGCATCCGAGCACTATGTCATGGGGTGAACAGTACATCACCCAAGACTTCAGGGCGGCGTTCATCCTCCCGCCGCCGTCGACCGTGGTTACTATAACGATCGGCTGGGGCAAAACGAAGTTAACTTCGACCCAATGGTCCCTTACAACCTCGGAAACCCCCTCAGGCGGATCCAAAGGAAGGAATCTCTTCAATTCAACCTCCCCGAACCAAATTGATCGCACTTGGAATTTATAGCCTCATGGTCCGCCAGGCGTGGGCGCATCTTCTAGAGCCTCTAATTTCAAATAGACCCTAGACCCAGAAGGATTGAGAGGTTTTCGAGTTGAAGCGGGTCAGTCTCAGGGTCAACGAGCACTACGGGGACCAGCCCCTCCCCCTAGAGTTCCCAGAGGGGTGGAGCATGAAAGTGGCCGACATGGCGGGCAAGGGAACGCCGCCGATGACGGATGAGGAGGTGCGGAGCGCCCTCGACGACTCCGTCGGAGCGCCCAACATAGCAGAGCAGGCCAGGGGCAAAACTGGGAGGATCGTCGTTACCTGCGACGACCTTTCCCGGCCCACGCCGGCGGACAGGGGCTTCCCCTTCATAATAGAACAGCTCCACGAGGCGGGCGTCTCCGACCGGCAGATATTCGTCCTTGGCTCATTCGGCTGCCACCACCCCATGAACCTAGATGCCTTCGCAAGGAAGCTGGGGGACTGGGCCGTGGCAAGATACGCCTGCGTACACCACAACCCCTTCCAGAGCTTCGAGAACCTGGGGAGGACGGAGAGGGGGACCCCGGTGCTGGTGAACAAGGAGTTCGCCTCGGCTGACCTCCGCATCTGCGTATCGGGCGTCAAGAAGCACACCTGGGCGGGGGCCGGGGGAGGGGGGAAGGCGGTCCTCCCTGGGGTCTCCTCCATCGAGACCATCCTATACAACCACAGCATCATAGAGGGCCACCGCCCCAAGGACAGGAGGATATGGTGGATAAGGGACAACCCTGAGAGGCTGGACATGCAGGAGACCGCGAGGATGGCAGGCCTGAATGTCTCCGTCAACCTCGTCTACGACGGAAGCCGCCGCCTCATAGGGCTCTCAGCTGGTGACGTGGACGAAGCCTGGAGGCGGGCCGTAAAGGACTGCTACGGAGCCCACGCAA
Organism: uncultured Candidatus Bathyarchaeia archaeon; assembly: GCA_964347685.1. Taxonomy (GTDB): domain Archaea; phylum Thermoproteota; class Bathyarchaeia; order TCS64; family TCS64; genus CAYGAH01. The sequence goes on along the minus strand of CAYGAH010000259.1, from coordinate 791 downwards.
CAGAGCTGGCCGAGGAGGCGGACGTCGCCGTGGTGAACGCCTACCCCCAGGCTGACCAGGACATAGACTGGTGGGGCGCCCAGGAGTCCCTTAGGGAGGGGGGCACAGCGGTCGCTGTCCACCACTTCACCCCCGGGAGCGCCCTCCTCCACTACAGGGCGGAGCAGATGGGTGCCCCTTGGGACAGGATCAGGGGATACGCCGGCGGGAGGTGGCCCGTTAAGCAGGCTGGGCACGCCATCGTCTACACGAACAGGCTTTCTAGGAGGCAGATGCTGGGGTACAGCGAGGGGGTAGAGTGGAAGACAAGCTGGGGTGACGTGCTCAAAAGGCTTCAGGAGCTACACGGCGGGGAGGCTTCTGTAGCCGTCTACCCTTGCGCGAAGCTCCAGTTCGACCCGGGGCGGTACCCCCTCGTCATCTAAGTCGGTGGACCCTTGAGGGCCCATTCGGGGGTTCTGGCATCTGGGAAAGAGTCGCCCCGGGGCGAGTAGGGCTTTATGTCTATTATGGGTGACCACTCAAGGGCGTCCAGGCCGCTGACCCTGAGCCTGCATCCCTCAAGGGCCTCGAGCTTCACGACGCTCAGGCCTATGGGGTTGGGCCTCGACGGGCTGCGGCAGGCGAAGACGCCCATCAGCGGGGCGCCCTCGTGCCTGGGAGGCCTCACCCTTAGCGTCCCCCTGTTCCCCTCGTCGTCCCTAAGGTGCATCCAGTAGAGAACGATGATATGGGAGTAGTCCTCGATCCCCAGGAGGCCTGGGCAGTACTCATCCCGGACCTCGATGGTG
>CAYGAH010000258.1:0-2087 GCA_964347685.1 uncultured Candidatus Bathyarchaeia archaeon | reverse complement strand
GGGGTCTACAGGCAGGCGGAAGACTCCATGCTCTTGGCGAGGCACGTGGAGAGGCTCGTATACGGTTCGGTCCTCGACATGGGGACCGGTGGAGGGATTCAGGCCTTGACTGCGGCTTCAAAGCCTGAGGTCGAGAGGGTGGTCGCCGTGGACATGAACCCGGAGGCCATCGCCGAAACCAAGAGAAGGGCCGCTGAGGCGGGAGTAGACGATAAGGTCACGTTCCTCGTCAGCGACCTATTCGAGAATGTGGAGGGGAGGTTCGACTGGATAATTTTCAATCCTCCTTATCTCCCGTCAGAGGGTGAGGTCGATGAGCGCTCATGGGCTGGAGGATGCGAAGGAAATGAGATCATAGATCATTTCCTCTCGGAGGCGCTGGACCACCTGAAGGAGGAAGGAGCGGTGCTGCTGGTCTACTCCTCACTGACTGGGATCAACCCTGAGGAGCACAAAGAATATAGTTGGGAGTTTCTGGAGGAGCTGCCTCTGTTTTTTGAAATGCTCTACTGCGTTCTCCTGAGGCCCGTCAACCCTTCTTGAAACCCAGGACAAAGCCCACGATGAAGCTCGACGCGAACGGGAGGTTGGCGAGGATGCTCGTGAGGACCCCCATGAGGCCCGAGGCCTGCCCGGTTAGGCCCAGGGCCCAGTCCTTGAGGGCGCCGTAGTCTATGGTGATTATCCCCTCGTATGCGAGGTACTGGAGGACGAGGAACCCCACTCCTATTATGACCGCCGTTATCTTCGCGATCTTCTTGAGGGCGTAGCCCACGCACAGCCCCCCCACCCCTCCGACACCCAGCTGGGCGATGATGGGCGTCAAGAAGTCCACCTGCTCGCTCATACGATCACCCTAGAGTTGATAGCCGAGCTTATAAAAGAAATGGAGTCAGCCGGCGACGATCTCGGTCCCGGCCCTGCCCTCCAAGGCGTCCACGGCCCTCTCCAGGGAGGTTATTATGGCCTTCTCGCCGCCCCGCTCGATGAAGCCTATGCATGCCTCCACCTTGGGGCCCATGCTGCCTGCCCCGAACTGTCCCTCTGCGGCGTATCTCCTCGCATCAGGGACTGTCATCCTTTCGATGGGCCTCTGGGAGGGTTTCCCATAGTCGAGCATCGCGTTCTCCACGTCGGTCAGGATTAGGAAGATCTCTGTTCCCACCTCCTCCGCGAGCTTCGCCCCGGCCCTGTCCTTGTCTATGACAGCGTCCACGCCCTCGAGCTTCCCTTCCGAGTTCCTGATGACCGGGATCCCGCCGCCCCCCGAGGCGATGACTATTATTCCGGCATCGACGAGCTTCCTGACCGCCTTTGCCTCGACTATGCTCAGGGGCATCGGCGAGGGGACCACCCGCCTCCACGTCTTCTCTCCGTTCGGCCTCACCTTCTTCACGGTCCACTCGTTCTCTGCGGCCAGCCTCTTAGCCGTCTCCTCTGCGTAGAAGGGGCCCACCGGCTTGCTGGGGTCCTGGAAGTCGGGGTCGTCCTCCCCTACGATGACCTGGGTCACGACCGTGGCTACGCTGAACCCGTCGTCTTCGAGCAGGTTCCTAAGGTTCTGCTGTATCATGTAGCCTATCTGGCCCTGGGTCATGGCCCCAAGGACTACGAGGGGCTGGGCAGGCACCATGTCCATCGCCTGCTCCTGCTGTATGGCGAGGTTGCCCACCTGGGGGCCGTTGCCGTGGGTGATTATCAGGTCGTGCCCCCTCTTCACCAGTTCCGCTATCTGGGCGCATGCGATACGGACGTTCCTCATCTGCTCCTCGGCTGTGCCTCTCTCGTGGGGCTGCTTTATGGCGTTCCCGCCAAGAGCGACCATGACCCGCTTCTTCATGTTTTTCACCGTGAGTCGGGTAAAAACACGATCATCTGTGCAGCTTAAAATAGTTACCTAAATTGAAAAGAAATTAGAACAGCCCGAAACCGATGGTGTCATGGGTTCTGAGAACTCGACTATAAACCGGGACCTAGTGGATCTCCATCTCTATGTAGACTTCGTTGGGGACCCTTATCCTCATTATGCTCCTCATGACCCTCTCGCGTGCGTCTATCTCTATCAGCCTCTTGTGCACCCTCATCTC
>CAYGAH010000257.1:0-8799 GCA_964347685.1 uncultured Candidatus Bathyarchaeia archaeon | reverse complement strand
ATTAGGTACCCGTGGGCGCCGTGGATCTGGACCCCGTCGAAGCCCGCCTCCACCGCCCTGTCGGCTGCGTCCCCGAAGGCCCTCACCGCCTCCCATATCTCCCCCTCGGTCAGGGCCCTAGCCCTCCACCCATCTCCGGCGTAGTCGGAGGGGCCGGCCCTCTCCACGACGCTGTTGTACCCGGCGTGGTTCAGCTGGGCAACGATCTTTCCGTCGTTCTCGTGGACGGCCTCGGTCAGCTCCCTGAGCTTGGGGACGTGGTAGTCGTGGCTGACGCCTGCCATCCCCCCGTGGGCCTTTCCCCCGTCGGCGACGTAGAGGTGGCCCTTCACCATTAGGCCCACTCCGCCCTTCGCCAATCCCTCATAGAGCTTTACGATCTCGGGCCGCACTATGCCCCTCTCGTCGGACCAGGCTGATGTTGTGGCTGACCTCATGAACCTGTTTCGGACCTCCATGGACCCTATCCTGAAAGGCTCGAAGAGCGATGACATGGCCAGATCTGAAAAGAACCGTTCTGACAACCTTATAAGGTATGGGAGGGTGAGGAGCCCTGCCGCGGAGGAGCCCATCGATTCATTGGATGAAATGGGGGCAAGCCCCGGGCCTGGTTTCGTGACGTTTCGCCCTGGCGTTCTCCGTCAGGTAGTAGTCGGGGAGGAATGTGGGCTCTTGGTCCACGCCGCTGAAGGGCATGGGCGTGGGCAGCAGGTGCCTGGTCTTCTCCAGGCCCTCCATCACTCCGTCCAGGTCCTCCGCCGGGACGACGATGAACATCTCCTGCTCCTGTACTATGGAGCTCACCCTCTCCCCCATGCAGGGGAACCCCAGGGAGGGCTCCTTTGCCCTGTAGCTGCCGGCCATCCCCTCTACGCAGACCCCGTACTTGGCGCAGGTAGAGAAGCCCAGGCGGGCCCCGTTTCCCCAGAGATAGGCCTGGACGATCTTCAGGACCTCCAGTGGGGTCCCGTAGAAGACCACCTGGTCGAACTCCAGGTCCATCCCGCCGAGGGGGGCGCAGGCGAAGGCCTCGACCTCGCCGTAGCCTATCCTGGGCAGGGTCTCGAACATCTCCCTGCAGAGTTCGTCGCTCCCCCTGACACAGTCCCGGACCCCTATCTCTCCCGATCCCATCGCCTCGTCGAAGGGCTGGAGGCCCACCGCCAGAGCGCCTATTTTGCAGGCCATGTCCTGGGCCGTGGCCAGGACCTTCCTGGAGTGGTGCCTTGAGAGGCCCACGCACTGGCAGACGTTTATGGGGTTCTTGGGCTTGTAGAAGCCTCTATCCGCCAGCTCCCACTCGAGGCTCTCATCGAGCTTCGGGAGATATTTGACGGCCACCGGGGGCGTGGGTAGCCTCAAGAACCCGTTCAGGAGCTCGTTTTGGGAGGCTGGGTCGACCATTCTTGATCCTCGCTTTCAGGTAGGAGCGTACAAATTAAATTTATGTCTTTTTAATGGTTAGGTTTCTCGTCCTCTCCCGCTGCTGCGATCTCCCTGATCCTGTCTGCTATCACGCTCATCTCTTCTAAGCTCTGCCTCCTAGGGGTTCGTGCGATGCCCTGTATGATCCCTCCCCCGTCCCCCCTCGATCTGGGGATCACGTGGATGTGGACGTGGGGGACCTCCTGCCCCGACTCCGGCCCGTTGTTTATGCCTACGGTGCTCGCGGGAGCGTCCACCGCCCTCTGGATGGGGCCTACGAGGCGGTGGAGGGCCCCGAATAGGGCCTCGGCTTCCCCTTTAGTCAGATCCTCTACCCTCGCCACGTGGGCCTTCGGGACTATGAGGGTGTGACCCGGTGCTGACGGGTGGATGTCCAGGAAGGCGAGGGTCCTGTCGTCCTCGTATACCCTATGGGCGAGGATTCTCCCCCTGACGATGCCGCAGAAGACGCATCTCTCCGCCATTGGTTTCAGCCTGGCTTAATAGCTGCGCAACCCTTCAAAGGGTTATCTGCCTTGCCTCATTCGTCGGGCCTTATGGCCCTCAGGGCCCCGTTGGGGCAGAGCTCCATGCAGCAGAAGCACTGGATGCAGAGTCCGTCGTTTATCACGGGCCTCCCCTTCATGGTTATCGCTCCGCCGGGGCAGACCTCGGCACAGATCCCGCAGCCCGTACACCTTTCTCCGTACCACTCTATGGGCATCCTTATGTCCATGAACTGCCGCCCCTCCGACTGGGTCCGGGGCCTCTCGAAGGGGCGGACCACCTCCACCACCGGAACCCCCAGCACCTCGACCCCCTCCAGGCCGGAGGGTCCCAGGCCCCTCTCAGCCGCTATGAAGTTGGTCCCCACCTCCATCGGGTCCCAGCCGATGACGGCCGTCGAGACGAGGTCCACCGCTGCCGTGTCCTCCCCAGCGATGATGAGGCCCAGGTCGACGGGGTCCCCGGTGGTGGGCCCCTCCCCCTCCATCCCTACGACGGCGTCGACTACGTTGAGCCCAACTTGGCCCCGAATGCACTCGTAGAGGTCGACGAGGAGGCGGCTGAATCCCTCTGGGTCGTTCCCGGTGCGGACGTGGTGGTGGGCCTTGGTGCCCCCCTGCTGGAGGCCGAAGAGGTTCTTGAGGGCGCAGGTGAGCTTCGTCAGCTGGTGGGTCTTGAGCTTGGGGACGTTGACGATTCCGTCGCAGCCCAGGGCGAACTCTGGGAACCAGAACTCCCCCACGACATCGGCTTTGGGGTTGTCGACCTTCACGGGCTTCTCCCTGTCGAGGACGTTTACCTCGACCCCCGCCACTTCGCATAGCCTCCTGACCCCAAGGCCGTCGAAGACTATTTCGGGGCGGGCGTAGGAGGCCATAGCTGGGCACTCTCCGACCACAGGCTCCCCCCCAGCCTCCTTCACCATCTCGGCAAGGGTCATGAATATGCGGGGGTCTGTGGTCGCTCCCTTTTCGTGGGATATCGTCGTGAAAAGGTTGGGCTTAACGAGGTAGGTGCCGCCCGGCTCGACGAACCCCTCGATGCCTCCTAAGAGGTCTACGGCCCCCCTCACCGCCCCCTCTATGTCTTTCTCAGCCCGGACTATGGATACCCTCGGCTTCATTGTCTAAGAGAATGAGATTTGGAAAATAAAAAGGGGGCTTAGTCCTCGAAGGCTGGCGGGACGGGTATAGCCTTCCATGTGTTTATAAAGTCGACGAAGAAATTGACCCTCTCCTCGAAGCGTTTCATCCCCTCCTCAGCTGTGGCCGTCCTGGGGTCGTTGGTGCCGTAGACCCCGCTCGAAGTGAAGTCTATGTTCACGGGGGGCATGCAGGCTGATCGTACTTGGCTTACTAGCTCGAAGTCTTCCCTGTCGGGGTCCATGAACTCGAACAGCTTAGGGTTCATCCTCAGCGTGGGCTCCCAGCCCTCAAGCCTCCACATTTCCACAAGCTCTGGGAAGAGGTTGAGGGCCCCGCTGGTCTCCGTGGGCCCGGAGTGGACGTCCCAGTGCCTCTTCTGCCTGTCCGCAACCTCCTTCGCCAGCTCCGTGCCGCTTGGCCCGCTGGGAGTAGCGACCATGACGTTGTAGTAGTGCTTGGCCAGCTGGGCCGTTAGGTTGAATATGTTTGCGTTCCCCCCGTGGTGGTTTGACATGACGAAGCGCTTCACCCCGTGCTCCGCGAGGCTCTCTATGGTGTCCATGAGAACCGCCAGGAGGGTCTCCTCCCTGAGGGTAACAGTCCCCCTGAACCCCATGTGGTGGGGGCTGTACCCTGGCCAGACGGGGTGGAAGGCTACGCTGTTTGTCCTCCTCGCGACCTCGTGGACGAAGTGCCTGGCGCCCAGGCTGTCCATCCCCAGGGGGAGGTGGGGCCCGTGCTGCTCTATGGAGCCCACCCCTATGACCACCACGGGGGAGGGCTCGTTCTCCAGCCAGTCCTCGAAGGCCGGGCGGGTAAGCTCGTGGAGCCAGAACTTATTCAGCTTGCCACTCTCAGACAAGAACATCACCGGTAACAATAATGCGTATCCGGATTTAACGGGTTCCACCGGAACCCCTTGGAAACCCGCTCCTTAATCTCCGAGGCTGTCTCACCACATCGACGCATGGATTTTATTAGAGGGTTGAACGAAACCAATCGTGGTGGAGGAATTGTCGGAAACGCCCGGTGAGGAGGGGGAGCCCCAGGTCCTTGACCTGATGGCCCTTGAGATAGACCAGCTGCTAGGATTATTCCTGGGAATAACCTCGGCCAAGGCCTGGCAGTACATGGGGCTCAGGCTCAAGCCGGGGGCGGAGGAAGCTGAGAAGGACCTGAAGAGGGCGGCCCTCTCTATCGACTGCACAGCGTTCCTAGCTGAGAAGCTGGCCCCGCACCTCCCCGATGGGGAGGCCTCAAGGCTGAGGGCGATGGTGGCGGACCTCCAGTTAAATTACGCCAAGCTCGCATAACCCCCAGCCTTGAGCAGCTCCAGACCTCTTTGCGAAGCCCCGTATCTGGTCCCGGTCCCCGGGGTCATCGCAGAGCATCAGAGGGCTGGAGGCTCCACACACAAGGCCCAGGGCTCCCCCACCATTGTCAACCACTACCTTCTCTTCGAGAGAGGAGCCGGCCCCTGACTCCTTTTTGGGTGTCCTAAAAGAACTCGCCTCCCCGGAGAGGCCCCATCCGCGTCCCGATGGGAATACCCTTCCCAGAAAAGGGCTTTATTTGAGAAAGGGGCCTTTTCCCCGTTTGAATTGGGAGAAGGCTGATCTATTCCCCTTCTTAGGAAAACCTACTTTTTGAAGCCGATTCGATGATACAGAGCTTTTCCATGGACCCGTGTTCCTTGAAACGGGTGTTCCGGGGCGTTTCTCCGGGTTTCTCTTATAATACTCACAAACCAGTATGTGCGTGGTTCAAGGTGTCTCGGGAGGGAGATGTATGAGGCAGCTCAGGATTCAGAGACGCTGTTCAGTCCCAAGCCTTAGCGCACTGAGCCCTCTGGCGAGGAGGGGGATAAGCCCCGTGATAGTCACCCTCGTGCTCACCGTGGTGGCCATCACTGCAACCGTGGCTGCTTCCTTCTGGTCGGGGGGCATAGTTGGGCAGTTCACCAAGTTCGAGAAGGTGGAGATCCAGAGCGCCTGGTCGGAGCTGAATGGGACCTTCGGGTGGCTTATAACTCTGGAAGTCAAAAACTCGGGCACTGCTTCAACGACCCTGAACAAGGTCTTCATCAACGACAGGCCCTTGAACCAGACCTACCCGACGGGGTACGGCCACGACGACTACGACCCCGCCCAGGGTGCCGTCACCGACATCCCGGAGGATGGGCTTACTCTGGAGAGCGGCGAGTCCAGAACGGTCAGGGTCTGGATCCTGAACACATACGGGAGCCTCTCCTCCGGGACGACCTTGGACCTCAAGTTACACAGCGTGGGCGGCAAGGACTACATAAAACTGATAAGGCTCGTCTAGACTCCGGGTCAGTGTGGCTCACACAGATTCGGGAGCGACCACACTTCGACCATGATCGTCGAACCTTGACCCTGTTTGACGGCCCTCAAATCAGCTGAATATTTGAAGGAAGGGAAATTCCGAGTTCTTACAGGCCGGAGGCTCGTGACCCCTTTAGAAGCCTATAGCGATGGACTCGAAACCAGTGAAGTGGCACTCCACCCCGCCGTGGAGCAGCCCCGTCTCTGGGTCTACCAGGACCCCAACGGGCCTGCCCCATCCCCTTAGCTCCTTGTCTAGCCAGGCCACATCGTGCCCCCTCTCCAGAAGCCCATCCCTAACGGCCTCAGGGAACCTGTTGTCCACGTAGACGGTGGATGTCTCCCTGAAGACCCTGGGGGCCTCTATCGCCTCCTGGACCCCCATCCCGTGCTCCACTACGTTCAGGACCACCTGGGCAACGGAGGTCTGGATCGCCCTGCCCCCAGGCGCCCCAAGGGCCATGAAGGGTTCTCCCTCCCTCAGAAACACGGTGGGGCAGACGTTCTGGATCCTCCTCTTCCTGCCCTCGATGCTGTTCGCGTGCCCCGGCTCGGGGTTGAGCCCATACATCGCGTTGTTCATGACGATGCCTGTCCCCGGGACCACTACGCCGCATCCGAAGCTGTTTACGAGGGTCTGGTTGACGCAGACAAGGTTCCTCGCCTCGTCCCCTACGGCGAGGGCCGTGGTGCACTCCGGCTCGTGGGGCCAGGGGTCCCCGGCCTCGATCCTGATCGCCCTGTCGGGGTCTATCCTGCTCCTCAGCTCCTCGGCGTACTCCTTTGAGGACAGGGCCCTCTGGGGGACGTCGACCCAGCCGGGGTCCCCCATGTACCTGAATCGGTCCGCGAAGGCGAGGCCAATCGCCTCAGAGATGAGGTGGACCGCCTCGGGGGAGTCGAAGCCCATGGCTGCTAGGTCGTACCCCTCGAGGATGTTGAGGATCTGCATCATCGTGGTCCCGGAGTGGGTGGGGTCGTAGACGACGGAGTGTCCCCTGTAGCTCCCCGGATCGGGCTCCAGGACGATGGGCTCGTACATGGCCAGGTCCTCCAGGGTGATGAGGCCCCCACCCACCTCCATCTCCTCCGTGATCTTCTTCGCGATCCATCCCCTGTAGAAGGCCTCAGGGCCTTCCTCGGCTATGGACCTGAGGCACCTGGCTAGGTCCCTGTTCACAAGCCTCTCAGGCCTCTCCATCCCGTGCCTGTAGGGGAGGTATGGGTGCTTGCCGTCCTTGAGGAAGGTGCGCCTCCACTCGGGGAACCTTGAGAAGAGCCTCATCCCCTGGAATATGTGGGATGCCGTCCACCAGCCCACCACGAAGCCATCCTCCGCGATCCTTATGGCGGGCTCCAGCACCTCCCTGAGGCTCATTGTGCCGTACCTCTCCAGGGCTGTGGTCAGGCCAGCGACGGTCCCGGGGGTCGTGCATGCCCTGTGGCCTACGACGTTGGCGTCCCCCTTCACCCTCCTCCAGCCCATCCAGCCAGGCTCAGCGCTCTCCTCGAGCTCGTACATGTCCGGGGTACAGCTCTGGGCGGGGCGGCCCACGTAGTCCACGACTATGTTCTCCCCCGATTCGAGGTGGATGGTCATCACCCCCTCTCCCCCTATGCCGTTCATAGCGGGCTCGACGACGCAGTCTACGAAGGCTGCGGCGACGGCTGCGTCTACCGCGTTCCCTCCCCTCCTCATCATCTCGACCCCTGCCTCGCCGATGAGGGGGTGCTTCGATGCTACCATCCCGTTCTCTGCGACGCAGTCGGGCCTCCCGGCCCCGGTCCATCGCCTTCCTTGATACTTGTGAGGATGAACAACCATGGTTGAGCCTAGTCGGAGGGTTGTTAAAACACTTGCCGCCCCTGAACCATATTAATATCCGGGGCGGGATCATTGGGTGAGTCAGACATGGAGTTCTACGATGTGGTCAGGACCAGGAGGAGCGTCCGCTCCTACAGCCCCGACCCAGTACAAGAGGAGGCCCTAGGAAGGGTTCTTGAGGCGGTGAGGGTGGCCCCCTCAGGGAGCAACAGGCAGCCATGGAGGTTCATCCTCGTGAGGGACGGCGGGCTCAGGAAGAGGGTTGCCGAGGCGTGCGGGGGCCAGACCTGGATAGGGGAAGCCCCCTTGGTCGTCGTCGGCTGCGGCAGGGGCATAGGCTACAACAGGGGAGGCTACATGGATGAGATGAGCATGCTCATAGACGTGTCCATAGCCTTCACCCACCTTATTCTTGCGGCTAGGGCGGAGGGGCTGGGGACCTGCTGGATAGGGGACTTCGACAACGACGAGCTCAAGGGGCTCCTTGGGGTCCCGGAGGGCTGTGAGGTGGTAGCCGTCACACCCCTCGGCTACCCTGAGGGAGACTTGTTCAAGGAGGCCGGGAATCGGAAGCCTCTCTCAGAGATCACCTCCACGGATAGGTTCTAATGCCTTAGCGTCCTAGGAGGATGGAAGCATGGGACGTATCAGGCTCGCGGTCTTCGACATGGCGGGAACCACAGTCGACGATGTCATAGACGGGGTTCCCCTGGTCCTGAGGAGCTACGACGACGCCTTCAGGAGGCACGGGGTCGTGGTGCCTATGGAGGTGCTGAACGAGCAGAGGGGCAGGGACAAACGTACGGTCATAGAAGAGTTCGGGGGCGGCAAGGCTCCTCAGATATACGAGGACTTCCTGAGAACCCTAATGGAGAACACTGGGAGGGTAAGGGAGGTCGATGGGGCAAGCGGGGTCTTCCGTTTCCTGAAGGAACACGGAGTGGCTGTGGCTTTGAGCACAGGGTTCCCCAGAGAGGTCGCAGAGGGCATCCTGGAGCACCTGGGCTGGGTCGACTCGGGCCCCGTGGACTACTGGGTCTGCTCGGAGACTGTGGGGGCGAGCAGGCCAGACCCCGCCATGATCCGAGCCGCCATGAGGCACTTCGGTATAGACGACCCCCGCTCGGTGGTCAAGGTGGACGACACAGCCAAAGGAGTAGAGGAGGGTCTGAACGCGGGGGCCATCACCATAGGCGTCCTGACAGGGACCCAGGGCAGGGAGAGGCTGGAGTCAGCCGGAGCGGCGGCCGTCCTGAAGAGCGTCAGGGAGCTTCCCCCCTACCTCGAGGAGAGGGGGCTGGTCTAGCCCCTCCCTCGGCTCAAGCTTTGAAACGGTTTATTAGAGAATCCCTTAAGCTGCAAAGTGGTGACAGACTTCCAGTCGTTCAGGAACTCCTCGACCAGCTGGCGTCCACGAGCTTCTTCGGGATAAACCTTCTGACGATACTCTCTGTGATCATCATAGCCGTCATTGCCATCGTCCTGGAGAGGCTCCACCTTTCTTAAGGAGAGGCCGCTGCGATCCCTGCTCAAACGGCTTTAGGGGGGCCTC
>CAYGAH010000256.1:0-1895 GCA_964347685.1 uncultured Candidatus Bathyarchaeia archaeon | reverse complement strand
GTCCATTGGCGTTATGGTTCCCATGAAGCAGCCGTGCTTGTCCCTGATGTGGGCCCTCCAGTATGGGCAGAGCCAACCTCCGTCCCTGTTCTGAACCTCCACCAGCCAGTCAAGCGCCCTGCGGACCCTTGGGTCTTCGGCGTAACCCATCCTTATGAGGGAGGCGCAGACGTTCCCCGTGAGGCAGGACATCTCCGACTCTCTTATCTCGCCTGGGGCCCACTCCTCGAAGGGGGGAGGCGCCTTGCCCCGCCCCTCCATCCTCTCCCTCATCCTCTCGTAATCGCTCCGGGCGCCCTCCTCCATCTTCGAGCAGAAGCCGCCGTCCCCGTGCTGGAAACCCCAGATGTAATCGACGGCCCTCCTGACCCTCTCGTCGCCCCTGTCCAGGCCCAGTAGGCTGAGGATGATTATCTGCCAGTAGGTCGCCTTGTACTTCGGCTTGTAGGGCTGGGCCGGGGAACCCCAATATCCGCCTGGCTCCTGCTTCGAAAATATCTTGGAGGCCTCCCTGCAACCCCTGATTGCCTTCTTCGCCCCCTCGACCTCGGGGACGTCACCCGGGGTTTCGAGGACGTCTCTGAGGGTGAAGTACCTCACAGGCGGGTTTTCGGGCTCAAGCAGCCAGCCCGTGGGGTCAGCCTTCAGGACGGACTTCCATTCCTCCTCCATCTCGCCCCGCCTAAACAAGCGCCTTCTCGGTAAATAATTTCTGACCTTTCTCCAAGGATCAACGATCACAGCCCAGCACTGGGCATCGCTGGTTATAGCTCGCCCTTCTTCTCCATCCATTTGGCGTACTCGACGAAGCCCGTGAGGCTCGCGTAGACGGGCCTCTCCGACGCTTCTCCCGACCCCATCAGCCTCCTCACGGCCGAGTCTTCGTCCTTCAATCTGCCGAGGATCTGGGTCAGGCCGAGCCCCTCCTTGACGCCCTCCGTAGCGACCTCCGTCCACACCTCCACCTGCTCCCTGAAGCCTCTGAGCCTCCTCTCTGCGTCTCGCCGGAACCCGAAGTGGCTGTAACACACGATCTCAGGGCGGAGCCCTATGAGCCTGTCAAGGCTCTCCAAGGCTTGCATGGGGTTGTAGGGGGGCGGGCTCGCAGGGATCACAGTGTCGTTGAACACGTGCCCCCCGGCGTCCCCTATGAAGAGGACCCTGTCCCGGGGCTCGTAGTAGGACTGGCTGTGGGTTGAGTGCCCGGGGGTCCAGACGACCCCCAGGGAAACCCCGCCCAGGTCGAGGGCCTCGCCGTCGACGGACTCCTTCACCTTCTCGGCTGGGACCCCCCGGATCTCCCCGTACTCAAGTATCTTATCCCCGAAGGCCTCCCTCGCGGCCGCCTCGAGCTTGCTCGGGTCCACCATGTGGGGTGCTCCCCTGGGGTGGACGTGGATGAAGGCCCCGGGGAAGGCCTCCAGCATTACCCAGCAGCCAGCCGCGTGGTCCAGGTGGATGTGAGTCAGCCCTATGATCCGGACTTCGTCGACGCCGAGCTTATCAAGGGCCGCCAGTACGCCCGGGATCATAGAGGCCGGCCCGGGGTCGATCACCATGTCCAGGTCTCCCCTCACGAGGCATGTGCCGAGGACCCCCCTAGCCCCGTGGTAAGGGGCGTCGATCATGTAGACTGAGTCGGTGATCCCTTCGATGGACATCACCATTGATAGGTGGCGTCCAAAGATAACCCTGTCGAAGGGGAACCGTTTTAGACTGTCGGTTCGATATCCGTCCAGTGGTGTCGTCAAAGCGTTGAGGTACCGGGAGCACGGCGGGTTCAGGCTCTCAGAGGTGGGGCTGGGGTGCTACTCCCTCGGCGGGGCCTACGGAAGGAAGGACCCTGAGGGGTTCAAGGGTGTGATAGACAGGGCCCACGAGCTTGGGGTGAACTT
>CAYGAH010000255.1:0-4421 GCA_964347685.1 uncultured Candidatus Bathyarchaeia archaeon | reverse complement strand
ACTCTATTTCCCCCTCGTCTGGGCGCAGGATTCCTGCGACGAGTCTCAGGAGCGTCGTCTTTCCGCTCCCAGTGGGGCCTAGGACGCAGAGGTACTCTCCGTCCCTCGCCTCGAAGGTTACCCCGTCTATTGCCCTCACCCTCCCGAAGCGCTTCGAGACGTCTATCAGCCTGAGGGAGGGCAAGGCTATCTACCCCTCCTGTACACGACGAGCCTAAGGGCAAGGAGGGATGCGAATGAGGTTAGGACGAGGAAGGCTATCCCCAGAGCGATGTCAGAGGGGCCCGCTGGGACTACCTGCTTCACCCAGGAGACCAGCAGCACGGGCGCCGTCTTGAGCTCCCTCGAAACAGCTGAGGCTGCCCCAGTCTCGTCTACGCTCCTGGTGAAGGTCAGGATAGCCCCTGAGAATATTGAGTACTTTGTGAGGGGGACCACGATCCTCCTGAAGACGTTGAGAGGCCTGCTCCCCAGGGTCCTGGCGGTCTCCTCCATCTCCTCCGGGATGCCCTCAACAGCAGCCGCCATGGCCCTGACGAAGTAGGTGTAGGTGATGGTTGTGTGGGAGAGGACAAGGATCCAGAACTCTGGGAGGAAACCGAAGGAGCGCCAGAACAGGGCGAGGGAGACGCCCAGGGCGACGCTTGGGACGACTATTGGGACGTTCACCACCGCCTCAAGCAGGGTTGAGCCAGCCTGGCCCATCCTCCTCCTCGCTATCAGTATGGCGACTGGCATGCCCATCGCGATGTTCAGAAGTGTAGCTATGACGCCTATGCCGTATGAGAGGAGCATGGACTGCCAGTAATCCGACCAGATCCCCTCCCCCCTGATGGCCCTCGTGAGGGTGCCGTCGAAGAGGGCACCCGCTGCTGGGAGGGTTATGAAGAGGGACGGGAGCAGGACGAGGAGCCCGAAGATCAGCAGTGTCACGGAGTCCCTGGCCCTAACGCTCCCCCCCGAACTCAGGTCCCCCTCCACCCTGGGCCAGGCCCTCCTGAGGGGGAGCCTAAGCCGGTTCCCCGCGACCCTGATCAGGGCGAAGACAGTTATCGAGGCCACTATGAGGACCAGGCTGACTAGGACCATGGGGCCCTCTATGCCAGCGTCCTTGGCGTTCTGGATGAAAACGGGGCCGTTCTCGAAGGAGCCAGCGACCATGATGGTAGCCCCCGTCTCTGAGAGGGACCTCGCGAATGCCAGGAGGAAGGCAGCGACGAGGGCGGGCCTCAGCATGGGGAGGGTCACCGTCCTTGCGATGGTGAACATCTTCGCCCCCAGCGTCCTGGCAGCCGTCTCGTATATTGTGTCGTAGGAGAGGAGCTCCCCAACCATCACCCTCACTATGACCGGGAAGGAGAAGGCGAAGTGGAGTAGGAGGATGAGGTAAAGCCCCGGGGAGAGGACCTGGGCTCCGAATAGGCCCGAGAGGCCAGAAGGTCCGCTCCAGAAAAGGAGGGTCGAGAACCCCAGGGCGACGGTAGGGATTATGAATGGTATATCGACGAGGGCATCAACGAAGTCCACGAACCTCGATCCGCCCCTTGCTATGAACCAGGCTAGGGGCAGCCCCGCGATGAGATCGAGAGAGGCCACAGAGAAAGCGATGGCGAAGGACCAGAGGATGGCGGACTGGGCCCTAGCCGTGAGCCCCCGATCCTGAAAGACCTGTCCCACTAGGCCCAGCCTGAAGGTTATCCCCAGCACCGGCGGTAGCAGGATGAGGGCGAAAAGGAAGATGACCGCCGAGGCGTACAAGGCCCGCTTTGCCCATTTCTTAGAGGACGATTTATCCAAGCGAGCGCTGAGCGCCTGGACAGGACCCTTCGCCAAATCGGACGCTTCCCCGTATCTTATCGGAAATACTCGACTCGGAAAAATGAAGGTTGTTAATTTGCATATATAGTTATCCAATATATTCTATATAAATTATAGAAAAATCTTAATTCTTACATAGAATTCCCAAACTTTTAACCACTTTAACCCTGAAGGTAGCCCTGTGGAGATTAGAACTCGTCTAAGGCTCCGACCATCTCGAAATAAACGGTCTTTCAGGTCACGATCTCCCTGACCCTCCCTATCCTCCCGTCCTCCAGCCTGACCTTGATACCCCTGGGGTGGCTCTCGGACCTCGTGAGGATATCCTTCACCCTGCCCCTGGTCAGCCTCCCAGTCCTCTGGTCCCTCTTCAGGACGACCAGGACCTCGGCTCCCGTCGTGACGTTCCTCCTGATCCTCCCATCCATTCCCATGATCCACCATCCGGGTGCGCATCCCCTTATAGAGGCTTCGCATCGGAGGTGGCGAACGATGGTGAGGCGGACTCGGGTTGCCGTGTCCCAACATCATGGCCCGGCGGAGATCGAGCTCCGCCAAAGGGCCCTGAGCCCTGCGCAGCGCCTACGGGGTTCCGATGCGATGAAAAGACCTTTAGACAGATCCACAAAATGGTATGTCGCAGACAAGCGGTGAGAGCTCATGGCTCTAACGGACTTTGAGAGGGAGGTCCTCGGGGAGGTCTCTAAGGAGGGGTGCTGGGGGCACGTAGAGTGGTTCGCGGGAGTCGGGGAGAAGCTCTCGGGCACGCCTAGCAACGAGAGGTCCCTCGACTACATCATGGAGGCGCTGAGGGGGTACGGGGTAGGGGCGCAGGCGCCCGAGTTCCAGGCCTGGCTCGGCTTCCCGAGGCTATTCGACACCGAGGTGAAGGTGCTTGAGCCCGAGAGGAGGGCCCTGGAATGCGTCGCCCTCGCCCAGTGCGCCTCAGCCTCGGCCGAGGGAGGGCTGGTCTACGCCGGGGGCGGGGGGCTGAGGGACTACGAGGGGGTGAACGCCAGGAACAGGATAGTCCTCGTAGACTTCAGCAAGCCGCCGGCCCGCCCGTGGAAGAACTACGTGGCGGGGGTCCTGAAAGGGGCGGTGGGCCAGATAGTCATAAGCCACGCCGGCCCCAGGAGGGCCCTCAACAGGGGGACGGTGAAGTCTGTCTGGGGGAACCCGACCCCTGAGAACATAGACGACGTCGGGAGGATTCCAGTAGTAAACGTCTCAAGGGAGGACGGAGAGTACCTGAAGCGGCTGCTTGAGAGGGGACCTGTACGGGTCAGGATGAGGGCGGAGGGGCTGAGGGGGTTCTACAGGACCAGGCAGCCCATGGCCAGGGTGGAGGGGAGCACGCCCGAGTTCGTACTTCTGGGCAGCCACATGGACGCCTGGGGCGCGGCCGCTACATGTAACGCCCTTGGCTGCGCCTCGACCCTGGAGGCGGCGAGGCTTATGACGAAGTACAGGTCCCGTCTGAGGAGGGGCCTGGAGCTCCTCTGGTTCCAGGGCCACGAGACCGGTATAATGTCCGGCTCCACGTGGTATCTGGACAACTTCTGGGACGAACTGAACGCCAACTGCGTCGCCTACCTCAACAACGACACCACGAGCATGATCCACTCGACCGTCTACACCGCCGACGGGGACCCTGTGCTCAGGGACTTCCTCGTCTCTACGGTTCGGGAGCTCGCCGAGGAGGAGGGGGCCCCCTTCAAGGAGCCGCCGCCAAGGTACGCCCCCTACAAGTACGGGGACCAGTCCTTCTACGGCATAGGGATCCCCTCGGCGAGGGTCCAGATGACCTTCACCCCAGAGGGCAGGGAGGAGGTGGGGCCTGGGGGAGGCTGGTGGTACCATAGCGAGCACGACACACTGGACAAGTGCGACCCAGACACCATGCACATGGCGGAGAAGGCCCAGACCCTCGTACTGCTGAGGCTTTGCACCCTCCCTGTGCTCCCCTTCAGGGTAGAGGCCCTGGCGGACTGGGTGCTTGAAGCCCTGGGGGAGCTGGAAGGCGTGGCGGCTGGGGCCCTGAGCCTTGAGGCCCCCAAGGAGAGGGCCTCCCTCTTCAAGGAGAGGGTATCGGAGCTGGACGAGGCCACGGGGAGGCTCGCGGCGAGGTGCGTGGAGGGCGTCGGGGGGCGTGAGGGGGAGGTCAGGGTGGCAAACAACTGCATGATGAGGGTGAGCCGAATCCTGAACCCTGTGTGCTATACCCTCAGGGGCAGGTACGACCAGGACTACTACGGGGCCGAGTACGTCAAGCCGATACCGGTCCTGCGCCCCGTGTCAGAGCTGGCGGCCCTGAACCCAGATGCCACTGAGTACAAGGCCCTCATGACCAAGCTCGTAAGGGCGAGGAACCTCGTGTCCGACGCCCTGGGTGAGGCGGCGTCCGTCTCAGAATACGCGGCCGAGAGGATGGGAATATAGCCCAGAAGGATCTTGAACCTCCTTCATATTTGTTGACCCGGTGGAGATTCGAACTCCCGTCTAGGGATCCAAAGCCCACCCTCCACCTTTGGAGGGCTCGACACTCAGCTAAAATCTGCGAGACGCCTGACGGGCAGCTCATGTCCAGAGTCTTTGCCTCC
>CAYGAH010000254.1:0-3534 GCA_964347685.1 uncultured Candidatus Bathyarchaeia archaeon | reverse complement strand
AGGATAGCCCTGGCGGCCCTGGGGAAGCTCTGGATGGGGGACAGGCAGACCCACTACGCGTACGAGTTCGTCAAGCTCCCAGGGGTGAAGATGAGCGGCCGCCTGGGGCGCTACGTCACCCTCACGGAGGTTCTGGAGAGGTCCGTGGAGCTGGCCTACGGGGAGGTCGCAGCCCGCTCCCCCCACCTCCCGGAGGAGCAGAAGCGCGAGATATCCAGGATGGTGGGCCACGGGGCGGTCAAGTACTCACTCCTGAGCGTAGACCCCATGAAGACGGTCGTCTTCGACTGGGCGAAGGCGCTGAACTTCGAGATGAACAGCGCCCCCTTCATCCAGTACAGCCACGCGAGGGCGTGCAACATCCTTGCGAGGGTCGGGGACAAACCCGAGCCGGAATACGGCCTCCTCATTGACCCGAGGGAGAGGGGGCTGGTAACTCTGGTGGCCTCCTTCCCAGAGACATTCGAGGGGGCGGCCGCCGGGCTAAAGCCTGGGGATATTACCGCCTACGCCAACAACCTGGCGGACGGGTTCAACAGCTTCTACGCATCCCTCCAGGTGCTGAGGGCCGAGACGCCTGGGCTAGTGGCCGCCAGGGTAGCCCTCGTCGATGCGGTCAGGATAGTCCTGAGGAACGCCCTTTCCCTGCTTGGGATAGAGGCCCCGGAGAGGATGTGAAGGGTTAGGAGCCTATCTCGCATCATGAATTAGTGAGTGGGCGGTCAGGCACCCTTTTCAGCCGTCATGAGCCCTCCCCAGGGCCTCGACCACCCTGCTCATGGTGCCTATGTGCTCGCGCTCGTGCTCGACAAAGCGGCGCAGAACCTTGCGGAAGGTCCACCTTTCCTCCGGGTGGCCCGCATACTCTGCTCGGGTGAAGACCCCAGGTACTCCCCTATTGAACGCAGTTTCTAGGGCGTGGACGGCCCCCTTCCTAGTCAGGTCGAGGTGCTCCAGGACTGGCAGCCTCCTCCCCTCGGACCGCACGCATTCGATGAATCCCTCGTAAACCCCTTGGATGTCGACCCCCAGCCTCGAGACGTACCACTCCTCTGCGTTGGCGACGTGCCTTAGGGTCTCCCCGATAGTCCACTTGTCCGGGAAGGGCCTAGCGTTCATGGCATCATCCTGAAGGTGGCCGACAAGGGCCATTAGCTCCTCCCTGTTCCAGCCCATCAGGTCGAGGAAACTTCGGAACTCCTCCCCGTCCACGGGGCCAAAGTCCGAAGAGAAGAGGGCTACGGCTCCCCCCGCTTCCCCCAGCTCAGGGACCCCCTCGACCTCCTCGACCACGTCGAACTCTGTGGTTCCGGCGGCGGATGCGCGCCCCCTTGCCTCTAGGAACCCCAGGTGGCGGGGGATGGCACGGGGGAGCGCTTCTAGGACCTCTTTCCGGCTCTCCCCCCTTGTGAAGCACCCGGGGAGCTCCGCGACGTGGGCGTACCACCACCTCTCACCCCACTCCAGGTTCACCGACCATGGTTTCGCCCCCTTCATTCGCGCACCGACCGAGATTCAGATCCACGTTGAGGCGGTGAGTTAATGTGTTTTTTCGCCGCCATGTCTCCTAATCCCTCCATCCTAGCTCCTGGCGCAGCCCCCTGTTTTCGTTGATTTTATATAGGCCGTTTCCGCCGTGTAGATCGATGGCAGACGGAATCTGGAGGCTGAGGCTCTCGATGGCCGGCACCCTCGCCCTCATCATAGGCGTCTCCACCCTAGGGTTCACCCTAATCCTGTCCCTGATGGGTGGCCTCAACCTGACCTCGCTGGTCCTCTTCGTGGCCCTCTTCAACCTGGGTCAGTGGCTCCTGGCCCCATACCTTGTCAACAGCCTATACGGGGCGAGGAGGCTCTCGGAGGAGGAGAACCCGGACCTCTACTACGCTGTGGAGGCGCTCTCCCAGAGGTCCGGGATGAGGACGCCCAAGCTGATGCTCTCTAGCCTTCCCATCCCCAACGCATTCGCATACGGCTCCCCCCTCACGGGGAACCACGTGGCCGTGACGAAGGGGCTCCTGGAGGAGCTTAGCCCTGAGCAGGTGAGGGCGGTGGTGGGCCACGAGCTTGGCCACATAAGGCACAGGGACATGCAGGTCATGATGATAGTGAGCTTCCTTCCGTCCCTGTTCTACATCCTGGCAAGGTCCCTTTTCTTCTCAGGATACTACGGTGGGAGGGACCGGAGGGACTCGGGCGGCCTCGCCCTGATAGGAGGGGCCTCGATGCTCATATACTTCTTCCTTATGCTCTTCAACCTGAACCTGAGCAGGCTGAGGGAGTACTACGCAGACAGGCACAGCGTCTCGGTGGTCGACGACGGCCGCCGCCACCTCTCAGAGGCCCTGGCGAGGATATCCCAGGGGACCTGGAGGACCCAGAGGCAGAACAACAGGAGCCTTGGGCTGAGCAGCTTCAAGACCCTGTTCATAGCGGACCCGGACAGGGCTGCGCAGGACGTTGCGGACCTTTACGAGGTCAGGTTCGGGACCCCGGACGAGAGGCTGGTAGACGAGATAATATCCAGGAGGCTCACGGCCTTCGACAGGTTCGCAGAGCTCTTCTCGACCCACCCGAACATGGTGAAGAGGCTCAGGGCGATAAAGGCGGGCTACTAGCCTAGGAGACCCCTCAGTCCCTTCATGTCCCCCTCCAAGGTGGGAAGCAG
Source organism: uncultured Candidatus Bathyarchaeia archaeon (assembly GCA_964347685.1). Lineage (GTDB taxonomy): Archaea > Thermoproteota > Bathyarchaeia > TCS64 > TCS64 > CAYGAH01. The sequence continues at coordinate 866 of CAYGAH010000254.1, read as the reverse complement.
GTCCATGCGGTATATTGCTGCTGCGGGGTGGTAAAGCGGGACTATGAGGACCCTCCCCCAACCGGCCTCCGCCTCGAAGGCCCTGCCGTGGACGTCGCTGATGCCTGCGGGCTTCAAGCCGAACTTCCTGAAGAAGTAGTCAAGGGCAGTGTTCCCCATGGGTGCTATTACCCTCGGCTCTATTATGGCCAGAAGCCTTTCGAGGTGCTTGGAGCACGCCTCTATCTCATCGGCCCTTGGCCTCCTGTTGCCTGGGGGGCGGCACTTCACCACGTTTGTTATGTAGACCTCCTCCCTACTGAGGCCGGCGTGCTCCAGGAGCCTGTCCAGGAGCCTGCCCGCCGTGCCTACGAAGGGCCTTCCCCGCTCGTCCTCCCTCTTGCCCGGGGCCTCACCCACGAACACCACCTCTGAGTCTGGGTCCCCCTCCCCCACGACGGGGTTCTTAGCCCCCTCGCATAGGCCGCAGTCGTCGCATGACCTGACCTCCTCCTCAAGCTCCTTGAGCTCCTCGGACTTCAACACAGAACCCAGAGAGAGTCCGCTGGACCAGATATAGTCTTAACGGTGGGACCGCAGGGGAAAACGGGATAAACACGGCCCACAACTCTAGGGGTGGTCGTGTTGAAGGCCAGGTACCTCACAGACGAAGAGTACGAGGGATACTGGGACGAGCTTGGAGGGGTGAGGTCGGCAATCGCCGGGCACCTCGCCGAGGACGAGCCTAGGGCCATCCTCGACGTGGGCTGCGGTTGGGGGTACTACACATCGCACCTAGCCTCGGGCAACGGAGGGGGGGAGGTGGTGGCCCTAGACCTGGTCCCCGAGGCCTTCACGAACATGCGAAGGATAGTCGGAGAGAGGTT
>CAYGAH010000253.1:0-2273 GCA_964347685.1 uncultured Candidatus Bathyarchaeia archaeon | reverse complement strand
CCTGACGAAGCCAGGGAGATGCTGGGTTTAATAAAGCCTTGATCGACCGCGGTATCGGGGATTCGATCTCTCCCCGTGTCGTAGACCTCGTGCTCGGGCTTCACCCCCGCCTCCACCATGTAGCCGCACCACCTCTCTATCATGTCGACGGTGTTGAGGAATATCTTGCCTGTGGGGTGCTCCGCCCACCTGTTCATCGTCCCCATGTTCAGCGACATCATCTCCTGCCCCAGCCCGCACCGGGCCCTCACCAGCTCGTCCCAGACCTCCGGAGGGTTCCCGACCCTCCCACCTCCCGTGGTCAGGTTGATGACTACGTCCACCTCCTCCCTGATCCGGTCGACGTACTCCTTCAGCACGGGGTTGGGGTCTCCTGAGTGGGGCTCCCCGGTCATCGGATCCTTGGCGTGCAGGTGGACTATCGAGGCTCCTGCCTCGACGCACCGGACGACCTCCCCTACGATCTCTTCGGTCGTTGAGGGCACGTAGGGCGTCGTCGCCTTGGAGACGTACTCGCCGCCCGTGACCGCAGCTGTTATGATCAGCTTCTCCAAAGCCTACAGCCCCCTGAGGCCGAGGATGCCCCTAGCCTCGTCAGGAGTCGCCACATCTACGTTTAGGGCCTCGGCTATCGTCACTATCCGCTCGACCAGCTCGGCGTTACTCTTCGCAAGCTCCCCCCTGCGGATGTATATGTTGTCCTCGAACCCGACCCTAACGTGGCCTCCGAGGGCCATGGCGACAGCCCCCATTGGAAGCTCGTGCCTCCCAAGGGCGCAGACCGACCATGTCCAGCCCTCCGGCTTCTCGTCGAGGCAGTATAGGAGGGCCCTCGGCGTCGGGGATATGCCCGTTGAGCCGATCATCACGAACTGGACGTGCACCGGCTCTTCGAAGGTCCCATTCTCCACTAGCATCTTCGCCGTGTTTATCATCCCCGTGTCGTATATCTCCAGCTCGGGCTTGACCCCGGCCTCCCTCATGTACCCGGCCCACCGCTCTATCGTCGGCACCTGGTTCATGAAGGTCCCCCTGTGGGGCCTGACCCATGAGTTGATGGAGCCCATGTTCATCGAGGACATCTCCTGCCCCAGCCAGCATCTCTCCCTTATCATCTCGTCCAGTTCCTCTGCCGCGGCCCGCCTTCCCCCACCCGTGGTGACGTTTATGATTATGTCGCACCTGTCCCTGATCATCTCTATGTACCGCTTAAGAAGCGGGTTCGGGTCCGGGGCAGGTCTCCCTGTCCCCGGCTCCTTGGCGTGGAGGTGGACGACGGAGGCCCCCGCCTCCCAGCACCTCACGGTCTCCTCAACGATCTCCTCCGGCGAGCAGGGGACGTGGGGCGTCATCTCCCTAGAGACCGGCTCCCCTCCCGTCACAGCGGCGGTTATTATGAGCTTACCCATGGAACATCACAGTAATCTAGCCGCATGAGGGTTTAATGGTTGAGGTCTGCATTAGGGCAGGGTCCAACATTTATCCCTTCGGGCGGGGATAGAGACGGTGTGGCCCGAATCGAGGTGGTCAGCTTCGACATGGAGGGGACCCTCATAGACCACTCCTTCAGCGACATAATCTGGGAGGAGGACATCCCCAGGCTGTACGCCGAGAAGCATCGCCTCAGCCTGGAGGAAGCCCGAAGGGCGGTGATGGAGGAGTACGAGGAGATCGGCGACCTCCAGCCAGAGTGGTACGACGTGGGCTACTGGTTCAGCAGGTTCGGCCTCGATGGCGACTGGAGGAGGCTACCAGAGGAGAGGAGGGAGGCGTGCAGGGCCTACCCCGAGGTCCAAGGGGTCCTCAGGAGGCTGAGGGGGAGGTTCCCCCTCGTGGTCACCTCCAACACCATAAGGGAGTTCCTGGACATCCAGGTCGCCTGCCTGGGGAGCCCCTTCTCCCAAGTCTTCTCGGCCCCCTCCGACTTCGGGGAGGTGAAGAAGTCCCCGGAGTTCTACGCCAGGGTCTGCGGCTCCCTCGGTGTAGAGCCTGAATCCTTGGCCCACGTGGGGGACCACTTCCAGTTCGACTACGAGGCGCCCAGGGCCCTGGGCGTCGAAGCCTACTACCTTGACAGGTCTGGGGGGACCGAGGGGCCCAACGTGGTCCACGACCTCGAGGAGTTCGAGAGGCTCCTAAGCCAGTCTTAGGGCCTTCTCGTACTCATAGATCAGGCGGGAGGTCACCGTCCATGCCTCAAGGGCCTCAGGGTGGATGCTGACGGCGTCGTCCGCCTCGGCGAGGGTCTCATCCTCCATTGGCCCTGAGGGGTA
>CAYGAH010000252.1:0-9624 GCA_964347685.1 uncultured Candidatus Bathyarchaeia archaeon | reverse complement strand
TGGGTTTCAGGGTACACTGGGTATGCTCTGTGTCAGGGTGGTCATGACCCTGGACGTGGGTTGTTGTAGGTTGTGGCTCAAAGGAGCCTAGATCATCAGGGAGGAGATGGTGGCTGGGGTTATGGGCCTGGTGTTCCGGCGGATGCTGACTCTACTTCGTGGTGCATCCTTTTCCTCTCCAAGCTTGGAATGGGTGAGGGGGTTGAGAGAGGTGTTCGTTTCCTCTTGGAGCATCAGAATCTGGACGGGGGCTTCAGGACCTATGCGTCGCCTGTCTCTGTGGGGCGTTACATGGGGCTGGATGGTAGTGTTTCGTTTGAGGGTTGGCAGACGTCTCAGATGTGTGTCACGGGTGTGGCGACTCGGGCGCTTATAGATGCGGGTACACATGAGGGCGTTGCTGATGCATTGAATTTTATTAAGGGATCTCAGATGGAGGAGGGTTACTGGAATCCCTATTGGTGGAATGATGCGCTTTACTCGACCTTCAATTGCATGTGGGCCCTGAACGCTGTTGACGGGGGGGACGGGGTCTTGGGGAAAGCGTGTGACTGGATCGCTGAGACCCAGCTAGCTGACGGGGGCTGGAATGACGGCACGACTGGCGAGGGGGTGACTTTCTCGACAGCGTTAGCTCTGAGGGGTCTCATGCTAGGGTCTAGGTCAACGGATTCGGATCGAGTTAGGAGGGGCGTCGAGTGGCTCTTAAAGCATCAGCTGGAGGATGGAAGCTGGCCTCCCTATTATCTGTTGAGGATCCCTCACCCGGCCATGAAGGAGCCGTGGAGGTATCATGCCTGGGTAAGGGATGGAAAGGCCATCGGTGCGGTCATCAAAGACCATAATCGCCTGTTCACGACAGCGACAACGTACTCAGCTCTCGCGGAGTTTGACAGATACTGTAGAGGCGAAACAAGTTAACATACATAGGAAAGGCTCAGCGTCGCGTAGACGGAGGATTCGAGGCCAGCTTGGCGGAGGCCGTAGAGAAAGCCGTTGACGTGCTGAAGCCTGGTTCACTCTGCGTCCTGTCGAGGAAGCCCCTGATGGATGAGGACTGCCCGGAGGTGCCTGAGATAGATATTCTCTCGGTCTGGAACAGGACGGAGGAGTATCCTCAGAGAATGACTGTCTCCACCTCCCTCGGGAGAGTGTATGTGGATGTCCTCTGGGTGCCCGTCTCGGCGATGATTGACCCACTAGAAGCGGCTGGATACAGGACGCTTCCTCATCTCTTCGTTGAGTCGGAGACGGTCTGGAGCAAGCCGGGCTTTGTAGGTCCACTCATAGACGAGATAAGGGCCAACGCCTATGAGAAGGCCATATGGGAGAAGAGGCTCAGCAGCCAGTTGGCGTTCGGCGACTCGGCTCTCCAGGAGGCAAAGAGGAACCTGGATTTCCCTCCGGCTGCATTGTTTTTCCTCCAGACCGCCCACGCCTACTACATGATCGCCCTGGGTGACGCGATCAAAGAGAGTGTTACGAGCCTGATGACCAAGCCCATGACGAAGCTTAGACGCATGGACGCCGCAACGGGTAGTGATCTGGAGGAGGTTCTCTTGGCGAATCTTCACCTGGACTTGGAGCCGTCCGCTTCCATCACTGCCTTGAAGCGTGTCCACGACGCCGTGAGCGCCAGGTGTAACCCACACTTGGTCCGGGGAATGAGTGGGAGGACGTGGGGCCACTACGAGTACTCCCTCTCCAGCCTTGAGCTCGAGTACAGGCTGGCCGTCGCGGAGGCCCTGTCGCGCAAGGGTGATGTTACTAGCGCGAATTTTTATCTGAGGTTCTGGACATACAGCCTAGCCAGGTGCCCGGTGGTGTGCGAGGAGGCTAAGCAGGGGAGGAATCCCAGCTTCTATGTCCCCTTCAGCGCCTTCAAGGAGTCCCTGTCGGAGGCGTGCCCAGAGATAATCGAGCCCGTCAGCCTGATCCTAGGTGATGTCTCTCTTGGTGATATTGAAGAATCGTTAAGGGGTACTGCCCTCTTCAGGGAGATTGTGGCTGAGAAAATAATGGAAAAAGGGTTGACTCCGGCGTCAATGGGTAGAGAGCATGGCGCAGGTCCGGGGTGCTCTAGGTAGTTTAGAACCAGAGCCCCGGCAGCTTTGGGATTTCTGCGACCTGCTGGTAGACGTGGTATCCGTCCACGCCATCCTTGCCATCCAGCGCGACGCCTCCTCCTTCCTGATCCCTGACGCAAGCGTTACCGTCGGGTCCTTCCTGGGAGAGTAGAGCGGGGAGGCACGGCGGCGTGTTGACCCCCGCTGGCCCCGCTTTCCCGCCCTTGCCGGGTGTTCCCGGGGGCCCAGCAAGGCCTCCTATTCCTTTCTGGAGCAGGTTGGTGAGCTTAGTCGTGTCTACGCCTGCGGTGTAGAAGAGTTTGACGACACCGCCGTTTCCTCCGTCTCCACCGTCTCCTCCGCAGCCTGCGTCTCCTCCCCTGCCCCCGTCTCCGCCCAATCCCGGGCCCTGTACGCAGGAGAGGTTGGGGATGCCGAGCCAAGTCTCCCCTGTTCCTGTGACCGCGGTGGAACCCATCTGTCCGTTGCCTCCGTACTGGCCTTTCCCTCCCTTGCCTCCGTCTCCTCCCTCTTGGCCTCTCAGGTCTATTTTCAGGCCGGGTCCCAGTATATCTTTCGTCCAGATCTCGAGGATGGGACCGTCAGACCCTTTCGTCCCTTTCCCGCCTTTACCTCCCGGTTTTCCGTCTCCACCGTCCTGGGCCTTGGGGTAGGTTCCGACGTAGTGAAGCGGATCCAATATGGCGTCGAAGTTGGGGGAAGCCCTGTTGGGTGGGGGCAGGGGACCATGGGAGTAGTTTGGTGTGCCGTCGCTGCCTTTCTTGGCCTTTGTTTTGGGGTCCAGTCCTGTGTCGAGCAGCGGTAACGTGAGGTCGCCGTCGAGGTTGTAGGTGATCTCGCTGACGCCTCCGCCCAGCCGTGTGTCGATCTTGTCGGCGACTATCTTTAGTACGCGTCTGGCTCCGGAGGCGGCTCCGCTCTTCGGCACTATGACCAGTTTGTTCTCTCCGATGTTTGTGAATAGTAGGATGCGGCAGTAGATGACGTCGTCGTCGACGTAGTTTTTGCCACTCACGTTATAAATTTCTACAGCTATCATTTCATATCATCCTCCTTAACTGGGCGCCTCGTTGAGTTTAATCGCCTCCCACTCTCCGTCTGAGCCGTCTGCTCCCCGGTAGTTTGTCGCCCAGTCTGTGTCTATCTCATCCATTGAGCGGCCGGGTGGTCCGTCGGTACCCCGGTACTCGTTTCGCCGGGGGCATGGGTCGCTGTGGTCTCCCTGGGCTCCGCCTGCTCCGCCGCCGCCTCGTGCGCCTGGGGTGCCGGCGTCTCCGCCCTTTCCGCCGTTGACTATGTAGTTCCAGCCGTTTACGGCGGTGAGTGATGAGTCTTTTACGAAGACCTTGATGTTTCCTCCGTTTCCTCCTGTGCCTCCCGTTCCGGGTAGCCCCGCGTCTCCTCCTTTTCCGCCGTTTCCTCCGCGCCCTGGCTCCCTAGTGCATTCGTCCCCGTCGTACCATGAGTCACTGGTGGTTGATGGGGCTCCTTTCTGGCCGTTTCCTCCGTCTCCTCCGTCTCCGCCCTTTCCGCCTTTTCCTCCATCCTGTCCCTTGAAGTTAATCTTGATGGCGTCAGGGTAGTTTTGGGACACATCGTTGGCGAATATCTCCAGCGTTGGGGCGTTGATGCCCGGGTTTCCCCTCAGCCCCGTTGCCCCGGGCCCGCCGTCCCCGCCGTTACTGGCTTGAGGGTAGGGTCCCTCCCCAGAGATGGATGAGCCGTTGCTGCCGTTGGGGACCACACCTCCCTGCGGCGGCGCAGGCGTATCCGGGTCGTAGCCTGCGAGGCCGTCCAGGTCGTAGGTGATCTCGGCGTGGTCCTCGACGGTGATCCGGTCCGCGACTACCGTGAGCGTTCTGGGGATGGCTGAGCTGGAGGGGCCCCCCTGCTCCGTTAACCTTGGTACGGGCGCCAGCACGAGAGTGCTGTTGGTCTTGAACTCCAGCGTATCCGTCATCAGGACCACGTCGTCGTACCTGACGACGCCTGCGACCGTGTACGTCATCTCCTCACCTCCCCGTCAGCTCCATCAGTTGCTTGATCTCGTATTCGAGGTGGCCCCCCACGGGCATCCCTCCATAGGTTAATCCTTCAACCCATTCATCGACCATCCTCCTGACCTCCTCGAGGCTGTTCGCCTCCGCTATGGCTACGCCGCTGGGGTTCGCCGACGCTGGGAGGGTGCCGAGACGCGTGTGACGTGTGATCTCTTCCGTCTCGACTGTTCTGTAGACTTTGAGCCCTGTTCCCTTGGCTACGTTCTTCAGGTAGTTGAGCCCCTTTCGGAGGGCCTCGGGTCTCCATGATATCTGTTCCAGGTCTTCACGGTTCAGGAGAAGGTTCCAGGTAATCAGATACTTATACCGCCCCACTCTTCGGGTGGGTTGCCTAACTTTTTTGACCGACAAAACAAACCAGTTACTTCCCCCAAACATAATGATTTAAGTCTATCCCTTGTTCAAACAAGGTATTGATCCATTATCTGTCGATTAACACCTAGAATGGGTTCAGTTACTGAAAACTGTTTTTAATAGTTGTACTATGAATCCGGATTATTTCCTCTCTCTTTTTACCTATTTTTTATTATATATCTAACTTTATAGATCTATTAAAAATATAATGCTGACCCGTCGCGCGAGCCAGCCCCTCCGCCTCTGGAGCCGAAAGAACTAGTAGACGAGTTTATGGCGTTCCTGAACAAATACGGAATTGTTGGTATCGCCCTCGCCTTCATCATGAGAGGAGCCGCGCGCGTCGAAATCCTATCTTTACCCCCCTCAGTCGAATCCTCCATATCCAGTTGGAAAACCCTTAAAATCGGGTGTGGTCCTCTTCAACTCGCTGGCGCGATGTATTCGACCAAGGCGTCGGCGAGATCCTCAATGTAGACTCTGCCGTGCTCCCTGCTGGCCTTCTCGGGCGACCCGAGAACCCCTATGGGGGACAGGGCCCCGATCCCGTCCTCGAAGACCTTCGCCGCCTCCTCCACGCCGAACCCACCTAGGTACCCAGTGGCCCCGGGGACCTTCTCCGCCCTGACCAGGTCTTCACGAGACCACATCATCATGGATACCTCGGACTCGCCAGCGTGGGCCCCAGACTCCTCCTTGGACACGCCAAGCCTCCCGCTCGTCCCCTGTAGTGTCTCCACGAACCGCTGGAGGTCCGTGTAGGCGACGATCTTGACGCCGGGATGCGCCCCCTTCAGCTCCTCCTCTATCTCTGCGAGGGGGCCGAAGTTGCCCCCGTGGGAGGGGAGGACGACGATCCTCCTGAAGCCGTGCCTCGCGAGGCTTCCGCAGTAGTCCCTGACCACCGCCTGCAGCGTCTCCTTCCCGAGGGTGATGGTCCCAGGGAACCTCATGTGGTGCTCGGAGCAGCCCAGGTTGACAGTCGGCCCCTTCAGCGCGTTACCCAATTTTTTCGCGACCAGGTAGGCCAGCTCGTCGCCCAGTACGGTATCCGTTGAGACTGCCAGGCAGGGCCCGTGCTGCTCGTTGCTCCCCACAGCGAAGACCACGGTGTCGAAGCCAGAGCCTATCGCGGACCCGATCTCAGGGGAGGTCATTTCTGTTAGGTTAATGCTCTCAGCCAAACTGGATCACGATGTTCGTCTTTTAGTAAGCCGACTTTAAATCATTTTCACCGAATCACGTATCCTCGACATACAAGCGTAGATGATGCCGAATGGGTGGGACCCGAAAGGCTCTGGGACATCATCTAGGAGAAGGCCATCATGCCCCTGAGGAGGAGATGAGTGAGTACCACAAGAGGTCGGCCGTGGAGTTTGGCCTATGCTCCGCCGTTCGAAGTTTTTTTCTAAGGTTCGTTCGTCTTATAGGGGAGGGACATGTCGGTTCACCCAGTCGTTTTAGACGACCCAGGCAGGAGGGTCCTCCTGATGGGGAACGAGGCGATAGCCCGGGGTGCCTTGGAGGCTGGCGTCGCCGTCGCCGCCGCGTACCCGGGAACCCCTTCCTCAGAGATAGGGAACACCCTGAGCAGGGTCGCTGAGGAGGCGGGGCTCTACTTCGAATGGTCGGCGAACGAGAAGGTAGCTTTCGAGGTCGCCTTCGGCGCCTCAATGTGCGGCCAGAGGAGCCTGGTCTCCATGAAGCACGTCGGCCTCAACGTCGCCCTCGACATCATGAACCCTGTGAGCCTCAGGGGAGTGAAGGGGGGCCTCGTCTTCGTCTCAACCGACGACCCCTCACAGCACAGCAGCCGGACAGAGCAGGACAACCGGTGGCTGGCGAAGCTCAACTGCGTGCCGGTCCTAGAGCCCTCCACCCCCCAAGAGGCGAAGGACATGACCCGGTACGCCCTCGAGCTCTCCGAGAGGATCAGGTTGCCCGTGATGCTGAGGACGGTGACCCGCCTGAGCCACATGAGGAGCGACGTCTCCCTCGGCCCCATAGAGAAGCCGGATGGGAGGGCCGAGTTCGACTGGGAGGGCTTCAGCTACAGGGTCTCGGGATTCGAGAGGCTTTTCAGGCGCCACCGGGAGCGGCACGAGAAGCTCGACAGGGCCCGTGAGGAGTTCGAGGGGGTCGGTTTCAACGAGCTCAATATGGGCGGGGGAGAGAGGCTCGGCATCATCGGTGTAGGCTTCGCCCTCAACTACGCCCTCGACGCCATGAGGAAGATGGGGCTGGAGGGAGACGTGGCGTGCCTGAAGCTGGCGACGCCCCATCCCCTCCCGGGGGGGCTCGTCAGCAAGCTGCTCATGAGCGTCGATAGTGTCCTGGTGGTCGAGGAGGTAGACCCCTTCGTCGAGCTCCACGTCAAGGCCCTCGCGAAGGACGTGGCCCCAGATCTGGATGTGCTCGGCAGGCTGAGCGGCCACCTGCCTAGGGAGGGGGAGCTGGGACCCGTCGTCCTGGACAACACCCTCGCCGACCTGGTCGGCATGGCGATCGATAAAGGGGGACGCGAGGAGCTCGAGGCGAAGGTCAGGGGCCTCCTTTTCGACAGGATGCTCACCCTCTGCGCGGGCTGCCCCCACAGGGCCACCCTGTACGCTCTCAAGAGGGCGGTGATGGCAGAGAAGGGCGACCTGAAGGGCGTCGTAGTCAACGGGGACATCGGCTGCTACGGCCTCGCCCACGCGCCGCCGATAGGCTTCGAGGACACCTACTTCTGCATGGGAGCCAGCATCGGGGTCTCCCAGGGGATGGCGAGGGTCGGCGTGGACTCCATCGCCTGGATCGGGGACGGTACCTTCTTCCACGCTGGGATACCCGGGCTCATCAACGCCTCCTACAACGGAGCCCCGATAAAGGTGGTGGTAGCCGACAACGGGACCATCGCCATGACCGGCTTCCAGCCCACCCCCCAGACGGGCAGGACGGCGATGGGGAGGCCCGCAAAGCGGATCATGATAGAGGACATAGCCAGAGCCGCCGGGGTCGATCGGGTCGAGGTCGTCGATCCCTACGACCTAGCCGTGGCCGAGGATGCCTTCAGGAGGATGCTAAGGTCAGAGGGGGTCGCCATGGTCATCGCCAGGAGGCTCTGCGCCACCGAGGCCCTCAGGGCTATGAGGCCTGAGAGGCCTAAGCCCTATGTGGTCGACGAGGCTGCGTGCGTCGGGTGCAGGGTTTGCCTGAGCCAGTACGGCTGCCCGGCCCTCGTCTGGGAGGAAGGCGAGTTGAGGGCCCGGATAGACCCCGCGCTCTGCACTGGCTGCGGGGTCTGCGCCCAGGTCTGCCCCCAAGGAGCCATAAGGGAATCGGAGGCGCCTTAGTTGGGGACCTTCAGGCTCGTCATCGCCGGAGTCGGGGGTCAGGGGACGCTGCTCGCGTCCCAGCTGCTTGCCCAGTCCGCCATCGAGGCGGGGCTGCACGTGAAGATCGGGGAGACCTACGGGATGGCCCAGAGGGGCGGCCCCGTGATGGGGCATATCCAGATCGGCGGGGACGCTGCGGGCCCCCAGATCCGGCCGGGAGAGGCCGACGCCCTCCTCGGATTCGAGATGGGGGAGGCCGTCAGGCGGAGCGTGACGTACCTCAGGGCAGGAGGCCTGGTCATCGTGAACACCCGAAAGCTTCCCCCGGTCGAGGTGATCTCGGGTATGATGGCTTATCCCAATGACGATGATCTCATGGCGTTACTGAGGGAGGTCACAGAAGACATCGTCGTCTTCGATGCAACGAATGTAGCGGAGGAGGCGGGAGACCCGATAACGACGAACACCGTGATGATAGGGGCCCTGACCGCAAGCGGCAAGCTCCCATTTAACGAGGAGACAGTCATCAAAGCCATGAAGGAGATGTTCAGGCCAGCGTACCTGGAAACCAACATCCGTGCCTTCGAGCTGGGGAAGAGGGCTTTCAAGAGCGTGACCGAGCGCCGTTAAGAGAATACACGCCTAAACGACCGAGCTATCCACGCGGGCTGATTATTTAATCAGCCCGCACGCCTGAAACTCGATTAACCAGAACCCGCGCGTGTAAAAACTCATATACCTAGATAAAGAGAGATGTAATTGCGTAACTGAAAGGAGAAAGTAAAAGATGATGGTTTCGAAAAGGAAACTTACAGCGATCTTCGGTGTGGCAGTGATCATGGCAATGGCGTTGAGCAGCACCGCATACGCGATTAAGAATGGGACGCCGGATGAGGAGAACCATTGGCCTTACGTGGGCTGGATAGTGACTTGGGACGGAGTTTCTCCGTATGTCTATCTCAGTACCGGATCCTTGATTGCCCCAGATGTTGTGCTGTGCGCTGGACATGCCACTCAACCACCTGGCGGCATAGCAATTGCGTGGGTGTCTTTTGAACCGGAAGCTTCATGGCCTCCAGGAGGGGGCGGTTGGATAGTGGTGGATTCGGTGTACACCCACCCTGATTACCATATTGATGGTGAAAAGGGGCTCACAGACTGGATCGCCCACGACGTGGGGATTCTCATCCTAGAAGAACCCGTCTTTCTGGATGAGTACGCCGAGTTGCCCTTCCCAGGCCAGGTGGATACGTTGCCGATGAAGCAGGAGGTGGATCTGGTGGGCTACGGTGTCCAGTATCAGGTGCACGGAGGCGGTCCGCCTCAATGGACTTGGATCGATTTCGGCTACCGCTACTACGCTAAAGCCCAGTTGATAGCTAGCGACCACGTGATGAGCGACGAGTTCATGAGGCTGACCGCCAATCCAGGGCAGGGGAAAGGGGGCACATGCTTCGGCGATTCAGGCAGCCCCATCCTGCTGGCCGGCACCGACACGGTCCTCGGGGTCTGCTCGTGGGGAACCAACAGCAACTGCGCGGGCGTTTCATACGAGCAGCGCATAGACATCCCCGACATACTTGAATGGATAAACGGGTTCCTACCTTGAGCGCTTCGTTGACCGCTGTAGCAGAATCGAACCGATCGATCGGCACAAGATGAAAGGCTTAGACCGATGAGCCGAATCTTCCTCTTTTTTTCATGTGAAGACTATCGTTGCCGCTTGTAGCGGTTTTGCGGGGATTACTGTGGCAGTTATGTCTGTTTTTGCGTCGGTGGGTTGTCATAAGGTTTTCAGGTTTTTCA
>CAYGAH010000251.1:0-3975 GCA_964347685.1 uncultured Candidatus Bathyarchaeia archaeon | reverse complement strand
GGGGGCGCCTATGGCGGGGAGGTGGGCGGCTATTATGTCGCATACGAAGCTTCCTGCGCAGAGCACCTTCAAGGCGGTTCACATTATTTACGCATCCCGTAGTTATAGATACGTATCCGTGGTTCTGGTAATTGCAAAGGGACACGATTTAGCTAAATCAGCAAGATTAATCTTGTACACCCGCCTATCCTATCTCGGGTGTGTATATGCCCTACTGTCCGAAGTGCGGTAAGGAGGTATCCGAGGACGCTGTCTACTGTCCCAACTGCGGTGCGAGCCTGAAGGAGGGGGCGAGGCCTAGGGAGTACTATCCCAGGGTTGGGGCGTTGGGCCACCTGTCTTTGGCCTTCAACCTGGCAATGGCGAAGCCATTGGTCTTCGCGCCAGCCCTCATAGGGGGGTTCATATCCTCCCTCCTCGGCATCCTAGGCGGTGCCCTGGGCGGGGCGGCTGGCTGGCAATACTGGAGGAGCAACCCCTTCATCGGTCCCGCATATCCCGGCCTCCTAGTCGTGGGGGCCCTGCTTGCCATCGTGGGGGCCGCCATCAGCTACGTTCTCACCTTCGCATCCATAGACATGTCCAGGGACGCGTACGTCGACGAGCCCCTTGACCTGAGGGGGAGCGTCAACTACGTCGTAAGGAGGATAGGCACCTTCATCCTCGCCTCCATAGTGGGGGCGATAATGGCCATAACCATCATCCTCATCCCCGTCGTCATATTCATGTTCGTCATCATCGTCGTCGACGAGACGGGGATAGGCTCAGCCATATCAAGGGCCTTCAGCGCCATAGGCAGCAACCTCGGCGACGTGATAATAATAATCCTCGTGGCCATCGTGGGCTCGGCCGTCCTTGGATGGATACCCCTGATAGGATGGCTCCTCACCACCGCCCTGAACGTCGTCATAGGCCTGGCCTTCATAGACATCTACTTCAGGTACAAGGCCGCGAGGTACTAGGCCCGCCTACCCAGACTTTTTATCGATAACGATCCTAGACCCTTCCACCAGGCTCCTTGAGGGGCCAAGCTCAGGAAACGCATTTTTGGTATGGCTTCTAGTTTTATTTATAATTGACGTTTCCGCGGAAGGTATCGCACCTGTATCTAGAGTTAGACCTATGGGCTTCGATCCGACATGTCGAGGCAATAAGGTACGAGCCTCAAGCACCCGTCTTCGAGCTAAACACAGGGCTCCGCCTGAGGGCGGCTTTATGCGATTTGCTCTTGTTCATCGGCCCCTGGGGGGCGTCGGGTTCAGGATGGGTCCCCGCCCAGGAGCCTAGTGTATATCCCGTAGACCCTGTCACTCAGCTCCCTGGGTATGGTCGGGTATTCCTGTATCCCGAAGTATTGCTCGTAGTCCCTCTTCAAGAGCTCGTTGGAGACCCCGCCGTCCCCGTCGGTGTACCTTGACCTGGCCACGAAGTCCTTGAGGAAGGGGTCCTCGGGGTCCCTCTCGTGGGCGAGGAAGAGGGCGAGCTCCTGCTCCTCCCTCCCCAGCCCGCTCCTGTCGAACCCGTATGTGTCCCCGCCGTCGAGGGCAGAGAAGAGGCTGAGGTGCTCATCGGTGAACATGTCCCTCCAGAACCCCACCTCCTTCGGGTCTGCCCCCATCGCCCTTATGAAGGCGTAGTTCCTCGCGCACTTGGAGCAGTTGCAGCACCACCTGTGCTCAAGGGTGACGGGGTCCTCGCAGAAGCACGACATCTGGTACCTGGCGAGCTCCGGGAAACCCTCGTGGAGGCACCTTATGACCGCTATCTCGTTCAGGGGCCCCACGAGGCTCCCCACCCTAGCGGAGCCCCCCGTCAGGACCCGCATCATCACGTCCTGCTGGGCGGTCCAGTGGCTGCTCTGGTCGTAGCAGAAGTTGGCCCTGAAGCCCTCGGAGTTGACCACCTCCTTGTCGCAGCTCTGCTCGTTCCCGTAGAAGAGGTAGCGGGCCCTGTGGTGGAGGACGAAGGGGAGGTGGATGAAGAGGTAGTACATGAGCTGGTTCCCCCATCCAAGGGAGGTGGGCCTGCAGCCCATGTGCCCCGCGTCGTGGAATAGGCCCACCTCGTGGGGGACCGTGTAGTAGGCGACCCCGAACTCCTCGTTCAGCTCCCTGAGGATCCTCGCTTTGTGCCCGTGCTCGTTGGTGTTGGAGGGCTCCTCGACGTTTATGAGGATGGGCTCCAGCCCCAGCTCCCTGCACAGGGCCAGGGTGAGGAGGCTCTCCTTCCCCGAGGTGAAGGATATTACGGCGGCCTCCCCGGGCTCGAAGGGCCTGCTCCAGACCACTGGCTCCCCCTCTGAGAAGACGAAGTCGAGGTTGAGGTAGCTCCTCAGGTAGTCGACGGTGCTCCTACCGTCCAGGACGGCGCTCGAAGGGAGGTCCAGTGCCATGCTCTTGAAGGAGAAGCAGTCGAACATGGGGAGGCGGGTGTTGTATATGACCCCCCTCTTGTCGAGGACGAGGGGGAGGTAGTTGGTCGCCATGAAGGCGACGTGGTCTACGATGGAGGCCTTGACCTCTTCGTCGAGGGGGCCCCAGATCTCCCGGGGGAACCCTATCCTGTAGCCCTCCCCTTCCAGCTCCACCTCGATGGATTCCTCGTCGTACCCTGCCTCCACCCTAAGGTAGCTGTCTTCTTCGTACAACATGTTCGGAGGGATCTTTCCTTGATATTGGACCTAGAAAACATTGGTATTTAAATTGGTCGTTGAAAAAAATAGGCCAGTCCGTCTATAACTTGCAAAAACTTGTTTATATTGGGTATTACTCGGTATATCGGCGTTATTTTATTTTAGTGTCTGTGTTTAAGAATTCTGGCCTTATTTAGAGGAGAAAATGGGTTGATCTCCCTTATCGCTGTGAAATCATCGATCATATCGGGTATCGACCGGTGCCCTCAAGGAGGCCTCTGCCCGGGGCCTCCCCTTTGTCCTTGGATGCAAAAACCTGTCAGGGGGCACTCATTGCAGCGGGGCCTCCTCGCCGTGCAAGTGTGCTTCGCCATGAGCCATAGGAGCCCGGAGGCCCTCTCCCTCACTGGCTCCGGGATGAAGTACATGAGGGCCCCCTGGGTCTCTTCGTATCCCGCTTCCGGGCCTACAAGCCCAAGCCTCTTAGCGAGCCTGTCCATGTGGGTGTCCACTGGGATGACCTCCCTGTATGAGTGCCTCGTGGTTAGGAGGACGTCTGCGGTCTTGTCCCCTACCCCGGGAAGGGACTTCAGCCTCTCCTTGGCCTCCTCCTTGGGAAGCCGGAGGATGGGTGACAGGTCTCCCCCGTACTCTTCTAGAACAGCCATGGAGAGCCGCTTTATACGCCTCGCCTTGACCCTGTACAGCCCCCCGCTCCTTATGGCCTCCCCGAGCTCCCCCTCGTCTGCGCCCGCAAGGGACCCCGGGGTCACATCGAACCTGGAAGCCAGCCCCCTGTAGGCCCTTATGCAGTTCGCCTCTGTCGTGTTCTGGGAGAGCACTGTGACAACCAGGTTCTTGAAGGGGTCCTTCTCCATGTCCTCGGGGTACATGTCCTCTGGCCACCAGTACCTCCCATACCTCTCCTCAAGGACCCTCACGGTTTCGAGGCTCAGGGACCTCATACAACCCCTGATCGTCGTAGAGAGGTGAAACCCTATAAGAATTGGCTTGATCTATCATCCGCTGACGGGATTTCTGGGCCTATTTTCGGCTTTGAGGAATTGCCCGGGCATCTGAGGCCTCGGCGGGCCTCATCTTCGCCCCGCAGCTGGGGCAGACGGTGGCGATGCAGGGGACCTGAGCCCTCCTGGGGGACTCGCAGCCGCACCTTGGGCAGACGCACCTGTGGTAGAGCATCGTGTACTCCCTCGTGGATTCGCCGCCCCTGGGGGCCTCTTTCCTCCTCAAACCCCGCACCATGAAAGGGTGTCATAGGGGTGAATCTAAACGTTGCCCATCGTCGGAGGGGAGCCTTCAGGGTGGTTTTGTCGAGACGAGGG
>CAYGAH010000250.1:0-5577 GCA_964347685.1 uncultured Candidatus Bathyarchaeia archaeon | reverse complement strand
CGTGGATTGCGTGGCTCTGGGCCTTCCACCCGGCCTCGGGGAGCCCGTCTTCGACACCCTCGAGGGCGACCTCTCCAAGGCAATGTTCGCCATACCTGCTGTCAAGGCCGTGGAGTTCGGCCATGGCAGGGCCCTCTCCGCGATGAGGGGGTCTGAGAGCAACGACGAGTACAAATCGGATGAAGGGAGGCTGACCTCGAAGACAAACAGGGCGGGTGGGATTCTGGGGGGGATGAGCAGCGGCATGCCGGTAACCTGCAGCGTCACGTTCAAGCCCACGCCTTCCATCCGGAGGCCCCAGAGGACTGTCGACATCTCGACCATGGAGGAGACTGAGATAGTGGTAGAGGGGAGGCACGACCCATGCGTGGTGCCCAGGGCAGTGCCCGTAGTCGAGGCGATGGCCGCCTCCGTCTTGGCCGACCACGCCATCAGGGCTGGCATGATACCCAAAGTTTTGGGGGAGGTGGGGGGGTGACCTACGAGGAGGAGGTAGGAGGGCTTAGGGAGGAGATCAACAGGCTGAACGCCGAGATCGTTGAGAAGCTGGCCAGTAGGGTTGAGGTTGCCCTCAGGATCGGAGGGGTGAAGCGGAGGCACGGCAGGCCCGTCGTGGACAGGGGAAGGGAGGAGAGGATCTACGAGCAGGTCAGGAACCTCGCAGAACAGGTCGGCATTGACCCCCTGGGGGTCGAAAGAATCTTCAGGGAGATAGTCAGGTTGTGCAGAGAGGCCGAGCTGGGGGAAGGGGCTTGAGGGTAGCCTTCCAGGGGGAGAGGGGGGCCTACAGCGAGGAGGCGATAACCCAGAGATTCGGGGGGTCGGTAGAGCCCTCTCCCAGGCAGCACCTCAGGGGCGTCTTCGACGCCGTGGAGGCGGGTGAGGCTGACCTTGGCATGGTCCCAGTAGAGAACACCCTAGAGGGGAGCGTCCCCCGCTCCTACGACCTCCTCCTTGAGAGGACACTGAGGATAAGGGGGGAGGCCGTCCTCAGGGTGGTCCACTGCGTAGTCGCGAACCCGGGGGTTAGGCTCGCAGAAATAAGGAGGGTCTACTCCCACCCCCAGGCCCTAGGCCAGTGCAGGGCCTACATCGAGGAGAGGGGTTTCGAGCCCGTCGCCGCATACGACACCGCTGGAAGCGCAAAAATGATAAAGTGTGAGGGGCTGAGGGACGCCGCAGCCATAGCCAGCGGGAGGGCTGCGGAGGTCTACGGCATGGAGGTCCTTGCCAAGGGGGTTGAGACCCACTCTCAGAACTACACCCGCTTCGTCGTTGTCGGCCAAGGCGAAAGCCCCCCCACAGGGGAAGACAAGACCTCCATCGCCTTCGTAGTCGAGAACAGGCCCGGGGCCCTCATCAAGGCCCTGGAGCCCTTCGCCTGCAGGGAGATAAACCTGACGAAGATAGAGTCCAGGCCACAGATGGGGCGTCCATGGGAGTACACATTCTTCACGGATTTCGAGGGCTACAAGGAGGAACCGGAAATGAAGGCCGCCCTAGAGGAGCTGAGGGGGTGCTCAAGGTTCTTGAAGGTCCTAGGGTCGTACCCGCGAGCTTGAACTATCCAAACTTCGGCAAAGGGGGCCACAGACCAGGGTATCATAGAGACTTTCACTATTTGTGGTGCCATCGCATGCGTTGATCATCGCCACGAGGTGGATTCGGTGCTGAACATCCAATTTCTGAAGAGTGCTAATATCAATGGTTTGGAATTGCCCGGATAAGCGTGTCGAAGCCCCATAATTCCTTTGGGAATAAAGTTATCAGATATTTATTTATTTGAGCATATGGGCTATAGTCTCCCATATCAGGGAGGGAATCGACCTCAAAGAGAACCCACATGAGAAGAATGTTCGTTCGGTGTCTGAGATAAACGAGAAGATCCGGAGGGGAGACGTCCGGGTCCTGACCGTTTCTGAGATGAAGGAGCTTGTGGAGAGTAGCGGCGTTCGGGTCGCCTTCGACGAGGTGGACGTCGTCACCACGGGGACCTTCGGCGCAATGTGCTCCTCAGGGGCGGTAATAAACCTCGGCCACTCTGACCCGCCGATAAAGATACAGAATGCCTGGATCAACGACGTTCCCATCCCCCACCCGGGGGCTGCCGTGGACCTGTACGTCGGGGCGACCATAATGTCTGAGACGAGGCCCTTCGAGTACGGAGGAGGCCACGTAATAGAGGACCTGATAAGGGGCAGGGAGGTGGAGCTCAGGGCCACCGCCTACGGTACAGACTGCTACCCCAGGACGAGGGTGGAGACGACCCTGACGAAGGAAGACCTAAACCAGTTCTACATCCTCAACTTCAGGAACTGCTACCAGAGGTACTCGTGCGCAACAAACGGGAGGGACGAGACCATCTACACCTACATGGGGAAGCTCCTCCCCAGGTTCATGAACGCCACATACTCGGGGGCCGGGGAGCTAAACCCACTAATGAACGACCCAGACTACGAGACCATAGGCATGGGCACGAGGATATTCCTGGGGGGAGGGCAGGGGTACGTCATAGGGGAGGGGACGCAGCACAACCCTGGGAACAGGCTGGGCACCATAATGGTCAGGGGGGACGCAAAGGGGATGAGCCAAGAGTTCATCCGGGGGGCCTCGTTCACCAACTACGGAACGAGCCTCTACGTCGGGATAGGAATCCCCATACCCATACTGAACGAGGGAATAGCGGAGAAGGTTGCGGTACGCGACGAGGACATCTTCACGGACGTCGTCGACTACGGGATACCCAGGAGGGACAGGGGGGCCATAAGGAAGGTGAACTACGAGGAGCTCAAGTCGGGGAGGATAACAATCCACGACAGGGAAGTGAAGGTCAGCAGCCTCTCAAGCCTGAAGGCGGCTCAGAAGATATGCGAGACCCTGAAGGGATGGATAGAGGGGGCCTCATTCTACCTGACGGCCCCCGTGGAGAGGCTCCCCACCGACACCGTCTTCAGGCCCATGAGGCAGACCGGCGAGGCAGCCTTCGTTGGGGGCGTAGTCCACGAGGCCGTAACCTGCAGGGAGGATGAGGGGATAGAGGAGGTTGCCCGGAGGCTCGTGAACAGATCCGTGAACCACGCCTTGGTCGTCGACGGGGAGGGGAAGCTGAGGGGCATAGTGACCTCCTGGGACATAACGAAGTCCATCGCCAACGGTAAGAGGGGGCTGAAGGACATCATCGTGAGGAAGGTTTACACGGCCTTCCGGGACGAGCCCCTTGAGCTCGCCTCAAGGAGGATGGCGCAGCACAACATCTCCGCCCTCCCAGTGGTCGCCGAGGACGGCAGGGTCCTGGGGATCGTGACCTCGGAGGACATATCGAGGCTTGTCGGAGGTGGGGGCCTTGGTTAGGGTGATGCTCAGGTTCTCTAAGGAGAACGTTGACCGGCCCATAACCTCCCAGGTCGTCCTAGAGGAGGGGGTGCCCGTCAACATAATGAGCGCCCACGTCAACCAGCTGGGAGGGGAGATACTGGTGGACATAGACGCAGAACACGCGGAGAGGGTGATAAGGGCCTTCAGGGGGAAGGGGGTGACAGTCGACGTGCGAAGGCTCATAGAGAAGGACGACGAGAGGTGCACCGACTGCGGAGGCTGCGTCTCCCTATGCCCCATGGGCGCCCTCGGGTTCGGCGAGGACCGCTCCGTGGAGCTCCTGGAGGAGAGGTGCAACGGCATCACATGCGGCCTGTGCGTCGACGCCTGCCCCATGAGGGCGATAAGGCTCATAGTCTAGTCAGCCTTTCCGGGGGTCCAGGCTTGCTCTCCATCCCGTCACAGGATCTTATCCGACGGCCGTACGGCTACAAGGAGACAAGGGGCACCGTGATATCCCAGACTGATGAGGCCGTCAGGGCAGGCATATCCTGCCTGATCGAGAACAGGAGGGAGCTGGAGGGGTACGTAAAGGAGAACCCCATATTCCTCCACTCCCTCGAGCCGGTACCGATCGAGGAAGGCCCCAGGGCAGCCGTCCTGATGGCAGAGGCAGCAGAGGCCGCAGGCGTGGGCCCAATGGCGGCCGTGGCGGGGGTCCTCGCGGACCTGGCGGTGGAGGAGATGAGGCGCCACAGGGTGGAGGTCGCAATAGTCGAGAACGGCGGGGAGGCAGCTATCAACTCGACGGGTCCCGTGGACATAGCCCTCCAGGCGGGCGTTGCCCCCCTATCGAGGCGGATGGGCTTCAGGATAGACCGCTTCCCCGCGGGCGTCGCAACCAGCTCCGGCGTATACAGCCACGCCTTCAGCTTCGGGGAGGCAGAGGCCGTGACGATCTTCTCTCGGGGGGCCGGGTTGGCAGACGCCGCCGCGACCGCCGTGTGCAACGTTGTCGTGGGGGCTGACCAGGGAACCGCCGTCGAACGGGGTTTGAAGAGGGCTCTTGAGATCGATGGGGTCGATGGGGCCTTCATCCTCTACCGGGGCATGGTGGGTACCTGTGGGCGGGTTCCGTCGATAATAGGGGTCAAACCCCCAGAGGAGGGGAAGCATAGTCCAGAGGAGGGGGGCATCCCTGCCTAAGCTCGTAGTCGTCAAGTACGGCGGCTCCGTGTTGGAGGACGGCCCGTCGATCAGGAGGGCGGCAGAGACCATCAAGGAGACACTGGACAGGGGCACCAAGGTCGTCGTTGTCGTCTCGGCCATCAGGGGCGTCACGGACCAGCTCCTCGAAGCGGCCGAGGCCATCTCGCCCAACACCCCAAGGGATGTCATCGACAGAATCATAGGCCTTGGGGAGGAGCAGAGCGTCAGGCTGATGGCCTCGGCCCTGAGGTACCTGGGCGTCGAAGCCTTAGAGGTGACCCCGGAAGCCCCAAGCTGGCCCATAGTCACCGATGAGACCTACGGGGACGCCGAGCCCATCATAGAGGAGTGCGAGAGCGGGGCAGAACTCGGACTGAGGCCCCTCATCGGGAGGGGGAAGACTCCCGTGGTCTGCGGCTTCATAGGCAGGAGCCTCGAAGGCAACGTAACGACCCTTGGGAGGGGAGGGAGCGACACGACCGCCGTGATCCTTGCAGGCTGTCTCGGGGCTGACGAGCTCGTCCTGGTGAAGGACGTAGGCGGCGTCTACTCGGCCGACCCCCACAGAGTCAGGGAGGCGGAGCCCATCCCAGAGATGAGCGCATGGGAGGCCAGCCTCCTGGCGTCCACAGGCGCCAGGGTCCTCCACGACAAGGTTTTCAAGTACAAGCCGGAGGGCCTGAGGATAAGGATCGTGTCCAGGGATGAGAGCCTCAACGGTGGTGGAACTGTGATAGGTGGAACAATACCCGAGATCGAGATAAAGGTGCACGAGAACCCTGTTTTCATACTGAACATAGTGGGAGGGGCCGCTGAGAGCCCGGAGACATTTGCGGAGGTGTTGGGCGCGGTCGGTGGGGGAGGGGGGAGGAGCCTAGCCTTCAAGGGGGTGGACCGATCGACGGTCCTAGTCGTCGACGGACCAGCCCCAGAGGTGCTGGCCTCGGTGCACCGCCTCTTGGAGGCCGGAGGAGGCCTGAAGGCCGTCTCCACAGCCGAGGGGCTTGCCTTCATAAGCCTGAGGGGAAGGCTTCTCTCCGACGTCCCATCGGC
>CAYGAH010000249.1:0-12165 GCA_964347685.1 uncultured Candidatus Bathyarchaeia archaeon | reverse complement strand
GTTCGACGTGACAACTGGGAAGGCCCTCTCCGGCCCCAAGATACTCTTCCTGACCCTGAGCACAGGGGACGAGCCCACATACGAGGTAAAAGTAGAGGGAGGGAGCATCCTCCTCAGGCCCAGATGATCCTACAATCAGCGGCGAGGAATATCACTACACCAGCGATAGTCCTCTCTGAGCATAAGGTTTTGGAATCGGATGACAGAACCTTGTCAACGGGGCCGGGGTTTCGAATGCTTCACCCTCGGTCACAACAATGGCCCGTTCACAAGCCAGGCCAATGCCTGAACTACCATCATAACGACCATCGCGTACACCGAGGCGTCCGGGGACTCACGCCTAGTGTAGGTCCAGGCCCCCCAGATGAGCAAGGGCAGCGAGGCTAGGCTTGCCATGGCGACCATCTGGGGCATCGCCCAGCCCGAGAGGAGCGGGAGAGCCCCGAAGCTCGTGGCCGCGGCTGCGCCGTAAGCGAGCCTCAGCCTCCTCGGGGGCCATCGGGTCGCGAGGGTCATCTTGCCCACCCATGCGTCTGCGTGCCTGTCGGGCCAGTTCACCGCCATAAGGTTCGTGAAGACGAGGAGGGTGAAGGGGAGGCAGGCTGCGGCCACCCAGGGGTCAGGACTCCCCTTGACCGTCGCGTATGCGTAAATGGGGAGCACGGTCCCTCCGAGCAGGGAGTTGTCTACCTCCCCCCAGCCCCTCCAGGCGAGCTTCAGGGGAGGAAGTGAGTACATCCAGCCCCCGAAGGCCCCGGTCAACAGAAGGGCCATGGCCGCCCAGGTGTGGACCCCCATCAGGATCGCTGCCAGCTGGACGCCCATGCCCAGAAGGAGGGAAGCCCAGGCCGCCTGGATCGCCAGCCTCCTCGGCACGATCCCGCTGGGGAGGACTCCGCTCCCACCCGAGTAGCGGGTCCTCCTTGTGAGGGCGTCTGTCTCGTGGTCAGCGTACTCGTTGGTGTAGTGGATCGAGGCGGAGACTATGAGCATCGCCGAGAAGCTCCATAGGATGGGGGTGGGTTCGGGTGCCGCCCCGCTTCCCAGGGCGATTGAGACGCCCAGAGTCCATGCCAGGACGTTGGCTACGAGGGTGAGGGGGCGGGCCATCCCCCAGAGCCCCTTCAGGATGACGAGGGCCGAGGGACCGAGGGTGGAGGCGCTTCTTTCTCCGGGTCTTTCCACGAAGTTTGGTGAGGGGGAAGGGGTTATTGAATCTTTCAGGGGGCTCAGAAGGTTGGGGGCCCCAGCAGTTAAATTCAAGGACAGGCTCACCACTATCTCTGGGATCGTTATGGAGGGGAGAAGGCAGGGGCTGCTCAGGGTCCTCTACTTGACCATATTCCTTCCCTCCACGGGCTTCGGGACGGCGACATTCCTCCTCCCCGTCTTCGCGCAGGGGCTAGGGGCCTCTTACATGGATCTGGGGCTGATAGGGGCTGTGGGGAGCGGCGTATACACGGCGATGACCCTCGTCTCGGGGTTCCTCCTTGACAGGTACGAGAGGGTCAGGTTCTACATGGCCTTCGCTGTCCTGGGCTCCCTGGTCGTTCTCCTCTTCTCGGCAACCAGCCGTGTCTGGGAGGTCGTAGTCGTGAGGGGCCTCATGGCGGTTGTCTCGGCCGCCTTCTGGGTGGCAGCGAGCACCCTCACCGCGGACATCTCACCTCCCCAGGCCCTCACCAGGTCGATGGGGAGGTACAACCTGTCGTGGGTCGTGGGTTTCATAGTGGGCCCCTCCCTCGGGGGAGTCATATCCGGCAGGTATGGATTCCCGGCCCTCTTCGCCACCCTGTCCGTCATGGTCGCCGTGAGCGCCGTGGTCGTCCGGGCCCGCCTGAGGCCCGGGGTCGAGCTAAGGAACAGCGGCGGGGTCGGGAGGTTCGACCTCTCCGTCCTCGGGGGGCTCCGCCTAGCTTACCTGACCCTCCTCCCCTTCAGCCTCGTCCTAGGGACATACATGGCGATAGTTCCAGGGCACCTGAGGGCCGTGGGGCTCGCCCCATCGGTCATAGGCCTCCTCATAACCATGACGAACGGGGTCAGGGGGGCAGGATTCCTGAGCGTAGAGAGGTTTGTTGCCTGGGGGGCCAAGAGGTCCCTCTGGCTGGCATCCGCCCTTTTGTCTGCGGGGCTCCTAATGCTCTCCCTCTCATCGACCGCCCCCGGCTTCGTTGTTCCCCTGGCCCTGTACGGGCTCGCCGCTGGGATAATCACCCCCGTCGTCCTCGACTTCATCGCCAGGAGGACGGCGAGGGAAGGCCTCGGCACCGCCATGGGGGTCCACGAGGGTATCTACGGGCTTGGGATGTGCGTCGGGACGGTGGTCGGGGGGGCGATAGCAGAGGCCTTCCAGCCCTCGACCATGTACCGGGTCCTTTCTATCATCTCTCTCGCAATACTTCCCCTTTCCTGGGCGATGACCCGTGAATCGGGGGAAGGGAGTTCATAGTCCCCTGTTTCCTCGACGCGATTTTGATATCCGGGTCGGCTCAGAGCTGACGGTGTGGAGGTTTTGGGCTCATAAACATACTTTGTATCGCAAAGTATTTAAGCCCGGCAAAGTTCTTTCTGGTGAGGAAATCGTGGACGTGCGCAGTCCATGGACGAGAACGAAAAGATAGACCTGAAGGGCATCGAGCAAAACGCCTACAGGGAATCCATGAGGGACGGCCTGACCGAGTTGCTGCTCGGGACCCTGCTCCTGCTCGCATCCACCCTCTGGGTGGAGCCCGGCGTGAGCCACGCCTTCATCGCGCTTTTCGCGTTGTTCGGCCCGAAGATCCTGGAGGCGCTGAAGAGGAGGTACACCTACCCCCGAATCGGGTACGTGAAGCTGAAGGCCGAGGACGGGGTGAAGGTGGCGAAGGGCATCTTCGGCTATATGATGGTCGTTGTCGCTGCTATGGCCGTCTTCCTCGCCCTCGCCTACTGGGGCAGCTGGAGCACAGACCTGATCTACAAGTGGACCCCCACGTTCATGGGGGCCATGATTTTGGGGGCGATGCTCTATACGCAGGGCAAATCGGGGGACGACAAGTACTACATATACGGCCTCCTGGCACTCGTGACGGGGGTCGTCTTCTCCCTTCACGACTTCGAGCCCGTTAAAATCGGGTTGTCGATTTACCTGCTCCTCTGGGGAGGGGTAATGTTGTCGACGGGCTCGATGACGTTTCTCCGGTTCACACGCCGGTACCCTATAACCACGGAGACAGAGACCCATGAATCGTCAGACGGAGTGGAGGACTCGGGTTCCACAGTGGAGGGGTGAACTTCTTCGTGCTAACCCTGGCTCACTTCACGGTGATCGTCCCCTGTTGGGAAGCCAGGCAGAGGATGGCAGTGGCGGGTGTCCCGCTGGGCGCCTTCATCGCAGGTATAGGCTTCTACTTGCTGTGCCGCTTCGTCAGCGGGTACACTATCATAGGGGGTGAGGAGCTCGAAGGGGGAAGGTGAGGAGGGCGGCCTGGAACTGCCACCCATCGAAGAAATCGACAAGCTGATCCACGAGCCCGCGAGGCTCCTCATCATGGCCCACCTCTACGTGGTGGAGAGCGCCGACTTCCTCTTCCTGAGGAAACAGACGGGGCTCACCTGGGGCAACCTGTCTTCCCACATGAGTAGGCTTGAGGACGCGGGGTACGTCGAGGTGGTGAAGGAGTTCCTAGACAAGAAGCCCCACACCATCCTGAGGCTCACAGAGAAGGGCAGGGCAGCCTTCGAGGCCTACCGCCACAGCATGGACCAAGTCTTCAAGGGTCTATCCTGACCCGGGGCCCATTCGTTAAAAAATCGATTTCCCGAGCCTTCTTAAACGGTTACGATCTCCATCAGTCGCCTGATGTCGCCTATGAGGTAGTCGGGCCTCGCCTCCGCCAACTTCTCCCTCGGGTGGATGCCATCCCTGAACATCTCAATGGACCCTCCGCTGGAGGTTCAGTGACCCCGAGGAGGAAGGGACGATGGATGCCCGATGCGGGCGCGTCGACCCAGTTACATTGGAGTTCGGGAGAGACGACTTCTGGGGGCTCCCGCTTTAAGATTGGCTATTCTCCCCAGACCTTCTTGAACAGCTTCACCCAGTTGCCGCCGAGGATTCCCTTGATCTCCTGGTCGGAGTATCCCCGGGCCACCAGCCCCCTGGTGAAGTTGGGCATGTGCTCCAGCCATCCGTACCCCCAGGTCTTATCCATCGGGGTGTGGTAGGTCACGTCGACCCTGTCCGGGTGCTTCCAGATATATGCGCCCCTCGTCACGCTGTTCCTGAAGTCCAAGTCAGAGCCGAAGCCGACATGATCGGCGCCGACTAGGTTTACTGTGTAGTCGACCTGGTCTATTATATCATCTGTCAGGGTGGACTCCCCGGCCTTCTTCGCGAAGAAGGGAGTCACGCCGACCACGCCCCCCCTCTCTGCGCAGGCCTGGAGTGCCTCGTCGGTCTTCCCTCGGGCCAGGGCGTATCTTACGAACTGGCCTGTGAGGGGGCTCTCCCTGCTCGCCCAGGCTGCGTAGGGGCTCATCTCCTTTGGGGTAGACTCCCTCGGCAGAACGTGGGTGAAGCAGACGGGGTCCTTCGAGGCCTCTATCGCCTCCATGGTGCTTGCGTCGCCGACGTGGCTCAGGTCTATTAGCATCCCCCGCTTGTTCATCGCCTTGACCAGCCCCACGCCGAAGCCGCTGAGCCCGGCGTCGCGGCGCTCCGTGCAGCCGTCTGCCGCCTCGTTGCGGCTGTTGTAGCAGATCTGGATGATGCGGACTCCCCAGTCCCAAGCCGTCTCGAGGAAGCTGACGTTCCCCTCTAGGAAGCTGCTGTCCTGGGGTCCGAATATGACCCCGTGCCTCCCCTCCCTCTTAGCCCTCTCTATGTCCGAGGCCTTCCTGACGATCAGCGCCTTGTCGGCCTTCTTCTCGGCCCAGGCGTGGTACTCTGAGAGCTCCCCGAGGGCCTCGCTCAGGGTGCGCTGCATGCAGACAGTGGCGTTCGTCGCCGTCACCCCTCCCCTCAGGACGTCCTCCAGCCAGATGTCCTCGCCCACGTAGTCTATGAAGGGGACGATGCTCGCGTCGATGACTACGCTCTCCCCGTGGAGGGCCATGGCGTGCTCCTCCTCTTCCCCGCTCAGGTCGAGATAGCTCTTGGATACCATGGAGGATTATGGGCTTCCAAGCCTTAAAGGAGTAACCTCCCAGTCAAAGCGGAAAATCCTCACGGCTCGGTGGACGGAATGGGACCCTTTGAGGAGGGGCGACACCCTGCTGGATCATCTTCATTCCTAGGAGGGTTAGACTTGAATACTCGTTCCCCCTAAGTTAGGTGTATGTCGGAGGACAAGCTAGCCGAGTTCCTGGAGGAGGGGGAGGACTGGGGCAAGGTTAAGACCAGCGTCCCCGGGGTCTTCGTCATAAAGATGCCAGCATACAGGGGCTCCCCCAGCAGGCTCGGGGTGGAGATAAACCCCGTCGACGCATCTGGGAACCCAACCAAGAGGAGGGGCCTCATCGTGAGGTACATCGATGAGTACGAGGAGTTCAAGGAGATAATGCTCAACGAGAAGGTGGAGACCCTCTTCGAGATGCTGGAGGAGGTCAACCCACCCATGCCGGGGAGGGGCAAGAAGAGCGACAAGGTCATAGAGCTTTAGGACCCCAGCGGCCCCCATTTTGGCAAACCCACCCGCCTTTTTTCAATCATCCACCCAAAAGCTCTTCTCACCATGCCGGGGATATTCAACAGGCGTTCAGGATGGAGGAGATCAAGAGAACCTTCCTCAGGCTCCAGGGGATAGGAGCCCCCTTCGGATTCGAGGAGCCCATGATAAGGTTCTTCAAGGACGAGCTCGCGCCCCACGTCGACGAAGTGCACGATACTCCCAGGGGCAACGTGGTGGGCGTCCAGATGGGAACGGATCCAGATGCCCCCAGGGTCGCCCTCGTAGCCCACATGGACCAGGTAGGCTTCTTCGTCTTCAACATAGACGACCGGGGATTCATAAGGTTCAGGAAGGTGGGAGGCGCATCCAACAGGGCCATACAGGGGCAGCAGGTCCGCCTCGTCACCGAGAGGGGGCCCGTCCACGGCGTCGTCGGGATAAAACCTGGGCACGTCACTAGACCCGAGGAGGCGAACATCGTCCCCCCGATAGAGGAGATGTACATAGACGTAGGCGCATGGAGCAGGGAGGAGGTTGAGGCCATAGGGGTCCACCCGGGCACCCCCATCGTCTTCAACTCCCCTCCCCTGGAGCTAGCCAACGACCTCATAGCAAGCCCCGGGGTTGACGACAGGGCGGGCCTCACAGCCCTCCTGGAGACCGCCAAGGCCCTGAGGGGGACGCCCATCCCGGCGACCGTATACTACGTGGGCTCCGTCGAGGAGGAGGGGGGACTGAGGGGGGCCGGGGTAGCCCTATTCGACCTGGACGTGGACATGGCGGTGGCGGTGGACACCTCTCCCTCAGGGTGGCAGCCCGATGTCAACATGAGGGACGTTGTCTACGAGGTGGGGAAGGGCCCCGCCATCCACATAGGGGAGATCGGGAGCAGGGGCCGCTGGATATACCATAATAAGCTCAGGGAATGGCTCAGGGAGACGGCCGAGAGGGAGGGCATCCCCCACCAGGTGAGCTTCCAGCTGGGGGGGACCGACGCCTCCGCCATGGCCCAGACGAGGGGAGGCCTCCCGGCAGTAACCGTGGGAGTCCCCAGGAGGTACTCACACAGCCCCGTGGAGGTATTCGACCTAAAGGACCTGGCCAACCTTGTCAAGATCCTTGTGGCGGCGCTGAAGGGGCTGGACTCGGGGTTCGACCTTCACAGGGTCTAGCCCCTCTCCGGGCCGGGGCAGAATGCTCCTGGAGGGATCGAGCGTATTTCTCTTGGATCATGAGGGTTGTTTGAGCTCGTTTATCTTCTGGGTCAGGATCGGCACCAACTTGAAGAGGTCCTCCACGACCCCGTAGTCAGAGATGCGGAAGATGGGGGCCTTTGGGTCCTTGTTTATGGCGACTATCAGGTCCGATCCCTTCATCCCCATCACGTGCTGGAAGGAGCCGCTTATCCCCGTCGCTATGTACAGCTTGGGCTTCACGGTCTTCCCCGATGAGCCAACCTGCCTCTCCTTGGGGAGCCACCCCTTGTCCACGACGGGGCGTGAACAGCCCACCTCCCCCTTCAACGCCCCCGCAAGCTCCACGATCACGCCCATGTTCTTCTCGTCCCTTATCCCCCTCCCCACCGAGACAACGATCTCGGCGTCGGAGATGTCTACCTCCCCCGGCTGGGGCTCGACGTATCCGACGAACCTCTTCCTCCCCGCAGCCAGCTCGTGGGGGTATTCCAGATAGATCGCCTCGCCCTCCATCGATCCGGGCCCTTCGCCTTCGAAGGTGGCCGGGCGGACCATGACCATGTAGCTGTCGGACTCCCGGAGGGATGCCTCGACGTTCAACTTGCCTCCGTAAACCTGCCTAGTGACGATGGCCCTGCCCCCCTCGATCCTCAGGTCTATGCAGTCCGTGGCCAGAGGCGTCCCCAGCTCTACTGCTAGGGACGGGGCCAGGTCTATGCCGTAGGAGGTGTGCCCTATGAGGGTGAGCTTGGGTTTCCTCTCCCTCATGAGCCAGGCCATCACCCTCTGGTAGCAATCTGAGTTGAAGTGGGCCAGTTCGGGATGGCTGTAAACCAGGACCCTCGGTGCGTGTGCCCTAAGCTCCCCCGCTAGGCCCTCTGTTTCATCTCCTAGGAGGACAACCGCCAGTTCGAGCCCTGCCTCTTCTGCGAGCTCCCTCCCCTTCGATAGCATCTCGAAGGTTATGTCCCTGAGCTCCCCCATTCTGTGCTCCGCCAGCACAAGTATCTCGGCCACTATACCAACCCCCTTGCCCTGAGGAGCTCCACGAGCCTCCCTGCCACCTCGTCGAGGCTCCCGCTCAGGATGACGGGCTCCTTCTCGACAGGGGGTGTGTACATCCTCTCCACCCTGAGCCACGACCCCCCCTCCCCCACCTCCCCCCCTTCCAGTCCAAGGTCCCCCAGGCCCAGGACCCTTATCTCCTTGCTCCTAGCCCTCCTGATCCCCATTATGGAGACGTACCTGGGCTCGTTGATCCCCGTCTGGATGGTGAGGAGGGCGGGGAGCCCCAGCTCTACCACCTCCTCCAGCCCCCCCTCAAGCTCCCTGTTAACCCTGCACGCCCCCTCGTGGACCTCCACCCTCTTGACCATGGAGGCGTGGGGGACGCCGAGGAGCCCTGCGAGGACGCCTCCCACGGCCGAGTATCCGTCGTCGCTCGCCTGGGTCCCCGTGAGGACGAGGTCGAAGTCTAGGCCCTTGATCGCAGCGTGGAGGGCCTTCGCCGTGGCGTAGGCGTCTGAGCCCTCGAAGGCGTCGTCCCTCAGCCATATGGCCGAGTCTGCCCCCTTAGCCAGACACCTCCTCAGGACTGCGTCGGCCCCCTCTGGGCCCATGGTCACGGCGGTCACAGAGCCCCCGAGCCTCTCCCTCAGGAGGAGGGCCTCCTCTATGGCGTACTCGTCCCACTCGTTCATCTCGAAGACGAGGCCTTCAGTCTTTATCCCCCTGCCTGACTCTTCGAGGGAGAGGTCCACCTCTTCGGTCTCTGGGGTCTGCTTAACGCAGACGACTATATTCACACCGACACCCAAAGGTGTTTATATCCTCTCAATATAAAAGAGCTAGACGCCAAGCCTCCCCCTGACCGCCTCGAGGGCCTCGGGCTCCAGGGGTCCCAGGTCCTCTATGGTGGAGGCGTGGATCTCGAAGACCCTTGCAATGTTCTTGTATGCCGGCAGCTGGACCAGGTTGTCGTATAGCCTGAGGCCGTCTACGCCCAGGTCTTCCAGGTCGTCCCTGAACCTGGACATCCTTTCACGGGTGAACCCCTCGTAGACGTCGTGCTCCCCCTCTATCACCAGGACCCCGTCGGCGCCCAGGGCGAACGCTTCCAGTATCTGCTTCAGGCCTATTATGGCGGTGGAGGGGACGGGGACCACCCTTATGCCAGGCGGATAAGGGGTCCTGTCGAGGCCGAGGAAGTCAACCCCAGTGTATCCTATGCTCCTGTCGACGAATGCGACGAGCCTCACCTCGCCCTCCCTCTTCCCCTGGAGAAGGCCCCTGAGGGAGGCGGCGATCTGGTCCCTCGTGGAGTTCCTGAGGTCTATTGCCTCCCTGGGGCACCCGGGCACGCACCCCCCGCAACCGGAGCAGAGGAAGGGATCTATACTTGCCTCCTCGCTTGAGACGGTTATGGCGTTGGAAGGGCAGACCTCAAGGCACTCACCGCATCCATCGCAGGCCTCGAGTTCCACGAAGGCCTTCTCCGGGCTAGAGGTCACCCTGTCCTCCTTCAAGAAGGAGGCCGACTTTGCCGCTGCCCCCAGGGAGTCTGAGACGGTGTCCCTCACGTCCTTTGGGCCCAGGGCGCAACCGCATGCGAATATTCCCGTCCTCAGGGTGTTGACTGGGTCCAGCTTGGGGTGCTTCTCCTGGACGAACCCGTCCTCCCCCAGGGGTAGGGCCATGTGCTGGGCGAGGGCCTCCAGGCCCTCAGGGGGGACCATGGCCACCGCCAGGGCGACTAGGTCGAACTCCTCCTCCATGACCCTGCCGGTCAGGGTGTCCTCTGCCATCACGACCAGCCTTCCGCTGCCCCTTTTAGGCCAGACCTCTGAGGCCTTCCCCCTGACGAAGACAACGCCGGCCTCCTGGGCTCTCCAGTAGAGCTCCTCGTAGCCCCTACCCGTGGCCCTCATGTCGGTGTAGTAGACCCATACCCCTTTTCCGAGCATCTCCCTGAGGAGGATGGCCTGCTTCAGGGAGTACATGCAGCATATCCTGCTGCAGTAGGGGGTGTACTGGTTCTTGTCCCTGGACCCTGCGCATAGGACGATTGCCACGCGCTCGACCTCCCCCCCGTCGCTGGGCCTCACCACCCTCCCCTTAGTAGGGCCGAATAGGGAGGTGAGCCTCTCGAGCTCCATCATTGTTATGACATCGGGGTGGGTGCCGTATCCGTACTCCTTAATGCCCTCGGCCCTGAACTGCTCGTAGCCGGTGGCTACGATGATGCTTCCGACGGTGAGCTCTATGGTCTCTCCTTTGTCGTCTAGGTCTATTGCCTTGCTGGGGCAGAGCTCCACGCATTTTCCACACCTCGTGCAGCTATCGAAGTCTATCACGTATGCGTATGGGACGGCCTGGGGGAACTGGAGGTAGGCCGCGGCCCTTTTGGACCTTCCCTCCTCGAACTCGTCGGGGACGCTGACCGGGCAGACCCTTGCGCACACGCCGCATCCTCGGCACTCTTTTGGGTCGACCCCCCTGGGCTTCCTGACGACCTCGACCGCGGAGTTTCCCGGGCGGCCCATTACGCCCCTGCCCTCCGAGGGTGCGCGGAGGTCTATTTCGGGGCGGGTCCCCACCTCAGCTATCCTTGGGGTGAGGATGCACTGGGCGCAGTCTAGGGTGGGGAAGACCTTAGTCAGCTTCGCCATGTGCCCCCCTATGCTGGGGAGCCTCTCAACTAGGTGCACCTTGAATCCCTGCTCATCAAGCTCCAGGGAGGCGGTGATACCGGCTATGCCCCCGCCCACGACGAGCACCTCCCTGGAGGCCCCCTCGCTTATCTCCTCTAGGGGCTCGAGCTCCAGGCTCCTCTCGTACCCTCCCCTGATGAGGCTCTCCGCCTTCCTAGTCGCCTCATCCGAGGCGTGGGGGCCGTGGACCCATGAGCACTGCTCCCTTATGTTTACGAACTCTAGGAGGTAGGGGTTCAACCCTGCGCGTCCCAGGACGCCCTGGAATGTTTGAAGGTGCATCCTGGGGGTGCATGAGGCCACCACCACCCTGTTGAGGCCGTGCCTGAGGATGTCCTCTTGTATCGTATCCTGGGATGGCTTTGAGCAGAGGTAGCTGTCCCTCCTGGCGACGACCACGCCTGGCCAATCCTTCACGGATCTGCGCACAGCCTCGACATCAACGACGTCCCCTATGTTCCCTCCGCACTCGCAGACGTAAACGCCTATCCTGGCCTCCCCAGGGTCCTCTGTCATGGTCCTTCAAATGGTCTTCTAAGACAGAACTATAAAATATTCATGCACCTTTGGGCTAATATTCCAGGCGCTGCCCACGGAAACATTAAATCGGTTAGGTCGGAGAGATTGATTGATGGAAGCAAGCGCCCAAGATTTCGTCGTCGAGCACAAGCTCCTTGAGTGCATCCAGTGCGGGGTCTGCACCGGGGGCTGCCCGGTCTCCGTGAAGTCTGGGCTGAACATAAGGAGGATGATGAGGGAGATAGCCTTCTCCGGGAGGGTCGAGGTCCCCCCCGACGAAACCCTATGGAGCTGCACAACCTGCTCCACGTGCGGGGCCCGATGTCCCAAGGGCCTGACCCCCTTAGAGGTCATAATAGGGATGAGGGGGATGAACGTAGAGAACGGCAGGGTAGCGCCCACGATAAGGGACGCGCTTGAGAGCGTTTTCAAGCACGGAAACCCTTGGGGCAGGGCCAGGGCGAAGAGGTCGGAGTGGGCGGAGGGCCTCGACGTGAAGCCTTACGCGGAGGGGATGGACCTCCTGCACTACGTTGGCTGCACCCCCGCATACGACCCCAGATGCCAGGAGGTTGCCAGGGCCCTCGTGAGGATCTTCGACTCGGCCGGCGCAAGCTTCGGGACCCTTGGGAACGAGGAGAGCTGCTGCGGGGACCCCGTCCACGGGATGGGGGAGGCGGGGCTCTTCGAGATGCTCGTCGAGGAAAACAGGGAGCTCCTAGAGGGCAGGGGGGTCGGCCGCATGGTCACAACATCGCCCCACTGCTACAACGCGTTCAAGAACGAGTACGGCAAGGTAGGGTTCGAGCCCCAGCACTACACCGAGTGCCTAGCAGAGCTTGTCGACTCTGGGAGGCTGGGCCTCACAGGGAGGGTCGAGATGACCGTAGCCTTCCAAGACCCCTGCTTCCTGGGGAGGAGGAACGGCGTCTACGACGAGCCTAGGAAGGTCCTTGAGGGAGTCCCAGGGGTGAGGCTATTGGAGCTTGACAGGTCGAGGGAGCGCAGCCTATGCTGCGAGGGGGGAGGGGGGAGGATGTGGATCGACGTCCCTGGAGAGCGCCTGGCGGAGAGGAGGGTCAGGGA
>CAYGAH010000248.1:0-3620 GCA_964347685.1 uncultured Candidatus Bathyarchaeia archaeon | reverse complement strand
TTCGTACTGAGGAACGGAGAGGTAGAGGGCTCCATAAAGGACATACGCCTTAGCGACAACGCCCTCAGGATGCTCGGGGGCATCACGGCCATATCGGAGGAGAGGCAGCACATCCACTCCTGGTCCGCACGCACCCCGAGCCTTTCACCCTACATCCTAATCAGGGGCGTCAGGGTGACTAGGCCCAAGTAGAGGCATGAAATAAACCGGTAAAAGCCCACACCCCCCTTTTTCACCCACCGGAGGGACCCGTTCTCAGACCTTCACGAACCCCAGAAATCCTCTGAGGAGGCCTCCTTCAGGCCGTCGTTGAATGGGCAGACCGAGATGCATGTGCTGCAGT
The DNA here is from genome assembly GCA_964347685.1 of uncultured Candidatus Bathyarchaeia archaeon. GTDB lineage: Archaea > Thermoproteota > Bathyarchaeia > TCS64 > TCS64 > CAYGAH01. The sequence goes on along the minus strand of CAYGAH010000248.1, from coordinate 3,277 downwards.
CTGTCCCGTTGTCGCACCAGTAGCCGTAGCACTCCTCGGTGTCCACGTACCACTTGAGGGAGCCTGGGTTGTTGCTCCGGCAGGCGGGCTCCCAGGAGGGCTCTGGGTCCATGGATATTGCCTCCACCTCGCAAGCCTCTGCGCACTTTCTGCATCCCCTGCAGAACTCTGTTACCCCGAAGTCCACAGGCTTGTCAGGCACGAGGGGGAGGTCGGTGAGGACCTTGCATAGCCTGACCCTGGGACCGTACTCAGGGGTGATGAGGAGCCCGTTCCTCCCAAGCTGCCCCAGCCCCGCGTCTATCGCCATGGGGACGCTCAGCCCGGTACCGTTCCCGGCGGGTATCGCCCTGTAGCCCAGGTTCCTTATGAACTCCGCGAGGGAGGAGGCGGCGAAGGCCATCTTCGAGTAGCCGAGGCCTGTGGCCGCAGCGGCGGGGGCCTCCGGGGATGTCGCGATTCCCAACTCGTCCATGGCTATGGCCATCACAACGGCGTACCTCACCCCCTCCGGGATCGCTATGGGCTCCAGGTCCTCCCTCCTGTTGGCGTAGATCCAGCGGGGGTCCAGCTCGGCCACCCCGACTAGGTCGGCACCGTAGAACCCTGCGGCTTTCTTCACCCGGCGGGTCACCTCTTCTGGGTCCTCTACCTCGTACCTGTCCCTGTACCACCTGTCTCCGGCGAGGCTCGGGCCCCCCGGCCTCTCCAGCCGTTCCCAGCTGAAGGCCTCGGTCCAGACGTCGTGCACCGTCCAAGAGGCCTCAGATAGGGCGTAGTCGATCCGTGTGTATCCTGGCTTCCCCTCGGCCATGTTCCTGAGGGCCGCCTCCTCCTCTGTCCTCGTGTAGCCCTTCCATCCGGGGTCTTTCCAGACCCTGTTGAATATGAGGCTCCTCTGGTCGTATCGCCTCAACCTGGATTCGTCGACCCTGTAGGTGGGCCCTTCCACCCTCCTCACCCCTATAGCCTTTCTCGTCGCTCCCGACATCCGGTAGACCCGATCCGTCAGGGGGGAAGGGAGAGATAACGGTTGCGCCGGACCGGATGCCGGATGGGATGTCATCATCGGCCCTGCTGGGTTGCTGGGATCGAAGAGGGGGAGACGTTGACAGGCAAGTTCATTTAAAAATAGGATGGTGACGGGTCAGCTGGACTCCAGGGTGATTCCACCCACGCCCATGGTGATGTCGAACTCGAGGCGGGGGCCCTCGCCCCTCTCGTAGGCCTCGTTGGTGTACTCTCCGCCGCTGGGGAATCCACCCCTCCTCCTCTGGAAGTCTCCCCTCGCCCTGACGCTCGTCAGCCCCCTGACTGAGGCCCTGGCGGGGACCCTCCTGTCCACCAACACGTTGAAGCTCCCCACTCCCCCCTCCACCCTTACCTTCGCGTCCTGGCCGAGCCTCTCCCCGGTGAACCTGAGCTCCACCTCACCTACTGCCCCGCTCACCCTCATCTCCCCGAAGTTGGCGTCGAGGAGGCCGGTGAGGCTGACGTCCCCGACCCCTGCTGTAAGCTCCAGCCTCTCCATCACCTCTGGGTTCCTCCCCTTGAAGGAGATCTGGTTCTCGCTCACCCCCGATTCGACCCTCATCTCGGTGATGGGGAGGCCCCCGAGCTCCCATCTGCCCCTCCCGACGCTCGACTTTATTCCAAGGCTGAAGGGCTTTTCTCCCCCTATCTTGAGGCCCCAGCGGTTCTCGGGGCGGACCCTGAGGATGGACCTGTCCCAGACCCTCTCAAGCTGGGCGATCTTGACCCTGTCCCCCTCCGCCTCGACCTTCGGCTCCCACTCTGGGACGTCGTACTCTATCGTCCCCTCGACGAACTTCCCTGCGCCACCCTCAACATTCACCCTCCCCGGCGCCCCAACGACTATCTCGAGCCTCGCCGAGGGCGTCTCTGGGTAGGGCACGTCCACCTCGTAGGTCATGACCCCTGCTCTCGCCTCCTCCCTCTGGGGCGCACCGCACCTGGGGCAGAATGAGTCCTCCTCAGAGACCTCCTTGCCGCAGTTGTAGCAGTATGGCATCCCGCTCACCTTCAGTTTGGAATAAACAGAACGGGTTTAAAAATGGGTCGCTGGGGAGAGGGGCGCCCACGGCGTTCTCTGGTTAGGGCCTTAGGCAGAGGAGAGGTTCCCGTGTTCCCTGTGGTTCCTGACGCGCATCTCCCCTTCCCATCGCAGTCTGTTGATGTGCACGAGCATCGGATTCAGGGGATTGGTCCGGTTGCTGCGCCCGAATTTAATATATATCTGAAACTTCTCAGTTAGTATAATGCCTGAATTAGATCACTTCTACGATACACTGTTCGAGCTATCAAATCAAGACAGATACAATATTCTTCAATCTCTTAGGGTGGAAAACATCAACGTATCAAACATGGCAAAACATCTCTCACTAACCACACAGGAAGTGAGCAGGCACATCAATAGACTCTCAGAAGTGGGGTTGATCGAGAAAACAGATTCGGGTGAATACCGTCTCACAGAATATGGATTGTTGATCCTACACCAATTAACTGGCATGATGTTCGCTACAATGAATAGAGAATATTTTAGAGACCATTTAACACTCGATCTTCCAAGCAGGCATATCTCCCGTTTGAACGAGTTAAAGGAATCACGACTAGTAACAGACATTATGATAGTATTCGCCGACATCGAGAGAATCATACGGGAAGCAAAGGAGTACATTTGGAGGCTGACAGACAGGTACAACATGATGGCCCTACCCCAGCTAGAGGAAGCGACGGACAGGGGAGTATACTTCAGGCTTATGCAGACAAAATACTTCCAGTATCCACCGGATTGGCCTGGACCGGGAGTCGTGTTGAGAGACGCCGGGCTTCGCGGAGTATTTGAGGTCAGAGCAAGCGCTGAGGCCAACGTCTTCATAGCTATGAACGAGAAAGAGGTCGCTATACTCTCTTTCCCGATGGAGAAAAACCAGTTTGACTACCGAGGATTCACATCGACGGATCCAACGTTTCATGGATGGTGTAAAGACGTCTATGGATATTACTGGGGCTCGGCCAAACCAGTCGTCTAATCTCTTTGAACACACCGCACACCTTAATCATCTCCGAAGGACCCTTTTCAATCACTTCTCCATCCTTGTGCATGCATGGCCCGGTATCGATCACTGCAGTAGCGCGCGCCTTCCTGGTTCACCTCCATGGGAAGCCTTTTCCGATCCTCAACTTGAACCATCCCTGGCTGATACGGTTGAGCGCTGAGGAAATCTGGCCGGAAGGGGCGAGATGCTGCGTCTGC
>CAYGAH010000247.1:0-1972 GCA_964347685.1 uncultured Candidatus Bathyarchaeia archaeon | reverse complement strand
GGTCCATGGATCGGCTTCTTTTCCAGTAGGTTTAAAAGATATTAAGATGCTCACTGAATAGTTAAAATCAACGGATGAGGCGTAAACCCTAATGATAGTCCCTGTTAGGTGCTTCTCCTGCGGGAAGGTCATCGGAGACAAGTGGGAGCCCTTCAAGAAGAGGGTAGAGGCCGGGGAGTCCCCGAAGGACGTCCTCGACGACCTGGGCCTCACAAGGTACTGCTGCAGGAGGATGCTCCTCTCCCACGTGGAGATAATAGACGACGTCCTCAAGTTCAGCGAGGAGAGGGAGAACATTGACATCAGAGGACGCTAGCGTGGAGACCCAGGGGGAGGACAACCTCCTCCTGCCCCAGGAGGTCCTCCTCTCCGCAGGGGTCCACATAGGAACAAGGGTCAAGACCAAGTCCATGGAGCCCTTCATATACAAGGTGAGGCCCGACGGCCTATTCGTCCTGGACATGGAGAAGATGAACGAGAGGATCAAGGTCGCGGCCAAGTTCCTCTCGAGGATGAACATAAACAGGACGGTCGTCGCCTCCTCTAAGAGGTACGGGAGGACCCCCGTGGAGAAGTTCTGCGAGGTCACGGGCGCCGTCCCCTTCGTGGGGAGGTTCACCTCGGGAACCTTCACCAACCCCGAGTACTCCGACTTCTTCGAGCCAGTCGCCGTAATAGTCACCGACGCCCTCGCTGACGAGCAGATAGTGGAGGAGGCATCACAGATCGGGGTGCCGGTGATAGCCCTGTGCAGCACTGACAACTCCCTATCAAACGTGGACCTGATAATCCCGGTCAACAACAAGGGTAGAAGGTCCCTGGCCATAGCCTACTGGCTGCTGGCGAGGGAGATACTGAGGGAGAGGAAAGAGATACCCCCAGACGGGGACCTCAGCCTGACGATAGACGATTTCGAGACAGCCCTCTAGGTGAGCCCCATGAGCGTCCGGAGGCCCGTCGTGGCTGGAGCATTCTACCCCGCCGACCCGGACCGCCTCAGGAGATCCATCGAGGAATCCTTCAGACACAGGCTGGGACCAGGGGAGCCGCCGAGAGGCCCCCCCCACGAGAGGGAGATCTTCTCGGTAGTTTGCCCCCACGCCGGCTACATGTACTCCGGCCCCGTCGCCGCCCATAGCTACTACCATCTGGCACTAGAGGCCAAGCCGGACACCGTCATAGTCCTGGGGCCCAACCACACGGGATGGGGCACGCCCATATCGATGATGGGGCTAGGCGCCTGGCAGACCCCCCTGGGGAAGGTCGAGATAGATGAGCCCCTGGCCGACGCCCTGTTCAGGGCCTCCGACATGATCGACCTCGACGAGACGGCCCACCTGAGGGAGCACTCCATAGAGGTCCAGCTCCCCTTCCTCCAGTACATATACGGCTCCGGTTTCAGGTTCATCCCCATCTGCATGGGCTTCCAGGACCTGGATTCCAGCAGGGAGGTTGGAAGGGCCATAGCGGAGGTGGCGAGGGGGAAGAACGTACTGGTGATGGCCTCAACTGACCTGACCCACCAGGAGCCCCAATCATCCGCCAACAGGAAGGACGGGATGGTGATCGAGAGCATCCTTGCCATGGATGAGGGGCAGCTCCAAGAGAGGGTAAGGGCCAACAGGATATCCATGTGCGGCTACGGCCCCGTCTCGGCCGCCATAGTCTCCTCCAAGCTGCTTGGGGCCGGGAAGGCCCAACTGCTCTCCTACCACACGAGCGGAGACGTGACGGGGGACTACGGGGCTGTTGTGGGGTACGCCTCAGTCAAGATAACCGGCTAGGAAGAAGAGATGTCCGTAGAAGCCACGGCCCCGGGGAAGATGATCCTCTTCGGGGAGCACAGCGTAGTCTACAGGGGGCCAGCGGTAGTCCTTGCCATAAACCGCCGTGCGAGGGTGGTCGCCGAGAGGAGGGAAGACAGGAAGATATTCATCGACGCCGACGACCTGGGATTCTCGGGTTACTTCCT
>CAYGAH010000246.1:0-8372 GCA_964347685.1 uncultured Candidatus Bathyarchaeia archaeon | reverse complement strand
TACAACCCCGAAATTGGGAGGTTCATCACCGAAGACCCGGTACTAGGAAGCCTCGAAGATCCCCAGGGCCTGAACAGGTATGTCTACAGCAGGAACAACCCCCTTAAGTACACCGATCTCGATGGGAGATGGATACACATAGCTGCCGCAGCCCTCGCAGGAGCGGTTATTAAAAGCGTTGTTTACTGGAATGCTCATCCTGGAGATTGGCAAGGAACAATAGTTCACGCTGCGATCGGTGCGGGAGCCGGCGCTTTCGCTGCTGCGACATTCGGGACCGCGGCCCTGGCCATGACCGCGGGAGAAACATCCATGACTGCGGCGGTGGCCGGACTGGGACTTGGGAAGACCCTCGTAGCTGGGGCGACAAGCGGCGTCGGCGGCGGGTTCATGGAGAGGTCCATAAGTGGACCGCTATGCTATCTGGACGCGCCAGGAGACCTCGAGGCTCCGACCTATTCAGCTACAGAATTTGGACTAGATCTCGCTGGAGGAGTTATTGGAGCTACCACGGGATATGGCACCGGGATCATCGGTTCAACAATTCCAAAGATTCGAACAGCGCTTGATATAGCGATAATAACAGGAGAAGTAACAGAAGAATACGCTGCTCTGGTGATGATCGAATCCACCGTCTCTGAATTTATGTCTAGGCAAACAGAATATCTTTCGTCGAGAATAGTGTTTGAGCCGAGACCATATCACGATATATGGCATGAGCCGTGGGATTAACGTGACGATAGATGGTGGAGATAAGCCTCATTAAGTCGAGCTTACTTGTCAAGATCATTTTCTTCGTCACCTACCCCGCAATGAGCGTGTTCTTTTATGTCGTCGGCTTTGGCGCCTCGTGGAACCCCTTGACCGTCATCGGGGCCGTGGCCCTGATGTTCGCCACGAGCCAGATTATGGGCAAGCCCATGGATTTACAGAGTCCCAATTTACACTCGATTCGTATTCTAATGCTTGTAACGGTCGTATGCTCGTTGTTCACTTCTAATGACCCTGGTTTAGGCGTTTTTCTGGGGTTGATGCCGGTTATAATCGTCTTCTATTTACTAATTAAACTTCAACGCTTCGAGATACTTGTAGACCCCAAAGACGAAAGGGTCTTCGCACTCTACTGGTTTATCTATGTTATTTCGGCGTCCATCCCTACCTCAATGGGCCTAGCTGAACTCAAATACACTGTAAACTTTATCCCAGTATTTCTCATCGGGGCGATCTTGGGCTGGCTCGGCCCTGAGGTTACCTATCGAATCATAGGAGGCGTTTATGGCGCTGTTAAAGCCCTTGCCCTTACATTCGTATTCCTCATGATATTCGTACTGCTATATGGATTAATCTTTGGTGATATTTTTCCCACCATGAATTATCTTGTTCCTGACGGCCCTAAAGTGTTTCTTATCTCTTTCACCGCGTTGCCCTCCATGCTCCTCTCCAGAATAACCATGGAATTCTTCAAAACATATGGAGGACTTGATTTCTGAATCCCCTTGGAAAACGTCCAACCAAGAACTTCTACGCGAACTGGCTGTACATCGCCGAGAACCGTAGCGGCACATTGGAGTATTATCACCAGGACCACCTGGGGAGCACCAGGCTCAAGACCGACGCCAACGGCGACGCGGTATTCACCAGGAACTATGAGCCCTTCGGGCCAGACTACGACGGCACCGGCTCAGAGGAGTTCAAGTACACCGGGAAGCACGAGGACCCAAGCGGGCTGTACTACTTCGGGGCACGGTACTACGACCCGGAGACGGGGAGGTTCATCACCGAGGACCTCTTCCACGGGTATCTCACCGATCCACAGAGCCAAAACTTCTATACCTATTGCAGGAACAACCCGCTGAAATACGAAGACTATGATGGCTACCAGTTTATTCCATTTGGACCTGTACCTTTGGAGGGGTTAGGAGTTATCGGCGGCATATTGGGGCAAAGTATGATCGGGGCTTTCAATCTAGCAGGCCAAGCACTTCAACAACTTTACGTGTACATGAATAATTTTGGATATTATAGTCCTTCTTCATCTAACCTTGAGGATCCGAGCCAATCAGGGCCCGAAACTGGAGTCTACATAGATGACCCTGAGATAGAGGATTTGTATGGTGTATTCATAGAAAGCGGGATCATCAATGAGGCTGACACGGATGAAGTGGACAAGCCAAGAATTCATTGGGGTAGACAAGGAAAACACATACCAGGTCACCCAAATTACATACGTGGTAGAAGCATACTAACTCATCCCGATCCTCAGGGACTTGTAGATGAATATGCAGGTACTGGACAAAGGATTCAGGGAATTCGTGGACAGCCTGGGTATAGGGAACGCGTAGATTTCGGTGAAATTATCGGTTGCTACATTGAAGAAGGTGGTACTACAAGTCAGTTTACAACTAATGGGATGATCATATACTCAAAAAGGGTGTTCATATAGTACCCATTAGGCCTTAAAAGTGAGACACTATGTTAGATGAAGACTTCAGAAAAAAAGTCCTACTTTCTTTTCAAAGGGCTTTGCTAGGAGAAGTCCCTTGTACTTTGCGAGGTGTAACTTGTGGTTGGTCATCTTCCGAGATCACATTTTTTTGTTTCTTTGATGGCGAAATCTCAGAGGAAGATCGTGAATCAATGGATGCTGTTGCAGGAGAAGTAAATGCTGATTTCTTAGATTTCAAAGTATCGTATGAGTGTATTAGAAAAGATGTTCCAGAAAATCTTAACAAATATTCCCTCAAGGCCTGGGTATATCATCGTCATGAATGAATGTAATCATTGCAGGAAGTACAGATGAGCAGTCTAAACTAAATGGGAATACACGTTACTCTTAGGATGCAAACCGTAACTTGGGGGAAGTACGAAAACTCGACTAGTAGAACTACACCTACGACCCCGCTGACAGGCTGGTGATGGTGAAGAGGGGTGGCTCCCTCTTCGGCAGGTACTGGTACGACGCTGACGGGAGGAGGGTGAGAACCTTGTCCACCTGGGGACTATCGAGCTTGACCACAGGGTCTACTCCCTCCACGAGCTGAAGTGGCTCCTCGAGGGCTGCGGGTGGGCTTACCAGGCAAGCTACGGGGGCTACGACCTCAAGCCCCTCACCACCGACACGAACAGAATGATCCTAGTCGCGAAAAAACCCGGGCCCTAGCCATTCCCCGATGCGTGGTCGAGGAAATCCTCCGCCTTCAGGGCCTCCAGGGCGCGGGCTAGGCCTCCCTGCAAGAATGAGCCAGAGATTCCCTGTACGCTTCGAGTATTTTCTCGACGTCTTCGTCTGTGTGCGCCAGGCACGTGAACGAGAAGTGCCCTGGAAGCTTGAAGACCCCCCTGTTAATCAGATCGAGGTCGTTCCTCCGCAGCCTCTCCCTGTCGGCCCTCAGGAACTCCCTCAGGTTCCTGTACGGCCTGTCTACGAACTGCGCCTCCCAGGCAGAGAACTTGCCCACTACCTGCACCGGGATCCCCAGATCTTCCACGGTGTCCCTCAACCCTCTCCTTATTTCTTCTCCGATGCGATTGATGTGGCTGTACAACTCGTCCTCGTGGTCGTCTATGTATTTCATCGTCGCATACCCCACGGAGGCCGTGAACGGGTTCCCGCTGAAGGTGCCGCTCTGGTAGACTCGCTCCCGGGCGCTCCTGCCATGGAGCGGGGACACAAGCTCCATTATGTCCTCCCTCCCCCCATAGGCGCCGACGGGGGCCCCGCCCCCTATGACCTTCCCTAGTATGGTTATGTCCGGTCTGACCCCCAAGTAGCCCTGTGCGCAGCCAGTGTTGCCCCAGCGAAAGCCGACCATCACCTCGTCGAATATCAGGGGGATGTCGTTCTCTGCGGTGGCCTCCCTTATCGCCCTCATGTACTCCCTCTCCGGCTCGGCGAATCCTAGCCCGGTGCCTGAGACGGGCTCGAGCAGCACGCAGGCTAGCTCGTGGGAATGTTTTTCGATCTCCCTGACCGCGTTCTCGGCGTCGTTCCATGGTATTATCAAGAAGTCGTCCATGACGTGGCCCAGCCCCATCGAGTGGGGGACGGGAACGGGCTCCTCGGGGGGCCCTCCGTACTCCGACACGCTAGCCAGAGACCAATCCGACGTCCCGTGGTAGGAGCCCTCGGGCTTGCACACCTTGGTCCTTCCGGTGTAACCCCTGGCAAGCCTCACAGCGTATGTGACCGCCTCGGAGCCCGAGTTTACGAAGCGGATTTTTTGGATCGATGGAACATGTTTGACTATTATTTCCGCCCATTTGACCAACGTATCAGGAGGCGCGCCGTACTGTATCCCCCTCTCCTTTGCCTCCTCGAGGGCATCGAGCACCACAGGGTGGCCGTGGCCAAGGATCATGGGCCCGTAGCCGCAGTGGGTGTCGATGTACTCGTGCCCGTCGACGTCCCACAGCCTGGCCCCTTTTGCCCTCACAAAGTACAGCGGGAAAGGCTTCCTGTACTGGCCGTACGCCGATGTTCCTCCCGGGAGGTACTTGGAACCGTCCAGCCACATCCGATTAGACGCAGGATGCAGCTGCCTGTATCTCTCATCCGGATCGTATGTTGACATTCGATCACCAATGGGCGCTCATGCTATGTTCTTGCCTAGGGCTTTTCGCCCCTCCTCAACCTCTCCTCGATCTCAAGCACGACCTGGGGCAGCTGGGATATTCCCTCGATCACGTAGTGGGCCCCGGCCCTCCGGTGCTTGTCGTTGGCCGCTTCGATCATGGCTTCCAGCTTCTCCGGGGGCGTGTTCTTTATCTCCTCCTCGTCGAGCCCCACTAGGGTCCCCGTCTTCGAGACCCCGACTGCCCATGTCCCAGCGTTGAGCCCCTCCTCTACGCCTACGACCGTGTCGTCAACCTTCACGACGGCCTCCGGGGGGAAAACGTTCGTCTCCATCATGTTCATCATGACCATCCAGGGTCTGGGCCTCCCCGCAGGAACGTCGTCCGAGCAGAATGCGGCATCCGGCACGTACCCCTGCTTCGCGGCCTCCTCGAGGTTGATCTGGGCGGCCTCCTTGAAGTATCCGGTCGTCGACCCGACCTTGATCCCCCTTTCCCTGAGCCAGTTCACTGTTTCGAGCGTCCCCGGAATCAGTTTCGAGTAGTCCCTGATGACCTCGAGCTGTATCGGCTTGAAGAGGTTCACGAACATGTCGTCAACGTCTTCCTCCGTCCAGTCTCGGCCGTGTACCTCCCTCCATCTCTCTGACACGTCTGGGTACCACTCGAGGATGCACTTTATGTGCTCCCTCTTGTACCTCCCCATCGGCCCCCGGGCCTGCTCCATCGAGATGTCGACTCCCTTCCTCCTGAAGACCTCGATGAAGACCACCGCCGGCGCGAAACACCCGTAGTCAACTGTGAGACCAGCCCAGTCGAGGACGACCAGCTTGATCGGGCCCCTGTACCTCCTGCTGTATTCCAGATATCGGGATATTTCCATTCCTAAACCCTCTTTGACTGAGCATCTCTTTTGGATTCATTTAACTTTTTTTCAACAAGTTTTACGGGAGAAGGGTACCGGTCGCGGATAGCGTCTCTAACCACGCAGGGAGGTGTGGTGCAGGATCTCCCCCACCTTTAGGACTTCCAGGGTGCTGGTCCTCCCGGGCTCCTCTAGGGTGGAGCCTGAGACAACCATAACGGCGTCCCCCATTCCCAGCTTCCCCTCCTCGAGGCCCCTCTCAACCGCCCTAACTATGAGCTCGTCCCTGTCCTCTGTCCACTCCACGTCGAGGGGCTCCACCCCCCAGTACAGGCGCATCCTCCTCCCCACCCTCTCGTCCCTCGCGACGGCCAGTATCCTCGTGTTGGGCCTGTGCTTAGAGACCATGAGGGCGCTGAAACCGCTCCTTGTGACCACTATTATCGCAGGGGGGTTCACGGCGGCCGCGGCGAGGGAGGCGAGGCCCCCTATCACGTCGGCTATGGGCTGCCCCTCCGAAGGGTACCTGGGCCTCCTTCTGGGGGCCCTCCTCTCAACCGTGAGGGTTATGTTGTTCATCACCCTGACGGCCTCGACTGGGAATAGGCCCGTGGCTGTCTCCTCGCTCAGCATCACAGCGTCGGCCCCGTCAAGGATCGCGTTTGCGACGTCGCTTGCCTCAGCCCTCGTAGGCCTTGGGCTGGAGACCATTGACTCGAGCATCTGTGTTGCGACTATCACCGGCTTCCCCGCCTCATTGCACTTCCTAATTATCCTCTTCTGTATGAGGGGGACCTCCCAGGGGGCCACCTCTATGCCCAGGTCCCCCCGGGCTACCATGACCCCGTCGCTGGCTTCGACGATCTCGTCTATGTTCTCAACGGCCTCACCGTGCTCCACCTTGGAGATCACGGGCTGGTCCCCCCCGACCCCCGCAACGGCTCTCCTGCAGTTATCGACGTCCCTCCCGTCCCTTACGAACGAGAAGGCGAACCAGTCGGCCCCAGCCTCGACGCCGAACTCGACCCCCAGGAGGTCCCTGTCCGTGGGGGGCCTGAGGGAGAGGGCGGCTCCGGGGGTGTTGACCCCCTTGTTGCTCGCAACCTCCCCCTCCGATAGGACCCTTCCCTCGAATCCCCTGAGGTCCCCGTCGATTGAGACCACCCTCACCTCTATGGCACCGTCGTTTATGAACAGGCTCCCCCCCACCCTCACCTCCCCAGGCAGCTTCTCGTAGGAGACTGGTAGCTCCTCCTTGTTGCCGACGACGTGCTCTGTGGTGAAGTGGACAAGGTCCCCCTGCCTGAGCCAGACGGGGCCCCCTACCTCCCCCAGCCTTATCTTGGGGCCTGGGAGGTCGACGAGGACAGCGACTCCGCCCAGGCCCCTGATGAAGTCGATCGCCTCCCTGTGCTCCCCTAGGGTGCCGTGGGAGAGGTTCAGCCTGGCAACGTCCATCCCGGCCTCGGCCATCACCTTCATTGTCTCGGGGGCACTGGATACGGGGCCTATGGTGCAGACAATCTTCGAACGGACGAAGTCGCCGGTCAATTCACTTCACCAAATGCTGGATGGGCTCATGACCATTTAAGCGCCTCGAATGGAGGAGCCCGTCGATGGTTTATTATCCCCAATCCCAAAGATCAAGGTCCGATGAATCTTGTGTGAGCGGGACATGAGAGCCATCGCGCCCACCGTATGCAGAGTTCTCGGAGTCAGGCCCCCCTCCTCTGCAGAGTCCCCGCCCCTCGGTGAGGTGGTGGAGACAATGGGGCCGACGGAAAGGCTCGCGGTGGTCGTCCTAGACGCCTTCGGGGTCTCCACGTGGGAGGCTGCCCGAGGCGCTGCCCCCTCCTTCGACGCGCTGGCTTCGAGGCACCTGGGGGCCATCAGTTCCGTCATGCCCACGATCACCCCGGTCAACTTCGCTACGATGCTGACGGGAGCCCACCCAGAGAGGCACATGATAAGGGAGAGGACCCAGCCCCTGGGGCTGGAGACAGTGTTCCACGTCCTCAGGGAGAGGGGGAGGACCTCGGCTACGGCGGCCAGGGCCCTCAGCAGCCTGGGCATCCTCATATCTCCTCTTGCAGACCGCCCCGGGATAGCGGAGTCGAACACTGACGAGGAGGTGACCGAGATCGCCGTGGAGGCCCTGAGGGGCAGAGCGGACCTCCTATGGGTCCAGCTCCTTGACATAGACGACGCGGGCCACCTCCACGGACCCCTGAGCCCGGAGGGGATGGAGGCCGTCCGAGAGGCCGACGGGAACCTGAGGAGGATAGCAGAGGCAGCCCACAGGGAGGGGTACGGGCTGATTGCGCTCGCAGACCACGGTCAGCACACCAGAACAGGGGAGGACGGGAACCCCAAGGGATGGCACGGCACAGAACGTGAAGAGGACGTCAGGGTCCCCCTGGTCTGGAGCGGCAACTATGAGCTGGGGGAGGCCCTGGGCCTGGGATAGGGCGGTCCCTTTGTCCTGCGCGATAATAGTCCACGGGGGGATCGGAGGCGGGAAGACAACGACGTGCCTCAGGCTCGCCGAAAGGGCTAGGGCCCGGGGGATGAAGACCCTCGGCCTGCTCAGCATGCGGGTCCTCGAGGGCGATGAGGTCTTCGGCTACGACGCTGTGGACGTCGGCACAGGCGACAGCTTCCCCCTCGCGAGGCTCACCGGCGCCGTCGGGGGAGACGAATGGTTCGGGTTCGGGGGCCTGAAGTTCTCCTTCTCCGTCAAGGGGTTCGAGAGGGCAAACAAGATCCTCGCCGGCGCAGCGGAAAGGATGGACGGGGAGACCCTAGTCTTCGTGGACGAGTACGGTAGGATAGAGGCGGGGGGCCTGGGCATCCACCAGGGAGCCGTGGGGGTGGCCGAGGCCCTCCGGCGGGGAGGTGTAGCGGTCTTCCCATGCCGAACGGACATGGTAGGGGC
>CAYGAH010000245.1:0-1768 GCA_964347685.1 uncultured Candidatus Bathyarchaeia archaeon | reverse complement strand
GAGAGGAAGATGCTGCCCTTCTACTTCATAACTGTGGCCATGGGATTCGGCTACAGCACGGGATACAGCCTTTTCAACGGAGCCCTCGTCACCTTCTTCGGGTTCGACACCCTCCAGATAGGCATCATGTCCACGGCCTTTAGCCTCTCTTGGGGGGTCTCCTCGATACCCCTAGGTAAGCTCGCAGACAGGGTGGGTAGGAAGCCCATGCTCCTCGCCTCCTGCGCCTTCTCCATGGCAACGAACCTGGGCTTCATCCTCTTCCACAGCTTCTGGGCCTTCGTCCTCTTCAACGCGATCAGCTCCCTCGACCCCTCCTTCTGGGTGCCATCATGGGTGAGCCTCGTCTCTGAGAAGGTCTCCCCATCGGAGAGGTCGACTGCCCTGGGCAAGCTTGACGCCTACAGCAGGTTCGCAGGGATACCCGCCCCCTACCTCGCGGGCGTCCTTTACACGGCCTATGGCTTCGAGGCGCCCCTGCTCGTCCTCGTGGGCTTCTCTATCGTCTGGTGCTTGATGGTCATCAGGCTCGACACGGCTCCGGTCCAGTCGACTTAGACGGGAGGCGACCCTTTCCCAAGCTATATTTTGACGAAGTAAACAGGGTACTCTTCTTCCTTCTCGAAGCCCAGCTTCAGGGCTGTGGCTACTGAGGGCTCGTTATCCCCCCAGCAGTGCCATCCGATCTCGTTTACCCCCCTGTCTAGAGCGTGCCTGATGACTGCCGAGCCCAAGAGCGTCGCCAGGCCCCTGCGCCTGTACCCTTCCACGGTGGCTATGCCCAACTCGCATTTGTTATCGACGTTGTACTCCGACATGCACCAGCCTGCGATCTCGTCTCCGTGGAGGACGCAGTAGCCGAAGCTCTTCTCAAGGAAGTCGTCTACGGAGAGCCTTTCCGACTGCATCTCCTCGACGACTTCGTCGATTCGGCGCAGGCGAGTTTTTTTGAGAAGCCCAGCGTCGATTGGGATCAAGTCGAAGCCCTCCGGGGGCTCAGCCTCCCATGTCCTCGTGGATGCGTCCAACCGGTAGTAGTGCCTCAGACCCCTCCTGGCTCGCAGACCCGCCAGGATCGAGTCGAGTTCTCCATTCCAGTTCGGCTCGAAGCAGAGCAAGAATTCGTTGGAGTTCGTCTCTCTCCGGTAGGTCTCCGTTAGGAGGCTTGGCAGGGCCTCGTTGAAGGGGTCGTTGCCAGATTCGCCTGCTAGGTAGACCCTGTGCTTGAACCAGGTCATCGCTGACCTCGGCGCCTCAGTGTCGTCCACGAAGACCTTCGATCTGGAGAGCCCCCGGATGATCGTCTCTATGGTTGGGTGGTAGTTTATTGGGGCGAATACGCGTCTTGCCTTCTCGAATCCCTCAGGCAGGAGTCTTTGAATCATGGCCGTTCCAACCCCGTCTTCGCCTGTTTTTCCCCGCTATATCATGTTTTACCCATTATATTGCGTCGAGAACCTGAATTTAACTCCCATCCATCCCACCCTCTGGACAGACCTACACGAAGAAGGCCCCGTACGACCAGTGGAATACCCGCCGGAATGCGACCTCCGGGCGCTGATGCTCCGACAGCTCCTACAGATACCCTACATGAAGGACCTCGCCAAACGCCTCAAGAGGGAACCCTACCTCAGAGAGGCATGCGGATACGGGAACAAGGCGCCCACCGAGGCCCACTTCAACCAGATGAAGAGGAGAATCGGGGTCGAGGGCTTCATCATAGAGGCCTACCTGCGAGGCGAGACCCTCAAGATGAGGGAGAGCCAGC
>CAYGAH010000244.1:0-3349 GCA_964347685.1 uncultured Candidatus Bathyarchaeia archaeon | reverse complement strand
GACCCCAGGATAAGGGAGGCGGTGGAGTGAGGTGACCGTGGAGGACCAGATGGCGGAGTCTCTGATGAGGGAGAGGCTCTCCACCCAGGCTAGGAGGCTGAGGGGGTTCTGGGGCCTCTACAGGGGTAGCAGGATGGGGATGCTCGGCCTCGTCCTCATCCTCGCATTCATAGTCCTCGCAGTGGTATCCCCCATCCTGGCCCCATACGACCCCAGGGCCCTTGTCGGGACCCCCTTCCAGCCGCCCAACGAGGACCACCCCCTCGGTACGGACCAGGTGGGGAGGGACATATACAGCCAGCTCATATGGGGGAGCAGGATATCCCTGCTGGTGGGGCTCCTCGGAAGCGCCTTCTCGGTCGCGATAGGGACCTCGATAGGGCTGCTATCCGGGTACTACAGGGGGCCACCTGACTCGATCCTCATGAGGATCACCGACCTCTTCATCACCCTGCCTGACCTCCCCTTCATGCTCATCCTAGCCGCCCTCATAGGGAGAAGCGTCTGGAACATCATATTCGTCATAGCCGTCACCGGATGGACGGGGACAGCGAGGATGGTGAGGTCCCAGACCCTCTCGATAAAGGAGAGGCCATACGTCGAGGCTGCGAGGTCCGTAGGGGCCAGGGACGGCCACATCCTCACCCGCCACATCCTCCCCAACGTCTTCCCCCTCGTCTTCGCGAACGCCATCATAGGGATCGTCAGCGCGATCCTCGCTGAGTCGGGCCTCAGCTTCCTCGGCCTGGGCGACCCCACGAAGCCGAGCTGGGGGCTCATCCTCAGGTACGCGAACGAGGCGGGGGCCCTCGCCACTGGGAGGTGGTGGTTCATAATCCCCCCTGGGATATGCATAATGCTGATCGCGATAGGCTTCGCGTTCTCTAGCTACAGTCTGGACCAGATCCTCAACCCCAGGCTGAGGGAGAGGAGGTGAAAAGGTGCCCCTCCTGGAGGTCAGGGACCTGATCACCCACTACATGACCTCGCAGGGGCCAGTGGAGGCTGTGAGCGGGGTCAGCTTCTCCGTCGACGAGGGGCAGACCCTCGGCCTCGCTGGGGAGTCTGGCTGCGGTAAGACGACGGCCGCCCTCTCCATAATGGGGCTCCTCCCGTCAAACGGCCGGATCATTAGGGGGCAGGTTATCCTCGACGGGGAGGACCTCCTTAAGAAGAGCGAGGGTGAGCTCAAGAAGGTCAGGTGGAGCAAGGTCTCCATGGTCTTCCAGGGGGCTATGAACGCCCTCAACCCAGTCATAAACGTCGGGGAGCAGATAGCTGAGGCCATCCTAGAGAAGGAGGAGGTCCCCAAGGAGGAGGCTTGGGGAAGGGTGAGGGAGCTCTTCGAGCTTGTGGAGCTGAAGCCGGAGAGGGTGAGGGACTACCCCCACGAGTTCAGCGGGGGGATGAGGCAGAGGGTGATGATAGCCATGGCCCTAGCATGCCACCCAAAGCTGGTTATCTCCGACGAGCCGATAACGGCCCTGGACGTCATAGTCCAGAACCAGATACTTGAGCTGATGAAGAGCCTCCAGAAGACGCTGAACCTCTCAGAGATACTGATCACCCACGACCTATCCGTGATAGCCGAGACATGCGACAGGGTCGGGATTATGTACGCTGGGAAGCTGATGGAGTACGGGGAGGCGGTCCCCATATTCAAGGGCCCCCTCCACCCATACACGAGCGCCCTGATAGGGGCGTACCCCAGCATCGCGGGTGAGAAGAGGGCCCTCAGGTTCATACCCGGCTCGCCTCCGAACCTCATCGATCCGCCGAGGGGGTGCAGGTTCCATCCCAGGTGCCCATACGCGAAGGAGGTATGCGGAGCCGATGAGCCCCCCTTCATGGAGCACGAGGAGGGCCACTTCGCGGCATGCCACTTCGTGGAAGAGCTGAGGGAAGGACTGGTCCTGGGGGGTAGTTGATGCCTGAGGAGCTGGTGGTCAAGGATCTCAAGAAGTGGTTCCCCAGGAGGAGCGGCCTCCTCTCAAGGAAGCGGGAGTATGTTAGGGCCGTTGACGGGGTGAGCTTCGAGATAGAGAAGGGGGAGGTCCTATGCCTCGCAGGGGAGAGCGGATGCGGGAAGACTACTACGGGGAGGCTCGTCCTTAGGCTCATAGAGCCCACCGAGGGCCATGTCTTCCTCCACGGGGTAGACATATTCTCCCTAGGGAAGGACGAGCTTAGGGAGATGCGCCCGGAGATGCAGATGATATTCCAGGACCCATACGAGTCCCTGGACCCAAGGATGGACGTGTTCAGCATCCTAGCTGAGCCCCTCGAGGTCAACTGGGCTGCGACATACAGGGAGACCAGGGAGAGGGTCCACAAGGTCCTTGGGGACGTGAGGCTCGTCCCAGTCGAGGAGTTCGTCCACAGGTTCCCCCACGAACTCAGCGGAGGGCAGAGGCAGAGGGTCGCCATCGCAAGGGCCCTCATGCTCGATCCTAGGTTCATGGTTGCCGACGAGCCGGTCTCCATGCTCGACGCCTCCATAAGGACCGAGATCCTCAACCTCCTCTCAGACCTACGAGAGAAGTACGACCTCACCTTCCTCTACATAACCCACGACATCGCCCAGGCCAGGTACGTCGGAGAGAAGTTGATGGTGATGTACCTGGGGAGGGTCGCCGAGAGGGGCCCCATGGAGGACGTGATAAGGGAGCCCCTCCACCCATACACCAAGGCCCTCATAAGCAACGTCCCCATCCCCGACCCCACCCTGGAGAGGGAGAGGATCTCCATAAAGGGGGAGACACCGACCCCCATAGACATACCCGAGGGTTGCAGGTTCTACAAGAGGTGCCCCGAGGCCAAGCCGGGGTGCGAGCTTGAGGAACCTGAGCTGGTCCAGGTCGGCCCAGACAGATGGGTCGCCTGCCACGCAGGGCAAGATTAGAGTTCTACGAGGTTTTCTACCCGTTGGAATCCTAAGCTCTTTAAAAATTTACAGGGATATCTCCTTCGACTTCTTCCCCGACATGTACTCAAGGCTGACCTTGCCCACAGTCGTCCTCGCCAAGTTCTCGTCGAGGATGCGCCTCAGCCCCTCGGAGGGGGCCTCTAGGTGCCTGTTCAGGACGAGGAAGGCGCGGCGCTTCTCCTCCGGGTCCTCTACGAAAGTGACCCCCCCCTCGAACATCACCGTGGCGTAGTCCTGCCTGCAGTCGTCTGGGGCAGCGTGGAACCCGTGGTCTATCAACGCCTGGCCCCAGACGATGTTGTTGGCCCTGAGGTAGTCGAGCTTCTTCCCCTCCCCCGCGCAGTGGAAGTATATGCAGTTCTGCTCCTCGTCGTAGCCGTGGTTGAGGGAGACCAGGTAGGGCCTGTTGTCCCTGCACATTGC
>CAYGAH010000243.1:0-18208 GCA_964347685.1 uncultured Candidatus Bathyarchaeia archaeon | reverse complement strand
TGGATAGCCCTCTCTGCGTCGGCCACACCGAACCTATGGGTGATCATCTCTGCCAGTGGTAGGACGTCCACAGCCCTTCTGAACATCTGGAGGGCGGTGTCGAACTGGGTGGGGGGGTAGGCCCAGCTCCCCAGGATGTCCATGTCCTTCATGCAGACGGTGTGAGGGTTCACCTCGATGTTCCCCGGATCGGTGTAGTGGCCCACCTCGACAAACTTGCCCCCCCGCCTGGTAAGCTCTATCCCCTCTACGAAGGCAGACGGGACCCCGGCGCACTCGATGACTACGTCCGCTCCCCTCCCCCCGGTGAGGCGCTTGACCTCATCGACCCGTCTCTGAGTAGTATCGAAGGTCCTCATGTCTATGACGTGGTCGGCGCCCATCCTCTCCGCCATATCGATCCGGTCATTGACCATCTCTATGGCGATTATCTCGCCCGCCCCCGCCATCCTAGCCGTGGCAATCGCCAGGAGGCCTATTGGGCCGGCCCCCTGCACCAGGACGCTCCTCCCAGGGCCGAAGCCCTCCCCATGGGTGGGAACCCCTGGGGCGAAGGCCCTCTCGAATGCCCTGCTGCTCACAGCCATCGGCTCAGTTAGGACGGCGACCTCCTGGGGGACCTCCTCGGGGACTCTGTAGACCCACCAGTGGGCGGCGTCCACAAGGATCTTCTCTGCCCAGCCTCCGAGTAGGTGGGGAGGGTCCCTGCAGCTCATGTTGACGCCCATGACCCTCCTGTTCCCGCAGAGGGTGGGCTTGTGGGGCATGAACCTGCAGTAGTAGCACGTGCCGCAGAATGCCGCCGTTCCTGGGACGACGGTGACTAGGTCTCCCTCCTCCAGGGGCTTCCCCTTCACCTCGAGGCCCCGGGCCCTGTCTCCGATCTCCTCTATCTTGCCCACGAACTCGTGGCCAGGGATGACGGGGAATGGGACCCTCATATTGCCCCCGTATATGTGGATGTCGGTGCCGCAGACGCCGCACAGCTCCATCCTCAAAAGTATTGAATCTTCGTCCACCTGGGGGCTGGGGTAGTCTTGGACCGCGAGCTTCCCCACATCTTCCAGGACAGAAGCCTTGACCATATCAATCCATTGGTCTTAGGGCTGCCTACGATTAAACACTTGCCAGGGTTTTGGGGTTCACACCAGACTCAAGGCTATAGGCTCATTCAAATGTTCGTCTCTTTAGGCCTGGTTTGTACTGCTGGGGTCCCTTTACTGGGGCTATCCAGGCCTAACCGAAGAGCTGTTCTTCTAGGTTTTTCTTTCGCCTGAGGAGCTGGTTGATCCTCTCCTCGAACTCGAGCCTCCTCTCCCTGTACCGCCTCAGGGTCTCCTTCATCTCCTTAGAGTTCCTCCGCATCCTTATGGTCTCGTCCAGGTCGTCTGGGTTGTCTGTGGTCACGATGGGGGCCCTGAAGCTCCTGCCCTCGAGCCTCATCAGGTTCCTCTTAATCTTTCGGTAGGTGGAGTCCCTCCTTATCCTATCTATCTCCTCGTCTATTTTGAGTATATCCTGTAAAATTGAAGCCTTGGACGTCATCAAGTTCACTTATTTAAATATACGCTCTCATCGCTTAAAAAGTAAAGCCTTAATCAGGTTCTTTCCTCCTTCAAAACCATCCCGAGGTGACCCATCCGCATCGAAAAAAGGTGGAAGATGGTTGCATTATTTCATAAATTGATCTTTTTGGAGATTATCTCAGTCAATGCCTCTTTGGTCAATTTTTCTAGATATTCATCTTTTTCTCTCTTTTTGATGTATTCAAGTTCACGTGTGGTTTCTTCGAGCCTCTCTATTAGCATATCAAGTTTCTTCTCGTGTTCTATCAGAATATTTATTACAAAATCCAATGCATCCATTTTAGTCTCGAATTTCATACAAACCACACAAATCTGCTTATATATTGGATAGTTTAAAGTTAATAAATTATTTGGTGTTATGAAATAGTTAAATTTAAACAATTTACTTGTTTCATTTTATTTTTAGATTTTTGTATATGGGATATAAAAATCGTTTTATAAACGAAACTTGTGATATGTATGCAAAAAACTATTCTTATTTAGTCAAATTGTATTTATTGAGCCGATAATATTTACAAAATTCAGATAATTTCTGTGGGAGAAGGGACTATTTCCGCCACTTCTCCCCGATGGGGTAGGCGTCCCACGGGGCGTTCTCGTAGCGGAGGGTGGAAAGGTCGGCGGGCCCCAGCCCCGGGGGGTCGACGGGGAAGTCCACGGCCGACCATGTGTCCCAGTATGCCTTGTGGTGTACCCTGCTCTTTATCTCCACGATGTCGAAGCTGTCCACGTCGAGGCCGATGGCCTTCAGAGGGTCTGCGCTCATGGGGGCGCTCAGCCCCTCCGTTATCACGACGTGGCGGTTCTCCCCCAGGTCGATTGAGTCGACGAGGTCCACGTGCATCTCGGCTCCCCTCTCCATGGGTCCCGTCTCCACCCAGTCGGCGCCCCCAAGGTACTCTATGTGCCCGGTGATCTCCACGGGCTCCCCCGAGATGGGGTGGACCCATCCCCCGACCTTTACAGTGACCATGTCCCCTACCTTGTGATTCTCCTCGAGCATCTTGAGGGCCTCTGGGTCAGCGATGCCCGTGGAGCACCAGTTCTTGGCGCCCTGGTCGATGAGCTCCCTTAGGACGTGGGTGCCGTCCCCCAGCCTGTCGTCGTGGTATGCGATTACCACGGGCTTCTTCCCCTCCCTAACCATCCTTATGACCTCTGCTACACCCTCCCTCGCCCCCGGGAGCTTCCTAGTCAGCTCCCCCCTGATGCTCCACATAAGGTCGTTGAGGTCCTGGGCCGCCGCCTCTGCCAGCTCGTGGTCTCCATCGGTCACGACGAATATGGAGGCCCCTATGTCGGGCACGTCGGCGTAGGCGAAGCCCGGGGCGACAGATGCGCAGTAGACACCCTTTGCCTCCCACTCCCTGCATCGGTCATAGATTGCCTTCATGGGGTAGTACTCAGAGGCCTGGAATACGCTGGCCGAGACGATCCCTGGCTTCCTGAAGGCCATCACGGGCTTGAAGTTCCCCCTCACGGTCTCTGTCATGCACCGTCCCGCCCTCTCCCCTATCTCGTGGGCATCCAGATGGGGGTATGTCTTCAGGATGAAGACGGCGTCGGCTGCGTGGGCGAGCTCCACGTCCTCGTTGGCGTGGAGGTCCAGGGTAACCATAATGGGAACCCTCCCAACCACCCTCCTCACCCTCCTGACGATCTCTGCCTCTGGCCTCGCCACGTTGGTGACAGCCATCGCCCCGTGGAGGGCCAGGAGGACGCCGTCCACGTGCCTAAGCTCCTCCAGCCTCCTGGTTATGCGGCCCGTGATGGTGTCGAAGGCCTCCGTCGTGATCCAGCTACCGTAGCCTATAGTAGCTGGCCAGCCTGTGCGGAGGACACCTACCAACTCCACATCCTCCTCCCCCTCCGCCGCGGCCTTGAACCCCGTGATGTAGCCCTTCCCCTCCCCCTCCGTGTCGAGGGCGTCGGGCCCGTACCTTATACCCCCCTCCTCCCAGGCCTCCAAGGTGGTGGCCTCGGGGCAGAAGGTGAGGGTCTCGTGCGAGAAACTGGCTACAGCTATCCTCATCTCGGTTCCTCAAGAATTGTGGCTGCTTTTTTCGATATAAAATGGATGGATTCGCATCCAGTTAATTTTGGTTTTTACAGAAATTGTTTGTAGTGAGTTAATGGCGAAAAAGAGGTAAAAATTGGAGATCCTGATGGCCTGTGTTTTGAAAGTGGGTGCTGAGTTATTTCGTTAGCCCTCTCCAGGCTTTTTCTAGGTCCTCCCTCGTCTTTTCGGCGTCTGCGATCATCTTCTCCCACCGTATCTTGGCTTCGGCCTCGGCTCTATCGGCCTCCCTCTGGATTCGTTCCATAAGCCTTTTGCCGTCTTCCTCGGTTTTCTCGTAGTCCTTACGTGTCTTCTCGGTGGCCCCTTTCCCTGACCTTTTCATCTCATCGATTTTCTTCTTGGCTTCTTCCTACCACTTCCTGAAATCTTCCCTAATCTTCTCGCTCATCACTAACCAAGCAACGATAAGTATCAGATAAATATTAATTATCTGTAGGGGGTGTCAAGACGTTAAATCTCTAGGAAATCAAATGTCAGCCATAAGTCCATTTCAGCTAATCTTTCGTGAAGCATCCTTCGAGGCAGTATACCGTTAGCTTCTCAGGCTCTGGGCACCTGTGGCCGAGGTCGCATCTTCCGCAAAGGCCTCTGAGGTCGCTGATCTTCGTGTCTAGAATCCCCCTCTTCTCAAGTTCGTCGTAGAGGAGCTTCAGGTACTTTCCCTCCGCTATCCTGGGAATCCTGTTCCTTTTCTCCAGGCCGTAGAACTCGTAGAGGCGCTTGTCCCCCTTCCTGGAGTTGCATGAGGAGCAGCACCAGACGGCGTTGTCTGGGTGGTCAGGTCCCCCCCGTGATGTGGGGATCATGTGGTCTGTTGTGACGTTCTCGGTCGAGCCGCAGTAGATGCACTGCTTGAGTGTCTCCCTCTCGTGGACCCACTCCCTTATGGAGCCGGACCACTCGATCTCGCCAGAGTCCAGCTTCTTGAACCTGTCCATGACGAACCCGTAGTTTCCCTTCCCAAAGCCAGCCGACTCCGCAATGATCTTCGCGTACTGCCAGAATATCAGCTGGCGGAGGGTCTTGACGGTACTTGGGGGCATAGTGAATGATCTCTTGGAGGACCTATTAAAAACCCAGGATCAGATAATAATACGATAGATATCCTAAGAAAAAGAGACCCCAGAACCGCTAAATGCGTGCCTGATGAGGGCTCAGGCCTGCTCCTCTGGCTCTTCCTGCTGCTTCCCGAAGCCTACTACGAGGTCCACGAGCTGCTTCTGGTCTATCTCCGCCCTGCTCCTCCAGTCCAGGTAGAGGACGCCGCTCTCCTCCTCCCCCAGGTAACCCTGCTCTATGTATCTGTCGATGTTCATCTTTGCCCTCCACCCCGGTATCTTGTCCTGGAGGACCCTCTCCACGTCCTTGCGGGGCGCCTTCCCCTGTTTAGAGATGAGGTATGCGACTGTGACTGCGAGGCCCGCGATGTCGTCTATCCTCCAGCCTATTGTCTTGGCCGTCTTCTGGTCCACTGTGCCCCTGAGGGTTATGTAGTACCTCGCGTCCGCGAGCTGTGAGGCCGTGGGCTCTTCGTATACGTCGGGGTCGTCGAAGACCCTCGTGACCTGGAGGTCCAGGGGCTTGAGCTGCTTGTCAAGGACCTCCAGCACGTCCTGCCAGTCCGGGCCCAGCTCCTGCCTCAGCTCCCAGCCCCTCACCCCGGGGAGCCTGTGGTGCTTGAAGAATAGGATGTGGATGGCCTCCCTCACCTTCCTGGTGTAGGCCCTCTCAGCCCTCCTCACCCTCTTCGCCAATTCCTCCACTCCTCGTAGTCTACCATCACGAGCAGCGACACCTCGTCCACGCCGGGGTCGAGCCTGGGCTCCACTTTGTGTACCACCTCTACGTTCTCCCCGAACCTGTCGGTCTCCAAGTTGGCGTACCCGTAGCTCACCATGAAGACGGTGAGGTAGGCCCTCCTCAGGGTCTCCCCGTAGGTGTCCGCTCCGACCCAGCTCCAGTAGGGGATCCTGCCGCCCGGGCCAGCCCTCTCCTCCAGTTCGTGCCAGAAGTCCTCCATTATCTCCGTGAAGCCCTCCTCTGGAAGGATCCCGAGGGCCCTTGCCTCGTCGACAGAGGCGATCCCCGTCTCTACGACCCGGACCTCGGATTCCTTCCAGCGCTCCTCAAGGGGCAGGAGGTCCCCCCAGTATCCGAGGGAGCCCGCGAGGGTCCTTGCCGAGACCTGCTCCATCTCCACGACCGGGTGCCAGGACCTGAGGAAGGCTTCCGCGAGGGCCGAGAGGTCCATGCGCATGAGCTGCTGGCTCAGCATGAAGGGGTCCTTGTAAAGGGTGGTGGACTGGTGGTGGATCCACTCGTTCTGCTTCTCCAGGACTGTGGAGAGCTCCTTTATGGCCGAGCCGTCCCTGCAGAGGTCCTCGAAGGATTTTATGTTGGGGTAGTGCTTTCGGATGACCGATAGTATGTAGTCTATATCCACGTCGAAGGGGCCCAGGCTCCCAGATGAAACAGCCCTGCAGAGGTCGATGACGCTCCCCAGCTCGTTGCTAGACTTCATCCTCCTCCACCACCCTGACGGTGGATATGTCCTCCGTCTTGTGGACCATGATTATGTGTATGTCCTTCCCCCTGAAGGTCACCTGGCTGGGGGTTATGGCCATGTACTGGTCGTGGCTCCCCTCCATCGTCGAGACTATGAACTCGGAGACTATCTCCTTGTTCTTGGGGTCCATGTGGAGGTCGAACTCGTCCACAGCCCTGAAGGGGGAGAGGACGTTCTGCTGGAGGGCGAGGAGGAATGCCATTATGGCTGTGCTCCTCTCCCCCCCGCTGTGGGTGTAGGGGTCCAGCCTGCTCAGCTTGCCCCCCTTGAAGCCGACGTATATCTCTACGCCCGCCGCCTCTATGTCCGTCGGGTTGATCACCCTGACCTCCCCGGAGGCCTGGAGCTTTGCGAGGAGGCTCTGGTAGCGGGCGTTCACCTCCTCCATGAGGTCCCTGACGACCTGGGCCCACTTCCTTGTCCTCTCCTCTATCTCCCCCATCACCTTCCTCCTGTTCTCCCTGACCTGCTCCACCCTCTCCTGGAGCTCCTTGAATGTCCTTGAGTACGAATCGTACATATCCTCGGCGTTCTCGGGCACGTCTGAGAGGCCCATGAGGATGCCGCTGGTCTTCCTTATCTCCCCCAGGATGTCGTCGGAGGTCCTCCCAGTCTCGACGCGCTGCCCCTTTATCAGGGCCTCTGCCTCTGCGTCGTTGAGGTCCCTCCTTGTCCTGTCTATGCTCGCCTTGGTCTCCTCTATCCTACGCCTGAGGTGGCCCCTCCTGTCCTTGAGTAGTGCCAGCTGGATGCGCCCCTCGACATACTGGTCGTTGGTGTCGTCTATTCGTATCCTCAGGACCTCCATCGCCTCCGTGACCTTTCCTATCTCTGCCTCGGACCCGCTCAGCTGGGTCGACAGGTCCTCGATGTCGTTCTCTATCTCTGTCTTCTGGGAGGCGAACTCCTTTCGCCAGGCGTCGTAGGTCCGGGACTGGGACTCCTCAAGCTCCACGAATAGGTCGAAGTAGTCGTCCAGGGTGGTGGGCCCGGCCTTGAGCTTCTCCCTTAGGTCCCTCACCCTGCCCTCGAAGCGCCTCTTCTGCTCGTCGGAGGACTCCATCATCTCCTCAAGGCGGACCAGCCTATCCTTAGCGTTCTCTATCGTGTACTCGCAGATGCCCACAGTGCGCTCGTGCTCTATCCTCTCGTCAAGGAGGTCCGACCACTCCCCCCTGAGCTGGTTCAGGGAGCTCTCTGCGTCCATCACGACCTTGGTGTACCTTTCCATCTCCGCCTCTGCTTCGTATAGCTCCCCGTCGGTCCTGTCAAGGTCCCTCTCCAGGTCGGCCAGGGACCCCTCCAGGCTTATGACCCTGCTCCAGGCCATCTCCCTCTGGAGGAAGCCCATCCTTGTCTGGAGCTGCCTCTTCTCCTGTAGCCTCTCGTTCTGCTCCCTCCAGTATGCGAGGGTCTCCCTCGCCCTGTCCAGGAGCTGGTTAAGGCTCTCCTCCTCGCTCAGGATGCCGCTCAGCTTCCTCTTCGCCTCTATTACGTCCTGCCTGAAGGACTCGAAGCCTACGGCCTCCTCTAGGGCCCTCAGGCTCTCCTGGGCTGTGAGGGTGGCGAATCTCTGGGGCATGTTCTGGTGCATGACTATGAGCATGTTGTCTGGGTCGAATCCGAAGTTGCTGAGGAGGTCGACGACCTCGTACTTCTGCACCGTCTTCTGGTTTAGCTCGAACCAGTACTTCCCGTCCCTCCTGAGGTTTCGGGTGAGGCGGATGGTGTCCGAGTCGAACCTGGGGACGGGCCTGAAGCCGTTCTCCCTCACCGAGTTGTCGAGGAGGAGGCTGACCCTCGAAACGTCCTGGTTCCACCTTATCAGGTCGCTGAGCCGCTTCGACCTCTCCGTGTATGTGTCCCCCAGGGCGACGCATATTCCCACGAGTAGGCTGGACTTCCCCGCCCCGTTGGGGCCGCACACGACGTTCACGCCCTCCTTCAATGGGATCCGGGCGTACTCGTATGACATGAAGTTCTCCAGGATGACCTCGCGGATCAGCATCTGGGTTCCTCGGACTCTAGAGACTTAATTTGGCATCATTTTTAAACATACCCAAATACACGCTTAACTCCATCGATGCATGAAAACACCGTCCCCGGCGCTAAAACCTTTTACCACAGCCCTCACGCTTCTAGTTGAGGCATGTTTATGGTTGAACTATCGAAGCCCCAGGAGGAGAGGGCCAAGAGGCTCCACGAAGAGGCCATCGTGGTGGACACCCACTGCGACACCCTTATGCAGTTCCTGCCCCAGTCTTGGCCGGGGAGGAAGGCGAGGAAGCTCGGTGAACGGGCCGACTGGGGGCACATAGACCTTCCCCGGATGGTTGAGGGCGGTGTGACCTGCCAGAACTTCGCAGTATACACAGGCAGAAGGCCCATCGTTCCCGAGGCCACACTGCTAGCCCTGCAGATGGTCGACGCCTTCTACAGGGAGATAGAGGCCAACGACGGAATAGTCGCCGTCACCACCCCAGAAGAGATAACGGTGGCAAAGAAGGCTGGGAGGGTCTGCGGCCTCCTCGCCCTGGAGGGTGCCGAGCCCCTCATGGGCGACCTGGGCGTCCTCAGGGCGTTCTACAGGCTGGGCGTGAGGATGATGAGCTTCGCGTGGAACTACAGGACCCCCTTCGCAGACGGGCTGAACGCAGCCAGGGCCGAGAGCAAGCTCACAGATCTTGGGGTGAAGGCCCTGGATGAGATGGGGATGCTGGGGATGATCTTCGACATCTCCCACCTCTCAGACAGCTGCTTCTGGGACGTCGCCGACGTTGTGAAGGGTCCATTCATAGCGAGCCACAGCAACTCCAGGGCGGTCTGCGAACACCCGAGGAACCTCACAGACGACATGATCAGGGCCCTGGCCGAGCACGGTGGGGTGATGGGGATGAACTTCGCCCCCGCTTTCGTGGACAAGGAAAAGGTTACGGTCGAGAGGCTCGTGGACCACATAGACCACATAGTAGATATCGTAGGCCCGGACCACGTCGGCCTAGGCTCCGACTACGATGGCATAGGCTCGACGCCTGAGGGCCTTGAGGATGTATCCAAGGTTCCGAACGTCACCAGGGAGCTTGTTAGGCGTGAGTACAGCGACGAGGACATCCTGAAGATCCTTGGAGGAAACCACATGAGGGTCTTCAGGGATATTTTGAAATAAAATTCTTCGATTTTGTCTATTTTCATAAAATTTTGAAATTTGTTTATATGTTTCCTTTATTATCCATGTTTTATTTACATATACATGAAAGTTAAATATGTTTGATGTTCTATAATATGTGCGTGAAAAACGAGATGAGAATAATATCTTTCTTGCGCAACAAGGGAATTGCCTTAACATCCATTCTCCTGCTCTCTACTTTCTCATTAGCTCTAGCAGGGTACGCTCAGCCCCCCGAAGTTGTGGTGATGAAGGACGTGGACCCAGTCGACATCCAGCTATACGGTACAGGCAGTCCGGACATGACCAACGTCACGATCTCCGTAACCGGTTACGGCGGCACCTTCGAGGAGACCCTCCCGATAGACGTGGTCTACGCGATAGACAGCTCGGGAAGCATGAGCTGGAACGATCCCACCAACTTGCGCATTGACGCTGCGAAGAGCTTCACAGACAAACTGGACCCGACGAGGGACCAGGCAGGGGTCGTGAGCTGGGACGATAACATAGACTTCACCTACGGCCTGACCAACGACTTCACCGCCTTGAAGAATCAGATAGACAACGTTGACAGCTCTGGAGACACGAACCTCAACGTTGGGCTCAACGCCGCGATAGCCATGCTCGACACAAACACCAGGGTGGAGGACTCGGCTGAGGTCATCATATTCCTCACGGACGGTCAGGGAATCTACACACCCTCGGGCGTCCCAGGGTCGCCGGCTGACAACGCGGCGAACAAGGGATACGTGATCTACTCCATAGGCCTCGCAATGGTCTCAGGCAGCCCAGCGGAGGTCAACCTAATAGACATGGCCGACGCCACGGGCGGCATGTACTACTCGGCCCCGACAGCCGAGAACCTCCAGACCGTCTTCGACGAGATACTTGAGACCATAATCACGAGCACGGCCCCATATGGCGTGGACATCGTCGAGGTGACCCAGAGCTACATAGTCGACGAGGGTGACTTCAGCGTAGCCCCCGACAGCATGGCTGAGGTCGACGGGAAGACCGTGATAACGTGGCTCAACGTGTCCAGGTTCGTCGGCGACTTCGACGGGCGGTTGACCGCTGAAGAGACCTTCACGGTTTCCTTCACCGCCGGGTCAACCCAGTGCGGGAAGATGCTCCCAGTCGACGTTGAGGATGAGGCGGTGGTAAACTACTACGACCCAGAGGGGGACCCGCAGAGTGTCGACATCCCCCAGGCATACATAAACGTAAACTGCCCGCCTTGCTGCAGGTACGCCTACGCGAGCCCTGAAGTCCTCTGGCCCCCCAACCACAAGCTCGTGGACATAACAATAATGAACGTGACCGACCGCGACGGAGACCCCATTACAATAACCATCACTGCCATATACCAGGACGAGCCCACAAACGGCCTGGGGGACGGCGACACGTCGCCCGACGGTTTCGGAGTGGGGACGGACACGGCCCAGGTTAGGAGCGAGAGGTCAGGGACGGCCAACGGAAGGGTCTACCACATATACTTCATGGCCGAGGACGGCATGGGAGGCGTCTGCGAAGGGGAGGTCACCGTCAGCGTCCCCCACGACCAGAGGGACGAACCCGCAGTAGATGACGGGCCTCTCTACGACTCGACGATGCCCTGAGACCAAAGCAGTAAAGATCGAATTCCCCTTTTTTCTCAAATCCTTATTATAAGGCTCAAGCCGCTTTGATATGGAACCTAAATTTCGTTCATTCGCTGCGACATCAGAAAGGCCTAATTTCGCCGACGCATTATGCTTAAATCGCCCCCTCCCCAATTTCAACTAACAAAGGTGCCTTTATGCCCACAGCTGGGAAGGTCTTCGTCTCGACAGAGCATATGTCCCTGCCCGATGTCTCCGCCGCCCTAGAGGGCCACAGGGTCGAGGAGGAGTACAAAGAGGGTGACTTCGAGCTCACGCTGCTAACCGAGGTCGCCAACGTCAGCCTTGTAGAGGATACCCTGACCGGCCTCTACAGCTACGACTACGTGGTCCACAACTATCATCGGGGGAAGATGCTCCCATCCCCCGTGACCAAGGAGGTTCTCTTCGCCTTCAACGAGCACGATGGGAGGCTCTACCTCACCGTAGTTGACAAGAAGGAAGTGGCCAACAGGCTGGCTAACAGGCTGAGTGAGATAGTCTTCGGGGAGATGGGGGTCATCGTAGAGGCCAGGATACTTCCCGAGACCCTAAAGAAGTTCCACATGGAGAACCCTGAGAGCACGAGGGTCATCTTCTTCGAGAACATGGACATCCCCAACATAAACAAGCTCAGCCTATACGGCCCCGACGTTGTTGACACCAGGCTCTTCAAGGAGTACACCGCGATGGGGGACCCCTGGTACGTGCTGACCAGGTCCAAGAAGCACGGCCACACCGTCGGTCTGGTGAGGGACGGGAGCGTCACAATATTCAACACCGTGGACCAGGGGGAGTACCTCAGATACGTCAGGGAGGAGGTCATCCCCATGACACAGCCACCCAGGGCGAGGGGAAGTTAGTATGGAGCCTGACAGGGTGCTGGACTGCACGGGCCTGTACTGCCCGGAGCCCGTATTCAGGACCCGCATGGCCCTAGACGAGATGGATGTCGGCCAGGTCCTGGAGGTGATAGCGGATGACCCCGCGGCAGAGGAGGACCTCCAGAGGCTTGCCGAGAGGCTGGGGCAAGAGGTCGTGGGCCTCGAGAAGGAGGGCGACAAGATAAGGATCCGAATAAAGAAACTGAGGTGACGCCCTCCCCTTGATCTCAAATTTAGCTTATTTTAATTGAAAGAAGTTTTATTTTCTTGAACGTTTTTAACGCCCCGCTGAGCCTACTGTTAGACGAGGAAAGGCTTTGAAGGCGTACATGGACTACGGGTCGGCATGCCCCGTGGACCCCCGCGTGCTGAAGGCGATGATGCCCTACTTCACGGATTCCTTCGGGAACCCCTCCTCTTTCCACTCTGAGGGGTTCAAGGCTCTGGAGGCCGTCAACAGGGCCAGGGGTCAGGTCGCCTCACTGATAGGCGCCATGCCCGAGGAGATCATCTTCACCTCGGGGGCAACCGAGTCAAACAACCTCGCCCTCATGGGAGGAGCCGCCAGGTACAGCAAGAGGGGGAAAAGGATAGTCGCCTCGGACATAGAGCACATATCCGTTATGAACATATGCAAGGAGCTCTCAAGGCAGGGATTCGAGATAGAATACTGCCCCGTCAGCATGGAGGGGATCCTTTACCTGGACGAGCTGAGGAAGCTTGTGGACGACGACACCGTTATGGTCTCCGTGATGGCGGCCAACGGCGAGATAGGAACCATCCAGCCCATAAGGGAGGCAGCCGAGGTGGCCCACGAGCACGGCGCCCTCTTCCACACCGACGCCACAGCGGCGGCCGGCAGGATCCCCCTGGACGCATCCGGTATGGGGATAGACCTCATGACCCTCTCATCCAACGACATCTACGGCCCCAGGGGAGTTGGAGCCCTATACCTGAGGAAGGGGCTGAGGGTTAAACCCCAGATGATAGGAGGGGGCCAGGAGCAGGGAATCAGATCTGGCTCCGAGAACGTCCCAGGCATCGTTGGCATGGGGAGGGCCGCGGAGCTGGCTGAGGCGGATATGGAAGGGGAGGCTGGGAGGCTCACCGGGCTGAGGGACAGGCTCATAGAGGGCCTACTGGGAGCCATACCTGAGTCGTACCTCAACGGGGACCGCGAAAGGAGGCTGCCGAACAACGCCAACGTAAGGTTCAGCTACATAGAGGGGGAGTCCCTCGTCCTCAGCCTCGACGAGCTTGGGGTGCAGGTCTCCACTGGGTCGGCATGCGCGGCCAAGACCCTGGAGCCCTCCCACACCCTCCTGGCATGCGGTCTGAAGCACGAGGAGGCCCACGGCTCCCTCGTCTTCACTTTGGGAAAGGATAATAGCGAGGAAGATGTGGAGTACGTGATAAGGCAACTGCCAGGGATAGTGAGGAGGCTGAGGACCATGTCGCCCCTCACTCCCGAGGAGCTGAGGTGAGATGTACTCCGAGAAGGTGATGGAACACTTCAGGCACCCCCACAACGTGGGCGAGATTGAGGACGCCGACGGCGTCGGCACGGTGGGAAACCCCATCTGCGGAGACATGATGACTATGTACATCAAGGTGAAGGACGACCGCATAGAGGACATAAAGTTCAAGACCTTCGGGTGTGGAGCCGCCATAGCCACGAGCAGCATGACCACGGAGCTCGCGAAGGGTAAGACCCTGGAGGAGGCCATGGAGTTGACGCGGAAGGACGTCGCCGAGGCCCTGGAGGGGCTGCCTCCCGTGAAGATGCACTGCTCCAACCTGGCGGCCGACGCGCTCCACGAGGCCATAAAGGACTACAAGAAGAGGAGGGGTGAGTGATGACGGAGAAGAGGGAAGTTATAAACTGTCCTTCATGCGACGTCGTCGCCAAGGGCGAGGTGTGTGAGCTGATGACCGTGAAAAAGCAAGAGAAAGACAGGTTAATAGTATGTTGCTGCGAGTCATTAGCTAAAAGATATAAGCAAGTAGAGCACTAAATATTTTTTTAAAGCAACGGGGATTTCGTTGAACAGGCACAGCTTGGCTTCTATCGTGTCCGCCGTCATGAACGCCCCCTTCATTACTCTAGCGACATTCGTTCCTTTGATCCTTTCATACGGTAGGGATTCCTTCATCCTACTGCTGGGGGTAACCTCCCTCTTCGGGTGCGTGCTCCCCCTCCTGTTGGCCTACGCCCTCATGAGAAAGGGCGTCATAAGAGACGTGTACGCCAGCGACCGAACAACGAGGACCGAAGCCTTCCTCTGGGCGATGGCATCCTACCTTGCAGGAGTGGCTGCCCTCCTTCTCGTGAACGCGCCTCCGGCGGTCACGGGCCTGATGGCGTGCTACTTCGTAAACGGCCTCATACTCCTCGTCATCACCCTCAAGTGGAAGATAAGCATCCACGCGTCGGGCATAACGAGCCCCGTGACTGCCCTCGTCTTCCAGCTAGGGTCATGGATGCTCCCCTTCTTCCTCCTGACCCTGCCCGTCGCGTGGGCAAGGCTAGAGCTGAAGGCCCACGACATAAAGCAGGTGATGGCGGGCGCCGTCCTAAGCTCTCTGCTCACCTGGATACAGATGAGCCTCTACGTCCACTACCTGTTCATATAAACAGGGGAAGAGCGGGCTCTACCCTCCCCTCACCCTCTCAGCCACGGTCCTCCCGTATTCCCAGGCCTTCTCAAGCTCCTCCTCGTCCGGCCTGAACTTGAACTCGAGGCCGCTCTCCATCACCTCGATGCCCGAGGCCTTCATCTCCGCCTCAACGGCCCTCTTAGCTCCGCCCCCCCACCCGTAGGAGCCGAAGGCTGCGCCCACCTTGTTCATGGGCTTCAGACCCCTCATGTACGCAAGGAAGGAGGCCACTGTTGGGAATAAGGTGTTGTTGATTGTCGGAGAGCCCACAAGGACGGCCCTTGCCTCAAGGACATCCGCTATCACGTCGCTGTTGTGGGTCACGTCGAGCCTGTAGACGTTGACCGGGACGCCGCCAGAGGCGATGCCCTCCGCAAGGGCTTTCGCTATCCTCTCGGTGCTCCCCCACATGGTGTCGTAGACGACTACGGCCTTCTCGGTCGTCTCCCCCGCGATCCACCTCTTGTAGGCCCCTAGGATCTTGGCTGGGTCCCTCCTCCAGATGACTCCGTGGCTTGGGGCGATCATGTCTATGTCCAGGCCCCCGAGGGCTTCCATGGCCTTGTTTACGCTCCTGTAGAGGGGCATGAGTATGTTCGCGTAGTACTTGGATGCCTCCTGCATGAGCACCGCCTGGTCAACCTCGTCGTTGAATCGCTTCGACGAGGCTAGGTGCTGGCCGAAGGCGTCGTTGGGGAGCAGCAGTTTTTCCTCGGGTATGTATGTGACCATGCTGTCGGGCCAGTGGGCCATCGGGACCGCCACGAACTTCAGGGTCTTTCCGCCGAGGCTGACTTCAGGCTTCTCCTTTATAGGGGTCACCTCAAGGTCCTCGCCGTAGTACTCCCTCAGGTTCTTCATGCCCATGTCGGAGGCTATTAGCTCTACGTCCTTGGCCACCTCCATCGTCTTAAGTATGGCTCCTGAGTGGTCTGGCTCTGCGTGGTTGGAGATGAGGTAGTCGATCTCCTCCGGGTCGGCTATCTCCTCTATGTGGCGGAGCATCTCCTCGAAGAATGGCTCCTTGACGAAGTCCACAAGGGCGACCTTTTCGTCGACGACTAGGTAGGCGTTGTATGTGGTGCCCCTTTGGGTTATGTATCCATGGAAGTTCCTCACGTTCCAGTCCACGGCCCCCACCCAGTATACCCCCTTCTTAAGCTCTATCAAAATGTTTCACCAAACTGTTATCGTGTCCGGAAAGATCGAATAAAAGGGTTATCTCGGAGCAGTACAAAAGGTGTGCCTGTGACCCAACATCTATTTTTTTAATCGTTATCTCGGAGTATTAGTCTAGTTGTGAAGGGCTTCCTGGGCTAGGTCGTCCCGAAGGAAAAAATTGGGCGAGTATCGAGCGCTAAGGCCTGCCCGTAGTCGCCAACGCTTGGACTGGATCGGGTTTCACACGTAGCCGAAGCCTTCGAGGCAGGCTATGGCCTCCTCAAGGGCCTTCCTCACCTTCTCCGTGGTTCCTGGGCTGATTCCCGAAGAGCTTTCCAGGCGGTCTATCTCCCCCCGACAATTATCGGCTATCTCCTTTAGCTGGACGATCTCATCCTTAGGCATCACCCTGGAGAGGTCCTCGAGGAACTCCACCTCCCTCTTCCTTTTAGTTATCACGTGTTCGTAGTGGTCTATGTCCCACTTGTAGGCGGGTGCCTTGGCGTCGTACTCGTCGTCCGATATGTCCCTGATGACCTTCCTCATCTCCAGCTCCTGGAGGCCCACCCTCGCCTCGTTGAGGACCTTCTCTGAGGCGGCCAGGTCTCGGTCTCGCTCCAGCATCTCATTCCTCTGGTTCATGTAGAGCTCTGAGCGGAACTCGTATCCCTCGAAAAGCTTCAGGAAGTGGCCCTCCTCGACCTTCCCCTCGCAGAGCATGTTCACCAGCCAGAGCTTCAGGGAGATGCTCTTGGCCAGGTTCTCCATGACCTCCCTGACGACATGGTCCGGCTCACAGACGTGAACCCTTTCCTCAAGCTCGGCCCAGGTCATGACCTCCTCCTCAGTCTCTACTACAGGAGCTTCACCTTCCTCCACAGGCGTCTCCGACTCCTCCAAAACCTCGGGAGCTTCCTCGGGTTCAAAGTCGGCGCCCTCCTCTTCCTCGACAGACTCTAGCCAGGCGAGTGCTTCCGAAGGCTCCACAAATTCCTCCTCAGCCTCCTCAAAGGCTTCTTCCTCATGCGGTTCATCCGCAACGGGTAGGGGAACGGCCTCGGCCTCCATCGGGACCCCGATCATCCGTTCGGCCTCCTCCCGAACGTAGTCCTCTTCGACGACGACCCGGGCACCCTCTTCCTCTGCCTTGGGATGCTCATCTTCATCATAGTAAAGGGGGTATCCGCAGTTCAGGCAGTAAAGGGTCTTGGGGCTCTCGTTCTTGCAGTTGGGGCAGATTACTAGGTTCGAGCGCAGTCCGTTTGGGTCATGGGTTTCTTGCTTGGCCTCGACATCATAATGGGCGTCCATGTTTCAGCCTCTCTTTAAGCACCCTAGCATTAAACCGCAGTATATTTAACTAAAATCGATCCGGAATACAGTTTAGAGTTAGAAGCATCACGTTTTGCCTTTCAACTAATAGATGTTGAAAGATGCCAAGGCTAGCAAGCAATAATAATCATCCAGGCGCAGGATATGAGATCGCAATGCACCTGGCCGCCTCGACCCTTTTCTGCCTCCACAAACCCCTCGAGGAGGCCCTCCTGGAAATCGCCTCTGCGGGCACCAGGTACGTAGAGGTGGTCGACGCCGGCCCCCACACCCTGAACCCCGGTCGGGTCGAGAGGCTCCTGGAGCTGAAGGATTCCCACGGCCTCGATTACTCTCTGCACGCCCCCTTCACCGACGTAAACATCTCAGCAGACGACCCCCAGATAAGGGAGGCCATCCTAAGGCGCATAGAAGCCTCTGTGAGGTGGGCCTCGGAGCTCGGCGCTGGCCTGTTTGTGTTCCACCCTGGGAACTCGACCGCGGTGGAGCGCCTCTCCCCAGGCTCAGCCTGGAGGCTCAACCTTGGGTCGGCCCGAAGGATAATAGGATACGCAGAGGAACACGGGGTGGAGGCCCTTATAGAGAACGTCCCGGAGCCCTTCCCCTACGTGATGAAGTCTGTAGGGGACTTCGAGAGGTTCTTCGAGGAGCTGGGGAAGGAGGCATCGATGGTTCTAGACGTTGCGCACGCCAACATAAGGGGCGAGACCCTTGAGTTCTTAGAGAGGCTCGGGGACAGGATAAGGCACGTACACGTTAGCGACAACCATGGGGAGGCCGACGCCCACCTAAGGGTCGGCATGGGGTCAATAGACTGGGGGGAGACTATGGGGGCCTTGAAGTCCCTCCCCTTCGACGGCTGGGTGACCGTCGAGTCCTACGAGGGCGTTGGGGAGAGCCTCAGGCTCCTCAGGAGGCTCCTCTGAACCCCTCAGGGGGAACCTCCAGCTCCATCATGTCCTCGGCCACAACGGTCTCGGGGAAGACCGCCCTCGCCTGCTCCAGGAGGACGCCCGTGTCGGGGTACCGGGAGCTTATGTGGGTAAGGACGAGGACCCCAGCCCCAGCCTTCAAGGCTGCCTCGGCGGCCTGGCCTGCCGTGGAGTGACCGTCCTCATCCGCCCTCTCCATGAGG
>CAYGAH010000242.1:0-6108 GCA_964347685.1 uncultured Candidatus Bathyarchaeia archaeon | reverse complement strand
TGCCAGCCTCAACGCATGGGCTTCTTGACCTCTCCCACGACTAGGCGGTCTAGGGGGACACCGTTCACCTTGAACACCTTGTATCTGACCCCTGGGATGTCGCCCATGGACCTCGCCCTGGGGCCGCCTATGCCCTCGATCATCACCTCGTCGTGCTCGTCAACGTAGTTAAGGGCCCCGTCCCCGGGGAGGAAGGCCGTCACCAGCCTCCCGTTCTTTATGAGCTGCACCCTCACGCACTTCCGGATCGCAGAGTTGGGCTGCTTGGATTCCACCCCCACCTTCTGGAGCACTATGCCACGGCCCATGGGCGAACCCTCCAGGGGCCCGGCCTTTTCCCTCCTACGTTTGAGCCTGAGCACGTAGTCCTTGCTCCTTCGTCTGTTTTTCCTCCTGTCCTTCTTCAGCTTCCTCGCAGTATACATACCATTAGGCACGTCTATCCTCTCAGTTCGCCTCCTCCACCATGACCCTGAATGGGCTGGGAAGCTTGTGCCCCGCCCTGGTTAGGGCTTCCTTCGCCGTATCCAGGCCCTCCTCGTCGATCTCAGCGTAAATCACGGTTTCTCCCCGATCCACCCTGGCTGCCACACCCACGGGCTTCCCGTATGCTTTCTTCATCCCTTCCTGGAACCGGTCCGCCTGGGCGACGTTTATCCTCTTGTGCTCCCTTAGGACCTGGTGGGGGTATGGGACCACCTTGAGAATGTAGTTGGATGCCCCCAGGGCCTCCTCCAGAACCCTGTTAGCCGCAACCCTCGCCGCCTCGAGGGCGTTATGCCTGATCTGGGCCTCCCTCATGTTGAGGAGTTCCACGCGGTAGTCGAAGTCCCCCTCGGGGTTCCCCATGGTGAACTTCACTATCTTGACGCCGGGAACGCCCCCGATATACTCTCGTCTGGTGTAGGGCATCCCCTTGATCTCCCGGAAGTTTTTCGCTTTCATACTAAATCACGGCTTTTAAACACGGAACATAAATACGGGCTCAAATAGCCGGTATCCGATATTCAATACTTGATCGAAGTGATCTCTTTTAAACATTATCTTACAAATTAATGTTTAGTCATTTTCCGATTATTATTTTTAAACACGCATTTCACGTGTTATATAATAATTTTATGAATTGAGTGGTTTTAACAGGCGGTGGCCTCAGGCTGCGGCTTTCTTGAGGAATTCCCTGAGGTCGTACTCTCCGTGGTTCCCCGATAGGACGATGAGGCGGTTGACGCTGAATATGAACAGGAAGAAGGCCATGATCGGGTGGTTGTAGACCGCCCAGAGGGTGACAGCCTCGTAGGCGATGGTCAATCCTAGGAACCGGGCTATCCGAGTCAGGCTGAACATTCCCTGGACCACGGACTCGAGGAGCATCTGCAGTGATATGAGGGACACGACGCAGAGGAGGAAGACCGAATCATCGCCGAACCTGAGGAAACGATAGCCGGCCACGCTGGAGGAGATCAGGGTCAGAATTATGCCCATGATCAGGGCGTTCTTGATGAAACCCTTCTCCTCCCGCAACAGCTCCTTCAGATCCCCGAGGGGGGCCTTCAGGATGTTCTTCTCAGCCCGGAACCTGTCGAGCATGTAGCTGGCCATCGTCACACAGGCCCAAACGAATGGCAGCACCCCCAGCAGCATGGAGGGCATGGATCCCCTGCAGAGGTCGATGCAGACGATCGCCACGGATGGAGCCGTCGCCATGAGCACGAGGGGCTGCACGAAGAACCAGCCTCCGAAGGAGATGTGGCGTTTGCCGAAGTTTCCGGGGAACCTCTTCAAGGGGAAGGTTATCGCCGTCAAGCCGTCACCCTGTATAGGTTCCTGTACTCATCGACCATTTGGGAGACGCTGAACTTGCTCTCAACGAGCCGCCGGCCCCTTATTCCAAGCTCCCACCGGGCCTCAGGGTCCCTCAGGAGCTCCGAGATCTTCTGCGCCAGCCCACGATAATCCCATTTCTCGACGAGGAGGTCCTCATCCAGTATCTCGGGGATTCCACCCACGTTCGTGGCAAGGCATGGGACCCCCGAGCTCAGCGCCTCAAGGATGGTTAGGGGGAAACCCTCGGAGAGGGATGGGAGGACGAACAGGTCGAATCTCGGGTACCACTCGGTGCTGTCCTGGTAACCCGTGAAGACGATGTTCGAGGCCAGCCCCAGCGAGTCCACGAGATCCCTGCACTCCTCGTAGTACTCCTCGTCCTGAACCTCGCCCACTATGAAGAACTTGGCGGGGTATTTCTCTACGACGTCTCTGGCAGCCCTTATGAGGGCCAGGGTGTCCTTGATGGGGGTGACCCTGGTCACAGTCCCAATCGTATAGAAGTCGTCTCCGCCCCCGGGCTTCCTGAAATTGAACCTTTCGGGGTCTATACCGTTGTAGATCACCATGGGATCCAGTTTGGGGTCGATGCTGCGCTGATAGCTCAAGTGGTCCTCGCAGACGGCGGTCAGTTTGTCGCAGTACCTGTAGGTGGTCTTGACCAGGGAGACGAAGAAGTTCTCGTAGAAGCCATGGAGCCACTCGGGCACCTCCGAGTTGCGGAGCTCGAACCTCCTCTCTTTTAGGTAGAGGCCGTGCTCCGTGACTATCAGGGGTCTATCCCGCTCAATCTTGACGAGGCAGCCGAGCAACCCAGCGTAACCGGCGTTCAGGGAGTGATAGACATCTGAGGAGGGCACCTCTCTGGAGACATCAAGAACCTTGTATAGCAGGTAGAAGAGGGAGATCCATGAGAAGTAGAAGGGGATGAAGGGTTTATCGCCGTATTCCCTCTTGTAGAAATCGATCGCTGCATCCCAGTTCTCGTCGGAGGCCAGAAGCTCCTCGCCGGTGATATCAAGGTCGTGGATGAGATCTGACAGGGTTTCACAGTCCATTGGTTCCCCATCGAGTACGGGTTTTATTTCGTCCAATATCTCCAAAATCTCCTTCCTGTACCCTTCAACATCCTTGAACCCAGGCGAATCTAGATGAACGACCTGATTCTCCAGCACGTTCTCGGGAAGCTCGTAGCGCAACCTGTCATCTGGGGAGATGGTGAATATGCTGAAGTTTACATCGTCCATCCCTTCGATGAGGGAGCGACACCACTCGCTGACGCCCCCCCTGTTAACGGGATACGAGTTCTCTGATAGCAGACACACCCTCAATACTATCACCTATGAATAAGGCCATTCACGGGCAAACCGCATCAAACCGTCCCAAGCCCGCGTAAAAACTGGAATTGAACCATCCAATTTCTTTAAAATATGGCCTTTTATACGTAGAATATTATATGGTTTATATCATAAAAACATTCTTGTAACCTAAAATTTGTGATTAATAAATAAAATCACATTCGCCTCTCGAAGGAGAATCCCAGTAAGAGGGCATTGAAGGATTTCTGGGCCACATACATAATTACTTTCATGCTTCCTTCAGCTCGAAAAAAACGAAAAATAATTATAAATTATTAAAAGTTTGAGTAAAGATGCCTTATCCTTGGTTAAAGGAAGAAGATGGTGTCTATGTGTACGGTGGTATCCCCTCCAGTTGAATTAGATTTCGAGAGTGAGTTCCCTCTGGATGTGAATGGGGAGATATGACGCCGCATTGGCTCGAGGGGTGAAACCCATATGCCCCGCTCAGCCCCCTGGGCTTCATCGTTGGAGGACGATCCAGGCCGTCTCGAGCCCCTCCCATCGGAGCAACGAAGATTATCCGTGTTTGGGGGCGTTAACCGACAGGTGCATGCGAGCGGGGGGTCATCAACTTCGATAATGCTACTCCTCTCGCTTTTTTGGCTCCTTCACCTGTAGGAGCCCTATCAGGGCAGCCGAACCCATGATCCCGGCCATCAGAAGGAAGGGGGAGGCGTATGAGACGTCGCCGTAAAGGACTCCCCCCACCATGTTCCCTGCCGCGCCTATTATCGTCCCCCCTCCGGCCATCTGGACGTTGAAGCTCTGGGTGGACCCTATGACGGCCGTGAGCGCCCCTATCCTCCCCCTGTGCCCCCTGGGGGAGTAGTCTACGAATAGGGCCTGGCTAGCGACTCCCCCCATGCTCCCCAGAACGGTCATCGCCGTGTATGAGGCGAATGCCTGGTAGAATCCCCTGCTGTAGGTGAACCCAAGGATTGTGAGGGGGGTCAGGGAGAGGGAGAGCTGGACCAGCCTTAGGCGTCCATAGCGGTCCGCCGAGATCGCGAAGGGGACGCTGAACGCGAGGCTCGCGAAGGTGGAGGCCGTGTTGATTAGGCCCCATTCGGCGGAGGTCAGGTGGATCACGTCTGTGGTCGCGTAGGTGACCGCGAAAGCGATGCCCAGGGATGCCCCGAACTGGAACAGGCCCCCTATTAGGATCAGGGCCCAAAGCTGGCGGGGAACGACCCTGGCTGTCTCCCTGAACTCCCCCAGGGTCTCCCGAAAAACCGGCGAGAGGCTCACCCCCTCCCTGGAGTCGGGGGGCAGGGTCTCTGAGAGCCACCTCACCCTCATGAGGGCCGCCGCCGAGGACGTGACCAGGAGGACAACATAAGCCCACCTCTGGGCCGGGAGGACCCCGTACCTGTCCATCAGGACCCCTATGGCGTAGGGGGATGCGAGGCCAAAAATGGGGGGCACTGCCTGCCAGAGGCCGTAGCTCATGGCCCGGGTCTCTGCCTTGGTCGAGTCGGCTATGAGGGCGCTGAATGCTGGCTGGCGGAGTCCCGCTAAGACGGAGTCCAGGGAACGGGCTAATAGGAGCCACTCCCACTCGGGGGCGAGGACGTAGATGGCTGTGTTTATGGCCATTAGGGCGCTCAGGGCGGAGACCATCCTTTTCCTACCGAAGGCGTCTGCCAGGTATCCCCCGAAGAAGGAAGGGATCAGGCTTAGGACTGCGCTGACTGCGGATATCAGCCCTACGTGGAAGTAGCTCCCCCCCAGGTAGAGGACGTAGAGCGCCCAGAAGGGGCCCGTCATCCCACCGCCCACCCTCCAGAGGCCAGAGGAGATCACCATCACCGCCAGGTTGCCCCTCCAGAGGCTGCCCATCTTCTGATCCGACAAATTAGGTACGCACTTTGACGACCTTTCAACCACGAAAAACTCTAATAAACCTTCCCGCTTAGCCCTGCGTCATCCAAATGGATCTCCCTGTTCTATGAATCCCTAGACCCGCTTGCTGGAGGGACGAGGAGTGAGTTATAGAGCCAGTTGCAGTGGTTTGGTCGGCTATTTAACGTTAGTCCATCCCCGTTCCATGAATCAGGTCGGCTTTCGAGCCTCAGCGATGAACAGGGCCGGGATCTTCGAGATGGCAGTCACCACTAGGAGAGAGAGGAAGCCCCTCCAACCGACGTAATCGAGAAGGACGCCGGCCATGAGGATCGAGAGGGTGGAGGCCATGGTGGGGAAGTCGAGGTTGAGGTCGAAGACCCTCCCCTTGTAGGAGGGGTCAGTGTTGGTCGTCAGGATGGATGAACCCACGACGTGGAGAGTTATCTTTGCGAGATCACCCTCCCGTGTAATGGTACCATTTTCTCAATGCGCTCAACGATCACTCCGTCCACAACACGCAGAGCTTTTGCACGTCACCGCATGCGTGGGAGTAAACCAGACGGAGACCTAGGATGCCGGAAAGGAAGAACTTACGTCCGGAGAAGACCGGATAACGTATAGGAGAGCAACCTATCTCCAGGAGAAACCGGAAGACTTGGAGCAAGAGTATAACAAAGTCTCCCCGGCAGGAACTAGTATAGAATCTAGGCCAGAAACGTAACTCTAACTATCCTATACGCCACTCTCCTGCAACCGTAACACCTCCTCCGGATCTCTCCGCCTCTATCTAAGAATTCCAACGCCTCTATCTAAGAATTCAAGTCCCCAAGTCCCTAACCTCCGGATTCTACCTACTATAGCTACGTCTCCTCCGGAAACCGCTCCGCCATCTAAGGCTTCGGTACCCGCTCTCCGCCCAAAGGACGCTTTCTTCTATGTCTCCGGAGCGTATCCTCCAAGTGCTGACCAAACCAGTAAAGCGCATGGATATAAACAAGCTAATGAAGAACGACTTCGTTTAGGCGCAGAACATCATAATGGTACCATTTAAACGCGCTGCCAAGCTCCATCTCAATCA
>CAYGAH010000241.1:0-8054 GCA_964347685.1 uncultured Candidatus Bathyarchaeia archaeon | reverse complement strand
TAAGGCTGGTGAGGGAGGGTAGGAGCCTCGTGCCTGAACTCGTCGTCCA
This sequence comes from uncultured Candidatus Bathyarchaeia archaeon, assembly GCA_964347685.1. GTDB lineage: Archaea > Thermoproteota > Bathyarchaeia > TCS64 > TCS64 > CAYGAH01. Next base: position 8,005 of record CAYGAH010000241.1, on the reverse strand, counting down.
GGAGGTCACCCTCCTCCTCGGTTAGTGGTCAACTGTTATATTGCCTATCACGGGTTTGTATTTGGTGTTTCGGATGTCCGTTCAAGAGAGAGCTTGCCTTGCGGACCTAGTGCTGCTGAACGGGAAGGTGATCACCGTAGACGAGGAATTCAGCGTAGCCGAGGCCGTGGCCGTCAGGGACGGGAAGATCATAGCCGTAGGCGGCAACGAAGAGATCAGGAGGCTCGTTGGAGCAGGGACGGAGCTGGTCGACCTCGGGGGGAAGGCGGTGCTTCCTGGGCTCATAGACAGCCACCTCCACGTCTTGGGGACGGGCACGGCCCTCCAGATGATCAACTGCAGGACCCCGCCCATGGGCTCCATAGAGGACATCAAGGGGACGGTGGCCGAGAAGGTTGCCGAAGCAGAGCCAGGGGAGTGGGTCCTGGGAAGGGGATGGGACCAGGCCAAGCTTTCTGAGCACAGGAACCCAAGCCGCCACGACCTGGACGAGGTTGCCCCAGAGAACCCTGTGGTCCTGACCCGGACCTGCGGCCACCTCCTCGTCGCCAACAGCAGGGCCCTAGAGATAGCGGGGATCACTAGGGAGACCCCAGACCCAGTGGGCGGGAGGATCGTGAGGGACGGGGAGGGTTTCCCCACGGGGATGCTGGAGGAGGGGCCCGCCATGAACCTTGTCAGGAGGCACATCCCAGCCCCAGGAATCCCCGAGATCATGGAGGCGATAAGGACCGCCTGCGCGGCCTTCAGCGAGGCGGGGATCACCAGCGTCATCGACGCGGGGAACACTGAGGACGAGATGGTCGCCTACCAGAGGCTGGCGGGGGAGGGGGGCCTCACGGTAAGGGTGAACATGATGCTGAGGGCGGTCCAGGGGGAGGAGCCCATAGAGGAGAGCGTCAGGCGGATAGAGAACTTCCCAATGGTCACAGGCTACGGGAGCGACCTCATAAGGTTCCAGGGACTCAAGGCCCTCATAGACGGAGGCGTCGGGGGGCGCACTGCCCTCCTAAGGGAGCCGTACGAGGGCGACCCGGACAACTGCGGGATACTCACCCTTCCCGTCGAGAGCCTCCAGAAGCTGGTCGACGCCGCTAACAGGCGGGGGATGCTCGTCGGGGTGCACTGCGCAGGGGGCAAGGCCATGGACATGGTGCTCAACGCCTTCGAGGAGACCGACAAGGTCAAGCCCATAAAGGGGAGGAGGTTCTACCTCATCCATGCCTACCAGCCCAGCGATGAGAACTTCGAGCGGTGCAGGCGCCTAGGCGTCGCGGTCGCCAGCCAGCCCAGCTTCCTATACTACTTGGGAGACAGCTATTACGAGAACGTGGGGCCCGAGAGATCCAAGTGGCTGAAGCCCCACAGGGCTTGGATCGACAACGGCGTCGTCGTGGCCTCGGGGACCGACTCTCCCGTGACGCCCTACCTACCTTTCCCTAGCCTATGGGCCAGCATCGCCAGGAGGACGGAGGTGAAGGGGACCCAGATGGGGATGGAGCAGAAAGTGAACCGTGAGGAAGCGATAAGAATGTACACCGTCAACGGCGCCTACCTCACCTTCGAGGAGGGCCTCAAGGGAAGCATAGAGCCGGGAAAGTTGGCGGACATGGTCGTCATAGACCGCGACATCCTCACCTGCCCAGAGGACGACATCAGGGACACGAAGGTGCTTAGGACCATCCTGGGCGGAGAGACCGTATACGAGGCTTAACCCATAACCCATTTTCATTTTAAGTCAATGGGTCTATTTTTGCCAAGCACCAAAGCGTATACATCAAGCCGATGCGGGAGGGTGGTGGACTGGGGGGGATTTGAACCCCCGACCTCCGCCATGCCAAGGCGGCATTCATACCACTGAACTACCAGCCCGCAAAAAGACTTCCAAGCACCGAGCGTAAAAACCTTACTAAGTCCCGATCATCAAGAACGACCCCGAAACAAACTAATCTAACTAAAAGGTACTGAAATTGATCCCGGGAATGAAGTATCTGGAGGCGTTCAGGGCGAGGGGCCACCCCAACGTAAGGGCCAGACACGAGACCACGGTGATGGTGACCCGCGACAAAGAGCTTACCACCAGAGGAGACTGCGTAGTGGCCGTGGCTGCAGAGAAGGGGCTGAGGGACCTCGACCCCGACCTCAAGGAGGCCGCAAGAAGCAGGGACAGCAAGGTAACCCTGGCCATCGAGGCCGGAGGCAGGGAGTTCAAAGTCACGGGCAGGGGAGACCCCAGGCTCACCCTCACAGACCCCAGGGACATGGTCGCCCGCAAGAGCGGCTACATCTGCGGGAGGACCCTCATGGTGGGGGCCGACAAGGCGGCATGCGACATGGACGAGGCCTTAGTGGAGCTGCTCAGAGACGGTGAAAGGGTCGTAAACGTAACGGTGACCGTTGAATCTGTGACACAAATGGAAGGTATAAAGGCCTCATAAAGTTTTCAACGCATATTTTGTGTCACGTGGATGTCACGGGTTCTGGTAACTGTTAAATACTGGTCGGTTGCATTTACTTTGGATTCCAATGAGCGATGACAAGAGCCTCCTGAGGGCTCCGGGAAGGATCACGCCCGAGCAGTACAAGTTCCTAGAGAGCCTGGTGGAGCAGGGCCGATTCGGCTCAATGAGCGAGGCCCTCAGGGCTTCCATAAACCGCTTCGGCATGGATGCTTCCCACCCAGGCGGGGCCTTCTTCATAGGGGAGGCCCTCGTTGGGGAAGGGAACGAGGTCGCCCACATAGACCTAATGATAGGGGACAAGTTCGGGCCCGTAGGCACGGCATTCGCCCAGTCCCTGAGCAACCTCTCGGCGGGGCACACCCCCCTCCTCGCGGTCATAAGGCCGAACCTTCCCCCTAAGCCCCAGACCGTCATCGTCCCAAAGGTCACGGTAAAGGACATGGAGGACGCGGGCAAGATATTCGGCCCAGCCCAGTCAGCCGTCGCGAAGGCGGTGGCCGACGCCGTGGAGGACGGCATAGTCCCCAGGGAGATAGTTGACGACTGGGTCGTGATTGTCAGCGTCTTCATCCACCCAAAGGCTGAGGACGAGCGCCGGATATACCACTACAACTACAGCGCGACGAAGCTCGCCCTCAGCAGGGCCCTTGAGAACTACCCGCCCCTGGAGAAGATCATGTACGACAAGGACAGGGCCCGCCACCCGCTGATGGGCTTCAGGTCCCCGAGGCTCTGGAGGCCGCCCTACCTACAGATAGCCCTAGACAACCCAGACATCGACCAGGTCAAGAGGGTCGTGGCCGCGGTCCCCAAGAACGACAGCATCATCCTTGAGGCCGGGACACCCCTCATAAAGAGGTACGGAGTCGGCGTCATAAGGGAGCTTAGGGAGGCTTCAAGGGACGGATTCATCATAGCTGACCTAAAGACCATGGACGTGGGCAAGGTGGAGGTGGACATGGCCTTCGACGAGACCGCCAACGCAGTCTGCTGCGCCGGGGCGGCCTCAGAGGCTACCATAGACGAGTTCGTCTACGAGGCGAGGAGGCTGGGAGTCTACTCATTCTTGGACATGATGCAGGTTGAGGACCCAGTAGCCAAGCTGAAGAGGCTTGAGAAGCTGCCAGACGCCGTCATCCTCCACAGGGCGATAGATGTGGAGCAGAAGGGAGGGGAGCCAAGGTGGGGGTACATAAAGGAGATCAGGGAGGCCTTCAAGGACAGGAAGCTGCTCATAGCCGTCGCCGGGGGCATCAGCCCCAACACGGCGAAGATCGCCCTAGACGCAGGCGCCGACATCCTGATAGTGGGGAGGTACATAACCCAGTCGAGGGACGTTGAGAGGGCGGTTGAGGAGTTCCTTCCCTACATGCAGGGGGACATCGACCTGTTCAGGGTGCACGTCGAATGAGACGGAAAAGATAGATAAGAGACGGAGCCCCATCCAATTCGAGCCGCGACTTGAAGAAAGGAGCCCTATTTTTCGTCCTCATATTATTGGCTTTAAACCTGCCATGGACTGCTGCGAGTTCGTCCCGTTACGGTATGGAGAGCACCTACACCTTCGAGAACAGGGGGGGCGAGGCGTTCGTCCTGACTGACGATGACGCCGGCATCCCCCTCTTCTTGGACAGCGATTGGCAGACCGTGAAGATCGCGAACTCCTCCCACGGGTTGAGGGACGAGGACACGGACATCGACGGGAACAGGTACGCGGTTGTGGACATCCCCCTCGAAATAGCCCCTGGAGCAAGCGTAACCTTCTGGGCGGTCTACGACATCCAGTCGAACGGGAGGCCCGAGCCAAACATCGACCCGGCAAAGGCCGAGACTTTCGAGGACATACCCAGGGACCTCGTCGATGAATACTGCTTCTCCACCGACACATTCATGGCCGACGACGAGGGAATAGCCGCGTTCGCGGAGCGGCTGTCTCGGGGGGAGACGACAGTCCTGGGCGCCGTCGCCAGATACACCCGGTGGCTGCTCGAGAACGCCACATACGCCAACTTCGAGACTCCACGATACCCAGACGAGACCCTGGCGGACGGGAGGGGCGACTGCGACGACCAGGCCATACTCCTGATAAGCATGTGCCGCTCGGTGGGGATCCCGGCGTTTCTGCAGGTGGGGGTGGTCTTCTACGAGGGCATCGACAGCAGCAAAACCTCGTGGGAGGGGCACCTGAGCATAGAGCAGAGGGGGGTGGGGTGGCACGGCTGGGCGATGATATACGTCCCCCCCTGGGGCTGGCTCCCTGTGGACCTCACCCTGACTAACCTGAAGGACCCCATCGACCTATTGGAGAACGCCCCCGAGTATGGCGACTTCGTAGTCGCGGCCTACAACATATCTGGGCAGGACTACGTGGGGAACAGCACGAGGCAGAGGGAGAGGATAGTGGGGAGCGACCTTTACATCAGCGTCTCCGACGCCGTTGTCGACACGGCGCCGACGGGGCAGGTTTTGGACCCCTTGATGATCAGCATCGCCTTCACCATCGTTGGGGCCCTGGCCCTCATATACGTCCTGGGCAGGAGGAAGAGGCCGACCCCCAGGGGCGCAGCTTTTAACCCCCGAGAACCTTAACCCTCACGGTGAATCTTGTGGTGATCCCCGAGCCCATAGAGGGGAGGAGGAGCGTCAGGGCCTTCACGAGTCGAGACGTATCCGACGAGGAGGTGGGGGCGCTCATCAGGGCGGCAACCCTCGCCCCCAGCGCCGGCAACCGCCAGCCATGGGGCTTCGTGGCCGTGCGGGACGAAGGGGTCAAGGACAGGCTGGTTGACGCCGCGCACGGTCAGGGGTTCATAGGCACAGCGCCCGTCGTTATAGTCGTGTGCGCCGACCCGGGGAGGTCTGCCTCCAGGTACGGGGAGAGGGGCTCAAGGCTCTACTGCCTGCAGGACACTGCCGCTGCGATCCAGAACATCCTCCTCACAGCCACAGCCAACGGCCTGGGGACCTGCTGGGTCGGAGCCTTCGACGAGGGGAGGGCCGCAGAGACCATAGGGGCCCCTGAGGGGATAAGGCCCGTGGCGATCATACCCGTCGGGCATCCGGCGGAGAGGCCCCCGCAGAGGCCCCGACGCAGCCTCGATGAGGTTACCCACTTCGATAAGTGGTGAATCGTGGACAGTGGAAGAACTTGATCTAAGCGAGACGGAGGGGTGATTTAAGGATATGAGAACTTGCCCATTCCCGTCTCTATCCTTAGGCTAATCTTCCCGCTGCCTTTCTCGCACCGCCCTATCGCCTTTGCGCCTGCCCCGAAGCCCTCAGCGATACCGATGACCTCGTCGGCCGCACCGGAGTCCACTATGAACTCGAAGCCTACCCCCCTGTTGAAGTCCTGGTACATCTCCCTCCAGCCCACGCCAGACTCCCTCTGTATTAGCCTGAATATGGGGTCGGGCTCTGGGAGGTCGTCCTTCACATAGCCAACGTTCCCCCCAAGGCGCAGACACTTGGTCTGTCCTCCCCCGGTGTTGTGCACCATCCCGTGCACGGCCTCACCCACCCTCTCTAGGACCTCTGAGGCCACCGGCGCGAAGAACCTTGTGGGCGAGAGCAACGCCTCCCCTACGGTCATCCCCAGCTCGTCAATGTGGTCGTCGAACCTGTACCTCCCCGTGTAGCGCCCCCCGCCCGGGTGGGCGAGCTCCGGGTACCTCTTGAGGTAGTCAGAGTGCATGAGGCAGTTCCTTGCGAGGGTCAGCCCGCTGCTCATTATGCCGCTGTTCTCCCCCCTCTCGTACCTGATCCCGCCCCCGCTGCGCAAACCCACTATCACGTCCCCCGGGGAGATCCTCTCGCCTGTGACGACCTTGCACAGCTCTACCCTCCCGAAGAGGGCCACGGAGACGTCTAGAGTCCTAACCTGGTCCGGGAGGTCCGCGGTCTCCCCACCCGCGAAGAGGATGGGCATCCCCTCACCCTTGAGCGTCTCTAGGCACGAGGAGAATCCCTCGGCCAGGGCGGAGAGAAGCTGAACCCGGTCGATGAGGAGGGTGTTGTAAGCTACATAGTCGACGAATGTGACGGGCTTTGCCCCGACGCATAGGATGTCGTTCAGGTTCATTGCTAGGGCGTCCTGCGAGAGGCCCCTGAACCAAGAGGCGTCCCCCGTCTCCCTCCAGTGGAGGTAGCTTTGGACTGGCTTGCTTCCAGCAGAGTCCGTGTGGGAGACCATGCCCATGGTTGGGTTTGAGGGATCCCTCTGTATGACGCAGAAGGCCCCGGGGTACAGGTTCTCGATGACCTCCCTGAAGGCCCTTATCCCCCTCTTCTTCACGTCCACCCCAAGGGACTCGTACCGGGATAAGCTGCGCACCTCCAGTGAGTAGATCGTCTAGACTATGTTAAATTTGTGCAGACGACCCGAATGGGCTTAGACTTTGACGCTCTTGAGGCGTAGCAAGGTTCCAGCCTCCCGACCAGGGCCCACTCCAGGCTGACGCACTCGCCCTTCTTGATCAACCCTCTCGCTTCAAATTGACCAGATCTACATGGGGTACCTGGCGATCTTGCCCCTTGCTTATTTCAGGAGGGTGCGCCTTCTCGGGGTAGGACCCTCTCCAGCTCCGTCTGGTTCACCGAGTAGAACCTTGAGCCCTCGATCTCTTCAAGGAAGACTAGGAGGTCGGGGTAGTTTTTTTCGACGACTTTCCAGACGGGCGCCGCCCTGTAGTCCGAGCGGATCCAGAGAGTGACGTGGTTCTCTTCTAACCATCTCGCGTACTCCCTGGGGTCGCTGACCCCGAAGTAGTTGGGGGCGTAGTGGTTCCCCATGAGGTCCGATGCCGCCAAGCGCCACCTGTTGACGAAGCGGTAGTTCATCGTTGGGTAGTCGCAGACTACGGTGCCCCCACGGTAGTAAACCATCGCCTCGTCGGCTGACAGGAAGGCTTCCACAGTTTCCCCCTGGAAACCGCTGTAGGCGGGAACGAAGTAAGCGAAGGAAAGCAGTGAGATCAGGATCAGCCCCTTCTCGATTTGGATGCCTCTCATTTTTGTCACGACGGGCTCGTACTCCGAGACCAGGTGGACTAGGGTGCTCGACCCCAGGGCGACGATGGGGACCATCATCCTCAGCATTATGAGGAGGGGCGTTAGGCTAGAGCCGGCGTAGGGGACGAATATGGGGCCCAGCACCATGAGGGTTGACATGAAGTAGAGGTGGATGCTGTAGTTCTCGGGCCTCCTCTTGACCACGTGGATTAGGAGGGCGAAGAAACCGAACACTGCGCCAAGGAGCAGAACCCCCGTCGGCTTCGTGGGCCAGACCCTGAGCTTCCAGAGCACCCAGTCCAGCATGAGCCTTAGAAAGGGCTGCCCCTGGCTCTCACCGCTCCACCCCCCGAAGACGTTGTAGAGGCTCCAGTATAGGGGGTAGGCAGGGTTGCCAGTCTGGGTCCAGAAGAACCACCCGAAGCCCCCCATCACTGTGAGCCATCCCAGCAGGAAGGGGATGCGCTCGGTGGAGAGGCGGTCCACCAGGGCGGCCCCCAAGACTATCGTTGCCGAGACGAGCCAGAGTTCCG
>CAYGAH010000240.1:0-2453 GCA_964347685.1 uncultured Candidatus Bathyarchaeia archaeon | reverse complement strand
ACGAGGGCAGACCCGAGCCCAGGCAGAGGGGGCTGATACACCACGAGCTCATATACGCATCGGACTTCTCTGAGAGGAAGCTCAGATTCGCCGTGACGAAGGCAATGGCCCAGTTCTACATGAGGAAGTACATGGGCGTTAAGTCGGCTCCTTTATTCAAGCCCCTAGAGCGCATCACCGACGGGCTGCTGAGAGCCATGAAATAGTGCCGGTTTCGAATGAGGTTCAGGTTATGACGTTTTTGAGGCCGGCATTCTCGGCCATCCTTATGGCTTCGGCCCTAGGATTTTTACCGAATTGGGGGTTCCGATTCAAGCATTCCCGATCTGCGCGTCTCGGCGATACACCTCTCCTTTTCCTCAAGGATGCCCCTGAGCTTCTCCACAGCCTCCTCTAGGGGCCACCACCTCACAATGTCGCCTACGATCACCCCTGTAGAAGACCTTTACCGTGGGTACGACCCTGACCCCGGCTCGCAGTGCCAGATCCATGTTTCCCTCCTTGGATCTGGGCCTGCCTCTTCTTTCCAATCTACGCCCACCCTTCGGGCTTCTTCACGATTATAGGCTCCATCCCGGGCGCCCAGCTGGCAGGACAGAGGCTCCCCTCGTGCTCGAAGACGAATTTAGATGCCTGAAGCTTCCTCAGGGTTTCTCCGACGCTCCTGCCTATGCTGTTGTCGTGCATCTCCATGGCCTTCAGGACACCCTCGGGATCTACTATGAATGTGGCCCTGAGGGAGACTCCCTCCTCTTCTATGTACGTACCAAACGCCCTGCAGAGCCTGCCAGAGGGGTCCGCCACCATGGGGAACCCCACTCTCCCTATGGCCTCGGAAGCCCCTCTCCAGGCCCTATGAGTGTACACGGTGTCGGTGCTCACGCTCAGCACCTCGGCCCCCAGCTCCGTGAACTTCCCGTAGTTGTCTGCAACCTCCTCGAGCTCCGTGGGGCAGACGTAGCTGAAGTCTGCGGGGTAGAAGAAGAGGACGAGCCACCCGCCCCTATAGTCGGAGAGGCTCAGCGTCACTGTGTCTCCCTTCTGGACGGCTTGAAGCTCGAAGTTAGGGATCTGCTCCCCTACCCTTACCATACGTCCTAGAGAAGCCCCGTGCCTGAAATAAACGTTATGTAACGTTCAGCTAAATGTTTCATCCTGCCGTTTAACCGCCGCATCAGCGGATTAGGGAGAGACCACTTCAAGACCTCATGAAACCCCAATCAGGATGGATGGCCACAGAACTCGGGATTACTCCAGCAAGAGGGCTTATCCCTTCCCTCCAAGCCTGAAAGTCTCGGGAGCATGAGGGGCCTTCTCCGAGTACAGACAATGACCGGGCCCGAGGTGGCTGCGAAATACCCCAGGGCTCGGCATCTGAGCCCGGAGTTCGCCAGACGGTTCTCATCGCCTGGAAGGTTCAACCATCCCTCGCTCATTCCCCGACCAGGTTGGTCAGCCCAGCCTCTCTGGCCATGCTGAGGGCCTCCTTCCTTTCCTCAGGGGTGAGGCGCCTCCCAAGCTCTTGCCTCTCGCCCGCCCTCCACTCGGGCCTGTACTGGAACATCAGGTTGACCCTCGCATCGGCGCCCAGGTTCTCGGCTATCCATTCCAGTATCGGCCTCGTGCAGCACTCGTTGTGCCCCGGGAGGACGAGGACCCTTATGATCAGCTCGCCGTGTTCCTTGGCCATCAAGTGGTTCCGGGTGGCTGCCTCCCAGTACCCTGGCGCGTCAGATATCTCCTCAGCGTGCTTGTCGTTCCCGTACTTGAAGTCCAGGAGGTATAGGTCGATGAAACCGGCGAGGAGCTCAGCCGTCTCCTGGCTGTAGTAGCTGTTGCTGTTCCAGACGGTGGCTATGTTGGTGTCAACCTCCCTCATTGTCTGGAGCCACTGCCAGCAGTAGGGGGTTGGGTCTCCCCCGACCATGTTGAGGTTCCTGACCCCTCTCCTCTTCAGCGACTCCACGACGTCGGCCATCGTTGAGGGACCCGCCATAGTGCCGGTCTCGAGGGACTGGCTTATCTCCCAGTTCTGGCAGTGGATGCATCGCATGGAGCATCCGCATGTGAAGACGGTGCCAGAAGGGACGAGCTCCGGCTCCTCCCCAAGGTGGGGGAAGTAGCTGGATAGGGCGAACTCCACCCCGCACCGGCAGTAGCCCCTCTCCCTCCCAGAGAGGCGGTCCACACCGCATCCGCGTACGCAGAAATGGCAGTCCTTCATGATTCGCCTACCGATCTCCGCCTTCAGGTCAAGGAATGAGGGCCCGCCCCCGAGCCCCTCAATGGAACGCCTCCCCCCGTCGACCTCCCGCTCCATCTCGGGGTATCGCATGAGGGCGGAGGCGTGGGCCCTCCAGAGCTCCTCGGTCTGGTCCCCCGGGTCGAATTCTACGTGCATGGCCTTGTCTATGACGAACTTCGCAAGCCTCTTCCCCTGTACTATGCTCACG